>CAXTNN010000171.1:0-7514 GCA_964245545.1 uncultured Acetobacteraceae bacterium | reverse complement strand
CCGCCGCACAGGCGCACAGCGCCGCCGCCAAGGCCACGGCACGCAGCGGAACACGAGGGGAGGCGGCCAGCGGAGGAGTCATACCGCATAATTAAGGATTGTGACGAGGTCATGCAATGTTGACGCGCTGGTCACGACCATTGCACCCCACCATCAACGCCCCTGGCCTGTCACCGGAAGCCCGGGCACACTGCTGCCATCCAAGGCGGGGCAAGCAATGAGCGGAGTGAGGCGGCCACGGGCGCGGCAGACGGTGCTGCGGCTTTCGATGCGGGTTTGGGACGCGCCAACGCGGCTGTTCCATTGGGCGGTCGTCGTGCTGGTGGCGGTAAGCTACTTCTCCATCCGGTTCAACCGGATCGATGTGCACCTGCTGTCCGGCTACACCATGCTGGCCTTGCTGCTGTTCCGCCTGGCCTGGGGCTTCGTCGGCAGCGAGACCTCGCGCTTCAGCCAGTTCCTGCGCAGCCCGCTGGAGGGGTTCCGCCACCTGGCCCAGTTCACCCGCCGCGAGCCGGACGACCACATCGGCCACAACGCCGCGGGTGGATGGATGGTGCTGGTGCTGCTGGCGCTGTTGGCCGTGCAGGTCGGCACGGGGCTGTTCAGCAACGACGACATCAGCACCGATGGTCCTCTGCGGCGCTACATCACCAAGGACGCCAGCGACCGGATCACCGCGATCCACGCCTTCAACTTCAACCTGATCCTGGCCGCCATCACGCTGCATGTGCTGGCAATCATCGCCTACGCGGCCGTCAAGCGGCACTATTTGCTGTGGCCGATGATTACCGGCCGCAAGCGCCTGCCCGGCGCCACCCGCCAGCCCCGCATGGCGTCCCCACTGCTGGCATTGCTGATCCTGGCGCTGTCCGGCTGCGTCGTCTGGATTCTCGCCACCCGCTTTTAGCTTATGCCGGTCGAGCGCTGGCGCTGGTATGAAGCGCAATCGCGGCTTCCGGGCCAGAGAGGATTTCGATCAGGCGGCAAGCCCGCGCCAAGCTGATCGCTCCCGCGGCAAAGGCGCTGCACACGGCCTCCGACATCCGGTCCAGGTGCTGGTCGTAGCTTGCGGCGTCGCTGAAGTGGCGGGCGGTGTTTTCCAAGCTGCGCAGCTCGCGCGCGCTCGCCTCGATGCGGCGTTGTTCCACCGCCGACGTGGCCTCGGTCATCGCGGCCAGGGGCGCTGCGACTTCCTCCCTGATGCCGTTGGCGAAGCACAGCCGGCTGGCTTTGTCCAACTGGCCGCGCAAGCTGCGGACGCGGGAGCGATGCACGGCGGCCGCCGGGTCACCCTCCAGGGCATGGAGCAGCTTAGCCACGAACCGCACCTGCTCGACGGCATCGCGGATTGACCCGGCGCCGATCTTGCGAACGAAATTGGCCTCACGCTCGAGATAGGTCAGGCATTGGTCGATGCCCAAGCCCATGGCCCGGTTCAGCGCGATGCTCTCGGCGTTGTCCCGCGCGCCGGAGACAAAGCGGCGCAAATGGATGGCGGCATGGGGCGCTTCGATGAGGACGAGTTGAGCCACCATGGCCGCTGCGTCCGGCGGTTCGTTGGCCAGGCCGGCCATGATCTGCCCAACCACCTCCCCGTCCCGGTTGCCGGGGCCGATCTGAGCCTGCCGTGCCAATTGTTGCAGGTGCACCGCCCGCCGGAGCACCGCCGCCACCGACCGCGCGAGCGGCGCGAACACGGCCTTGGGCAAGCCCGTCTGCTCCCATTCGGGCGGCGCGCCGGCCTGTGCCAGAATTTCCGCCGCGCGGGGCCACAGGGAAGCGCCCGCGCTGGCAATGGCGTGCAGCGAGGCAGTGGTTTTGCCCTCGATCACCGTGTTGATGAAGGCGAGGTCCGGCCCGAACTGGGCAGTGACAGCTGCGGTCAATGGCTCAAGCGCGGTGCGCGGCACCCGCAGGCTGGTCGGCCGCCACACCGCGGGGCTGACGATCAGCGGGTCGAGCGGGGTGAACAGCAGCCGCGACAGCCGCAACGGGCGGACCGGCCGCAGCAGCGCCAGCCGGCTCCGCAACGGGTCAAGCAGCGCCCGGTTTACCCCCGCATCACCCACCTGGTCGACATAGGCGATGATCTTGCCGATTTTCTCGTCATCGGCGCCCACGATCTCGCGGTGCAGCGTCTGCGTGGCCTGCTTGCCGCTCCCCGCTAACATATCGCTGCCCGGAGCTGCTCGTAACGGGCGATGGCGTCGAACACCGACTCGCCGGTGGACCAATCCGTGTTGAACGGCACGATGCGGCGGAAGCGGGCCATGTCGCGATCAACGATTTGGGCGCCAGCGCCGCTCCATGCCGTCACCTCCTTCGGCATCACGGGGATCAGGCCGGCGATTTCGGCCAATGCCAGTTCCTGGTTCGACACGTCCTGCGCGGCTTGCCAGAGCGCGCAAATCTGGTCCCACCCGTCAAGCAGCCATTCCGGCCGGCCAGTCAGCTCTCGCACGCCGCCGGGTTCGTTGCCCCAGCGCTGCAACAGCTCCACCATGTTGGAGGATAGCCGGCGGGCCTCCGCCAGGGCGGTCTCTGCCAGGCTCAGGGTCAGTCCGCTGACGGCGTAGAACATGGCGCCGTACTCCGTCATGGCTTCATCTTGGCGCGCCTCGGTCCAGCGGTCGATATCGACGCGCGCTTGGCCCAGTGTGTCGAGCTGGCGCTGGATGCGCGCTTTCGCCCCGCTATCGCTGACGCCCAGCCCCGCCATCAACTCGGCGAGCTGCTCCAATGCCGCCGCCACCCAATCGCCGTTGCGGCCGACCTTTGCGGCCGCCCAGTCCACCGCGGCACGCAACTGGGCTGCTTTGTCCGGGCCCAGGCTGTCCATCGCTTGGCCGGTCAACGCGAGGTCTGCGCTGGCCTGCTTATGCAGCCGCATCAGGAGCTGGTAGTTGGCGAGGATCAGGTCCGCCTTGTCGGCTTCGGCCGCCACCTGCGCCGCTTCGCACGCATCTTCCCCAGCGAGGCCCTCCGCCGCGATCTGCCGTGCGATCCGGCGGATGATGGCCGGCGTGACGTGGGGCAGCGCCGAAATCCGCTGATTGAACAGCGAGTCGTGCATGGTAGGGCGGCAGAACGAGGCGATGCCGGCCCAGGGAAGGATGTAGACGCCGCGGCCGCCCGAGGGATTGAGAATGATCAGTTCTAGCCGTTGGCTGTCCGACGGACGCGCCCGCGCACCGGCCAGCAACGGCGTGGTGAGCGGCAGCGCCACCCCGCGCTCCAGGAAGGTTGCGGGGTGGTGCAGCTTCGGCGCCAACCGGCCGAGGTGGAACGCGGTGGACGCAGAACGATCCATGATGCGGCTTCTGTTACGTGGCGGATATCGCTCACGCCGGTATTATGCGCGCTAAACATTACCGAGGAGTGAACGCCGATGTCGTCCTGGCCCTACCCGCAGTTGGTCCGCCCCACTGCGATGCAATCTTGGTGCGCAATCCAGCCTTGCACCACCGGAAACAGCAGCCACACCACCAGGCCAAGCGCCACCAGCGCCCCCAGCACCAGCAGCGGGAACGCCCGCGAGGGCGGCGGATCGTCGGACATAGCAGCCCCTACCACGCGACCAGCCGAGCGCCAACCTCGCCGGTGAAACCCTTTGCTCCATGCCGTGGGCAAGCGCCGATGCGAGCCGAGCCTGCACCCTTGTCGCTGGCAGGCCACGGGGCTACCTCCTACTCTAAAGAAGGCAAAGGACACGGCCATGGCGCAGGCGGCGGAAAAGACCAAGCGGAGCAGCAAGCCCAGCGAGCTGTTCAATGGGTCCAGCGAGGGGTCACAAGCGGGCGCGCAAACTCCGAATGTCTCGCGTGAGGTCTTGCTCAAAGCCTATGGCGACATGCTGCTGATCCGCCGCTTCGAGGAGAAAGCCGGGCAGCTCTACGGCATGGGGCTGATTGGCGGCTTCTGCCATCTCTACATCGGCCAGGAGGCGGTGGTGGTTGGCGTGCAGAGCACGCTGAAGCAGGGCGACGAGGTCATCACCTCTTACCGCGACCATGGCCACATGCTGGCCACCGGGATGGAGCCGCGCGGCGTGATGGCGGAGCTGACCGGGCGCTCGGGCGGGTACTCCAAGGGCAAGGGCGGCTCCATGCACATGTTCAGCAAGGAGAAGAACTTCTTCGGCGGCCACGGCATCGTCGGGGCCCAGGTGAGCCTTGGCACCGGGCTGGCCTTCTCCAACTGGTACCGCGAGAACGATGCCGTCTGCGTCACCTATTTCGGCGACGGCGCCGCCAACCAGGGCCAGGTGTTCGAAAGCTTCAACCTGGCCGCCTTGATGAAGCTGCCCTGCATCTACGTGATCGAGAACAACAAGTATGGCATGGGCACCAGCATCGAACGCGCTACCGCCTCGCGCGACCTGTCCAAGAACGGCTCCCCCTGGAACATGGCCAGCGCCCAGGTGGACGGGATGGACGTGGTCACGGTACGCGAAGCCGCCGGGGAAGCGGTGGAGCACTGCCGGGCCGGCAAGGGGCCCTACCTGCTCGAAATGCAGACCTATCGCTATCGCGGCCATTCGATGTCGGACCCGGGCAAGTACCGCACCCGCGACGAGATCCAGAAGATGCGCGACGAGCACGACTGCATCGATCACGCCCGCCAGATGCTGCTGCGCATGGGCGAGAGCGAGGACGCGCTGAAGCAGGTAGATACCGCGGTGAAGGCTCGGATCAACGACGCGGCGGAGTTCGCCCAGTCCAGCCCCGAGCCCGACGAGCGCGAACTTTGGACCAACGTGCTGGTGGAGGCCTAGCCCAGTGTCCACCCAGGTGCTGATGCCGGCGCTGAGCCCCACCATGACCGAAGGCAAGCTCGCGCGCTGGCTCAAGAAGGTGGGCGAGGACGTGCGCGCCGGCGATGTGATCGCCGAGATCGAGACCGACAAGGCCACAATGGAGGTGGAAGCGGTCGACGAGGGCACGCTGTCGCAAATCCTGATCGAGGAAGGCACGGAGGGCGTGGCGGTGAACACCCCCATCGCCCTGCTGGGCAATGGCGAGGACAGCAGCGCATCGCCCACGCCGCCCCTGGCCGAGGCGCCGCAAAAGCTGGAGCCGAAACGGCCGGCGGAAATTGCCTCTCACACCGTACCGGCCATGGCCGCCGCGGCGCCGGAAAAGGATTGGGGGCCGACGGCGCCCACCACGGTGCGCGACGCGTTGCGCGATGCCATGGCGCTGGAGTTGCGCCGCGACCCGGCTGTGTTCCTCCTGGGCGAAGAGGTGGCGCAGTATCAGGGCGCCTATAAGGTCAGCCAAGGCCTGCTGGACGAGTTCGGCCCCCGCCGCATCATCGACACGCCGATCACCGAGCACGGCTTTACCGGCATGGCCGTGGGTGCGGCGATGAACGGCCTGCGCCCGATCGTCGAGTTCATGACCTTCAACTTCGCCATGCAGGCGATCGACCAAATCATCAACTCGGCCGCCAAGACGCTGTACATGTCAGGGGGCCAGATGGGCTGCCCAATCGTGTTCCGCGGCCCCAATGGCGCCGCCAGCCGCGTCGGCGCCCAGCATAGCCAGTGCTATGCAAGCTGGTACGCCCACGTGCCCGGCCTCAAGGTGGTCGCCCCCTGGAGCAGTGCCGACGCCAAGGGGCTGCTGCGCTCGGCCATCCGCGACCCCAACCCGGTGATCATGCTGGAGAACGAGATCCTCTACGGGCAGACCTTCGAGTGCCCCACCGACGAGGCGTTCACCACCCCGATCGGGCGCGCCAAGATCGAGCGGCCCGGCCGCGACGTCACCATCGTCGCCTTCTCCATCATGGTGGGGGTGGCGATGAAGGCGGCGGAGGCGCTGGCCGAGCAGGGGATTGACGCCGAGGTGGTCAACCTGCGCTCGCTGCGCCCGTTCGACGCCGCAACGGTGGTGGAAAGCGTGAAGAAGACCAACCGTGTGGTCAGCGTCGAGGAAGGCTGGGCTTTTGCCGGCATCGGCGCCGAGATCGCCATGCAGGTGGTGGAGAACTGCTTCGATTGGCTGGACGCGCCGCCGGTGCGCGTCACCGGGCTCGACGTGCCGCTGCCCTACGCCGCCAACCTCGAGAAGCTCGCGCTGCCGCAGCCGCAATGGGTGGTCGATGCCGTGAAGAAGCTCATCTGATGGCGACCAACATCCTGATGCCGGCGCTCTCCCCCACCATGACGGAGGGCACGTTGGCGCGCTGGCTGAAGAAAGAGGGCGACACCGTCACCGCCGGCGACGTGATCGCCGAGATCGAGACCGACAAGGCCACCATGGAAGTGGAAGCGGTCGACGAAGGGGTGCTGGGCAAGATCCTGGTCGCGGACGGCACGGCGGGGGTGCAGGTGAACGCCCCCATCGCCATCCTGGTGGAGGAGGGCGAGAACGTGCCCGCTGCCATGCCGGCGGCCGCAGCCCCAGCCGCCAAGGCGCCGGAAACGGCGGACAGCACGCCCAAGCCGACCGCGGCGGCCCAACCGTTCCCGGCGGCGGCGCCTCTGTCGAACGGGCACGATCACGGCACGCGCATCTTCGCGTCGCCGTTAGCCCGGCGCATGGCGCAGCAGGCGGGGCTGGCGCTGGAAGGCATCCGCGGCACCGGGCCGAATGGGCGCATCGTGAAGGCCGATATCGAGGCCGCCAGCAGCGCTCCCGCGGCCGCCAAGCCAGCAGCCGCCCCGCCGGCTGCTGCACCCGCGCCGGTGGTGGTGACGGCGCCGCCGCCCGCGCCACCGCCGCGCCCGGTGGTGATCGCCGGCGCCCACACGCTGGTGCCGCATACCAACATGCGCCGCACCATCGCCCGGCGGCTCAGCGAGGCCAAGCAGACGGTCCCGCATTTCTACGTCACCGCCGACATCGAGCTGGACGCGCTGCTGAAGCTACGGGCCGAGCTCAACGCCAAATCCGCCAAGGATGGCCCGGCGGCGTTCAAGCTGTCGGTGAACGACCTGGTCATCAAGGCCGCTGCCGTGGCACTGCGCCGGGTCCCGGCGGCCAATGCAAGCTGGACCGAGGAGGGCGTGGCCACCTACCACGACGTCGACATCAGCGTCGCCGTAGCCACCGATGGCGGGCTGATCACGCCCATCGTGCGCCGGGCCGACCAGAAGGGCGTGGCCACCATCAGCAACGAGATGAAGGAGCTGATCGCCCGCGCCCGGGCCGGCAAGCTGAAGCCGGAGGAGTTCCAGGGGGGCGGGTTCTCGATCTCGAACCTTGGCATGTATGGCGTGAAGTCGTTCTCCGCCATCATCAACCCGCCGCAGGGCGGCATCCTGGCCGTCGGCGCCGGCGAGCTCCGCCCCGTGGTGCGCGACGGCGCCATCGTTCCCGCCACGGTGATGAGCGCCACTCTTTCCGTCGACCACCGCGTGATCGACGGGGCGGTCGCCGCAGAATGGATCGCCGCGTTCAAAGCCATCGTGCAGGACCCGCTGAGCCTGATGCTGTAACCTCACTGCCGCCCCGCTCCTTAAGAAAGCCCTTTCCCGCCGGCGGGAGAGGGTTGGGTGAGGGTGG
>CAXTNN010000170.1:5825-7515 GCA_964245545.1 uncultured Acetobacteraceae bacterium | reverse complement strand
CGCCGGACCGCACCGGCCGCCGTCGCCGCCCTGCGTGACACGCTGGCTCCGCTCGGGGCCGCGGTGTGGGATGGGGCGGGGGAGAACCCGTATTTCGGCCTGCTCGCCCATGCCGACGTCATCGTCGTCACCGTCGACAGCGTCTCCATGGTGTCCGAAGCCGTGGCCACCGCGGCTCCCGTGCTGCTGGCCGCGCTGCCGGGACGGTCGCGGCGGATCGGCGCGTTTCTCGCCGGGCTTGCGGCAGAGGGGCGTGTCCGCCCGTTCCGAGGCCGGCTGGAGACGTGGCAAACCTCGCCGCTGGACGATACGCAGGCAGCGGCCGATACAGTGCGCCGGCGATTGGGATTCTAGACGTATGCTGGATATCAAGACGTTCGATGCGCGGCAGGGCGGCAACGTGCTCTACAAGGCGTTTGCCCACCCGCTCGCCGCCGAAGCCATCGCCCGTCTGGCCGCCGGGCTGCGCACCCCGCTCGCGGTGTATGACCCCGATGGCGTGGCGGACGCCTTGTTCGCGCTGCATCCGGAGATGCCGGCGCCGGCCGAGCTCTACGTGCATGACACCGAGCAGATCGGCCAGGTGCGCGCCGGCTGCGGGGCGCTGCCGCTCACCGGGCTGCGCGAGTCGCGCGCCGGCACGCTGCTGATTGCCAGTTTCGAGCCCGGCAAGCTGCGCGACCGCGTGGCACCGCTGCTGCCGCCCGAAATGGCGTTGGCCACGCTGGAGCAGGCGCGCCTGCCGTCCGGCCTGCTGACCAACCCGCGCCGCTACCTCGACCCGCTGAACTTCGCCACCAACTACGCCTTCTTCCGCGACGCCGACGGCCTCAGCACCCGCCTGGTCACCGCGAACTACTGGGCGGGCTATGGCGCCACCGGGGCGCGCCTGTGGCTGCGGCTGTTCGGCGAGGCGGGGAACGTGTTGGCCGAATGGGAGCAGCCGCTGCCCGAAGGACCCGGTGGCGTCATTATCGACAGCGCCGCCATCCGCACCCGCTTTGCCCTGCCGCCGTTCCGCGGCCAGCTCTTTCTGCACGCGGTGGGCGTCGCCGGGCATGACGTGGTGAAGTATGCGCTCGACACTTACGGCACGGGGGGTGAGCCCAGCCTGTCCTGCACGCATGACGCCAATGCCTGGCCCTCGGACCGATATGCCGGCCTGCCCGCGCCGCGCGAGGGCGAGCGGGTGGTGCTTTGGCTGCAGAACAGCCACGCCGCGCCCATCCCGCCGGGCACAATCGCGCTGGACCGGATGGGTGCCGAACAGCCGGTGATGCTGGGGGAGACGGTGGCGCCGTTTGCCACGGTGGCGCTGGACGTAGGCCGGCTGCTGCCGGGCGTGCGCTGGCCGGGGCAGATCGAGCTGCGCGCCGGCCGCCACATGGTCCGCCCGCGCTACGAGGTGGTGCAGAACGGCCGCACCCGCATCGCCCATGTCAATGTGGAGCGGGCGGATCTGCGGCCCGACCCGGGTATTCCCGCCCTGTCCAACCTGCTCGGGCGCGGCTACCTGCTGCCGTTCCCCGTGCTGCCGCCGGAGCGGTTCTCCACCGTGGTGCAGCCAACCCCGATGGCGGACAGCCAGGCCACCCTGCCGATCCGCGTCGACGTGTTCGCACCCGATGGCCGGCTGGTGGCGGAGCGCTTCCTCGGCCGGCTGCCGCGCAACCATGACCTGGCGCTGGAC
>CAXTNN010000170.1:0-5815 GCA_964245545.1 uncultured Acetobacteraceae bacterium | reverse complement strand
GTCCAAGCGGGGGGCCATGCCGAGCTGGTATACGACTTCCGCGACGGCGGGGAGGCGGATGGCTGGCTGCATTGCCTGGCGCGCTACCAGGACCGCCGCAGCGGCCATGCCGCCGAAACCAGCTTCGGCGCCCACATCTTCAACACGCTGATGACCTACAAGGGTGAGCCGCAATCCTATAGCGGCCCGCCGCCCGGCCTTACCACCCGGCTGTTCCTCAAGCTTGGCGATGCCGCCCGGCGCTCCTTCGCCCACCTGATCTATCCCGCCTCCGCCGCCTGGCACCCCACCTCCACCACCCGGCTGGTGCTGCACGATGCGGCGGGGGCTGCCATGGCCGAAGCGACGATCGGCATTGCTTGTTCCGGCTCCGCCACCGTGTGGCCGCATGAAGTGTTTGACGGCGCGTTGCTGCGGCAGGCAGGCGCCGGCGGTTACGTGCTGGTGGACGATCGGACTTGCCGCTTGTTCGGCTATCACGGCCTGATGGACGAGGCGGGCGGCTTCTCGCTTGACCATATGTTCGGCTTCTAGCTCTTTGTTTGGCGAGCAACTTCATCGCAGACTGATTCCAGTCATGGCGGATTTGCTCTAGATCGGGGGCACGATGGGCCTGATTGTCCATTCGCAGGCGCCGTTCAACGCCGAGCCTCCCATGCCGCGGCTGCGGTCGGCCCTGGTTACGCCGCAGCAGGACCTGTATGTGCGCTGCCATGGCGACGTGCCGTTGCTCGACGGCGGCAGCTATCGCCTGCTGGTCGGGGCCACCGAGTTTTCGCTGGGCGACTTGCGCCGCTTGCCCGAGCGGCACGTGCCGGCGGTGCTGCAATGCGCGGGCAACCGCCGTGCCGACCTGCAGCATGTCCGCGCCACCTCGGGGGACCCGTGGGCCGGCGGTGCGATCGGCAATGCGACCTGGACCGGCGTGCCGCTAAGCGAGGTGCTGCAAGCCGCCGGCGCCCCCATCGATCCCGGACTGCATGTGGTGTTCCAATGTCACGACCACTTGCCGCGCCCGGAGCCGGGCCATGACTGCTTCGGCGTCTCCATCCCCATGGCCAAGGCGATGGCGCCGGAGACGTTGCTGGCCTACGCGGTCAACGGCCAGACGCTTACGCCCGAGCATGGCTACCCGCTGCGTGCCGTGGTGCCGGGCTTTGCCGGGGTCCGCAGCGTGAAGTGGCTTGCGGCGATCCATGTGCAGGAACAGCCGTCTGCCAATCCAATGCAGGCGAGCCACTACAAGCTGTTTCCTCCCGATGTGACGGATCAGGTGGCGGATGGCGCGGCCGGCTTCACGATCGACGAGATGCCGCTCAATTCTGCCATCTGTGAGCCCGGCGAAGGCGCGGTGGTCGCTGCGGGGGAGGTGATGCTGCGCGGCTATGCGGTGGCGTCAGCCGGCCGGTGCGTCACCCGGGTGGATGTGTCGGCCAACCGCGGCGTGAGCTGGACGCAGGCGGCGCTGGAGCGGCTGCCGGATGCCCCCTGGAGCTGGGTGTTCTGGGCCGCCGCCGTATCGCTTCCGCCAGGCCGTGGCGAGTTGGTGGTGCGGGCCTGGGACTCCGCCGGGCAAACGCAGCCTTGCACGGCGGCCGAGGTCTGGAACTTCAAGGGCTATCTGTGTACGGCCTGGCACCGGGTAAACGTGGTGGTGCAGTAGCGCCGCTACAGGGTCGCGGTGCCTTCGACGCAGGTGATGGTGTCGCCTCCGACCCAAATCTGCTCGCCAGCTCGCTCCACGTGCACCCGGCCGGAGCGCTGCATCGCCGCCCCCTGGCTGGCCACGTAGCGGGACGGCAGGCGGCCAATGCCGATCAGCCATTGCGCCAGGCCGGCATTGAGGCTGCCGGTCACCGGGTCCTCCCGGCCGCCAAGTTGGCTCATGAAGGCGCGCACCTCCAGTTGCGCCTCGTCGCCGTCCTGCGCCGGACTCCAGGGCGCCGCCACGCCGAGCGACATGCCTTCAAGCGCCGCAAAGTCGGGCCGCAGGGCGAGCACCTCCGCGCGCGAGCCGAGCAGCACGCCCAGCCAGCCGGGCCCGTTGTCGATCACCTGGGAGGCAGCAACCGACTCGGCGGTGATGCCAAGGCCGCGGATGACGCGGGCGAGCAGGGCTGGCTCCAGCGCGCCGGTGCGGATCAGCGGCGGGGCGGCAAAGGCCAAGCGTCCGCCGAGCCGCCGCACCGGTACCAACCCGGCGCCACATTCCTGCTGTATCAGCTCCCCCTTCGGCATGCCGCCCGCTGCCAGCCAAGCGTGACAACTGCCCAGCGTCGGGTGTCCGGCAAAGGGCAGCTCGCGGCCCGGCGTGAAGATGCGGAGGCGGTAATCCGCCGCCGGGTCGGTGGGGCGCAGCACGAAGGTGGTCTCGCTGAGGTTGGTCCAGCGGGCGAATCCAGCCATCTGCGCGTCCGGGACCGCGTCGGCGCCGAGCACCACCGCCACCGGATTGCCCCGGAACGGCTCGGCTGCGAACACGTCCACTTGCTGGAACGCCAAAGCCATCGTCATTGCGAGGCCTCCATCTCTGCTGTGCCGCATAAAACGGGGTTTCGGAACCGGCGCCCATTCGTCCTGAGCATAAGTCTCATAGGGTTGGAGCGACTACGATCCGCTGCCCGCCGCTACGAGATCAATCGCTGCAAGCCGCCCTCCCGTTGCGAGGGTCGCGCTCTAAAGGGATGCTCATCATGGCACATCGTATTCGGTCGCGCTTAACCTCGGCCGCCGTCCTCGCCCTCACGCTCATGATTGCCGCCGCGTGCACCACAGGGGCCGGCCTGGCCGACACGTCGAACCAGCATCAATACAGTACTTTTCCCGCCGTCGCCGGGGGCTACTGAGCCTGAGCGGCTGCAACGCGGCTTCCTCGCAGCGCGTTGCGGCCCCATGATCGCTTTGGAGCCCGCACGCACTGCCCGGCCCTGGACTCCGCGCCGCGTGCTGGTCACGCCCGCTGCGCTTGCCTGCTCCGCCGGGGCTGGGATGGTCGACCGGGCAGCGTCGCTTGGCTGCGAGATCGTGCGGCTGCCGGCGGACCGGCTGACCGGGTTGCCCGACGTCTATCGTGACGCCAAGACGACCATGGCCGTCGTCACCGCCAGCGCCAGCCGGCGGCGCTTGCAGCCCATTCCGCCCAGCGCGGATTGGCGGTTTGACCTTGCCGAGGGCTGCCCCGCGCACTGTGCCTACTGCTATCTCGCCGGGTCGCTGGCGGGGCCGCCGATCGTCCGCGCCTATGCCAACTTGGACGACATTCTCGCTGAACTGCCGCCGGCGGTGGGGCAAGGCAAGGTGACCTCCCGCTCGGCCGAGCGCGCCGGCGAGGGCACCACCTTTGAGTGTTCGTGCTACACGGACCCGCTGGCGATCGAGCACATCACCGGGCATCTGGCCACCTGCATCCGCCATTTCGGCGCCTGGGAGGCGGCGGTGCAGCTTCGTTTCACCACCAAGTTCACCGCGGTCGGCCCGCTGCTCGGCCTGCCGCATGGCGGCCGCACCCGGGTGCGATTCTCGCTCAATGCCCGGGCCGCCGAGCGGTTCGAGGGGGGTGCGCCCCGCGTGGCGGCGCGCTTGCAGGCGCTGCGGGCGATGGCGCAGGCGGGCTACCCGGTGGGGCTCACCGTAGCGCCGATCCTGCGCCTGGACAGCTGGCAGGCGGCGTATGACCAGCTTTTTGCCGACGTGGCCGAGGCGCTGGACGGGTTGGCACCGGATCTTACCGTGGAGCTGATCACCCATCGCTTCACGCCCAAGTCCAAGACCGTGCTGGAGGGCTGGTATCCGGGCAGCGCGCTGGAGATGGACGAGGCGCAGCGGGCGCGCAAGATGACCAAGTTCGGATCCACCAAATGGGTATTTCCGAAGGAGCAGATGACGGAACTGCGCGACAGCCTCACCGCCTCGCTCGGCCGCCGGCTGCCGCAGGCGCGCATTCTTTATTGGACCTGACGCGAGCACCTCTGGACGAGGTTTTGACGGGTTGCCCAAGGTCGGAATGACGGCTGGGGTGGAATACGGAGAACGGCGTGTCGCAGAAGGTCATCGGCTTGATTGGCGGGATGAGCTGGGAAAGCTCGGCCGAGTATTATCGGATCATCAACCAGACCGTCCGGGCTCGCCTGGGCGGCTTGCGCTCGGCCCAATGCTTGATGTGGTCCTTCGATTTCGGAGAGATCGAGGCGTTGCAGCACGCTGGTCGCTGGGATGACGCCGCTGCCGAGATGGTCGCAGCCGCGCAGCGCCTGGAGCGTGGCGGAGCAGACTTCGTGGTGATCTGCACCAACACGATGCACCGGATGGCCGATCAGGTTCAGGCAGCCATACGGCTGCCGCTGCTGCATATCGCCGACCCGACCGCCGAGCGAATCAGGCGCGCCGGGCTGGAGAAGGTCGGCCTTCTGGGGACAGCCTTCACCATGGAGCAGGACTTCTACAAGGGACGGCTTGCGGACCGGCACGGGTTGGACGTGCTCGTGCCGGGTGACGATGATCGTGCCCTGGTGCACCGGGTGATCTACGAGGAACTGGTCCAAGGCCGGGCAGAGCCGTCCTCGCGCCAGGCCTACCAGGAGGTGATCGCCCGACTGGTGGAGCGCGGAGCGGAGGCTGTCATCCTGGGCTGCACAGAGATCATGTTGCTCGTGCAGCCCGAGGACAGCGCGGTGCCGCTCTTCGACACGACGGCTCTCCACGCCGAGGCCGCCGTTGAGCTAGCCATTGCGGGAGCCTGACAGCCCAGCTCACTCGCTACGCTGCGAGCGTCACGGCAGCTTGATGCCGGCTCAGGCCGGGCCGAGCCCTGCAATATCCCGCCAGCCGGCCTCGTCCACCGTGCGCACTCCCAGTTCGGCCGCCTTCTTGGCTTTCGACCCGGCGTCTGCCCCCAGCACCACCAGGTCGGTCTTCTTTGACACGCTGTCCGTCACCCGTGCGCCCAGCGCTTCCGCCCGGGCTTTCGCTTCCGGCCGGGTCATGGTCAGCAGCCCGCCGGTGAACACCACCAGCTTGCCGGAGAGCGGGCCGTCGGCGGCCGGGCGTTCGGGGAGCACTTCGAGCTGGCCAGCCAGGTCGTCCAGCACCGCCCGGTTGCGCGCCTCGGAAAAGAACCCGGCCAGTTCCTGCGCGATCGCCTCGCCGATGCCCAGGATGCTGCCGAGTGCCTCCCGCGCTTCCGAGCCCACTTCGGTGGCCGCCACCATCTGGGCGCGCCATTCGTCCAGTGTGGTGTAGTGGCGGGCGAGCAGCTTGGCGTTGTTCTCGCCAATCCGGCGGATACCGAGTGCGAAGATCAGCTTGGGCAAGGGGATGGTGCGCCGCGCTTCGATGCCGCGCAGCAGGTTGGCGGCGCTGGTCTTGCCCCAGCCTTCGCGCGCCGCAATGGCTGCCTCGTGCTGGTGCAGGCGGAAGATGTCAGCCGGGGTGTCGATCAGCCCGTCGGCGTGGAGGGCGCGGATGGTCTGCTCGCCGAGATGCTCGATATCGAAGGCCGGGCGGCTGGTGAAATGCACTAGCCGCTCGATGGTCTGGGCGGGGCAGATCAGCCCCCCCGTGCAGCGCCGCACCACCTCGCCGGGCGGGCGCACGGCGAGGCTGCCGCACACCGGGCAACGGTCCGGGAACACGAACGGCGCCGGGCCGCGGGGGGTGTTGGGGGCGGGGCCGAGGATCTGCGCGACGGCGGCGAGGCGCGCGGCGCCGAGCTCCTGGAGCTCGGAGCGCGAGCCGACGTGCTCGACCGCGAGCTCGGCCGCGCGCGCACGGAGCTCGCCGAGGGCGCCGAGGGCCTGCTCAAGCGGCCCAGCCCGCT
>CAXTNN010000169.1:3947-7598 GCA_964245545.1 uncultured Acetobacteraceae bacterium | reverse complement strand
CTGATCCGCGGGATCAGATGAGCGGGCGCGGCGGACGCCATAAGCGAATCCTCAAACCGCACGATCATTCACATCTCGGATGCCGAGAACTGACTTGGAAGGACCGCTCGTGACCGACGACATCCGCGTCGCGCTCGTCACCGGTGGCAACAAAGGGATCGGGCTGGAGATTGCCCGTCAGCTCGCCCAAGCTGGTGCGCGCGTCATCATCGGCGCGCGTGACGACGGCTGTCCAGCTCGCTCGCTCGTTGACACTCAACGGCGTCCCGAGCTCGACCTACTACTCGCAACGTTTCATCGGTTACAATGCCTCCAAGGCGGCGCTGAACATGCTGACCGTCCAGCTCCACGAGGAGCTGCGCGATACGGCGATCGTGGTCAACTCGGTAAGCCCGGGGTTCGTGAAAACAGACCTGACGGGGTACGGCACCATAACACCCCAAGAGGGGGCGCGGCTTCCTGTGCGATTTGCGCTTGGCAGCGAGGAGTCCGGCCGCTTCGTGGAAGCCGCTGGCGAGACACCCTGGTGATCTCCGCACGCGAACGGCAGGCTCGCCGATAGCCTGATCCCTGAACGGCTCGAGACGTGACCACCAGATCGGCCGTTCCCGGACCTATGCCGGCCGCCCGATCCCGAGCTGCCGCGCCGCTTCAGCGGGAGACACGCTCGCGGCGACCAGCTTCAGCGCCGCGTTCACTTTGTCGCCGTCGAGCGGCTGCCGCCCGGGGAGCTTGCCGTTAGCCCGCGCCGCGGCGATGCCATCGCGGGTGCGCTCGGAGATCAGCCGGCGCTCTAAGTGGGCAATGGCGCCAAAGACGTGAAAGATCAGCTCGCCCGATCGTGATCGCCTCCAAATCCGTCCACAAACCACGTGTCTTTAACACCCTCTGTCTGCAGGCGTCGCGGGCCTTTTGTGGACGGTCGACATGCCAGCACGCGATCACGTCCTGCTAACCGACGCCGAGCGCGTCATGCTGTTCGGCATCCCCATCGACCCGGACGAACTGGCCCGGCTCTGGTCCCTTACGACGATTGACCAGCCTGCCGAGCCGCCCTTAGCTGCGCCAATGGACACCCCTATCGACGAGATCATCCATACCGATGCCGCCGAGCAGGCGCGGATCCTGGCCCATGCGCTGCCCTACATGCGCCGCTACTCCGGGGCGACGGTGGTCGTCAAATACGGCGGCCATGCGATGGGGGACGAGCACCTGGCGCATGGCTTCGGGCGGGATATTGCGCTGCTGAAGCAGGTAGGGGTGAACCCCGTGGTGGTGCATGGCGGCGGGCCGCAGATCAACAGCATGCTCGAGCGGCTGGCCATCCAGTCCACTTTCGTCGACGGGCTGCGGGTGACCGACGCCGCGATGGTGGAAGTGGTGGAGATGGTGCTGGCCGGCAGCGTGAACAAACACGTGGCCGGGCTCATCAACAACGCTGGGGCGCTGGCGGTGGGGATCTGCGGCAAGGACGGCGGGTTGATCCGCGCCCGCAAGATGTCCCGCTCCGTGGTCGACCCGGGCAGCCGCATCGAACGGGTGCTGGACCTGGGGTTCGTGGGCGAGCCCGCCTCCGTCGATGTGCGGGTGATCCACGCCTTGACGGGTGCCGGCATCATCCCGGTGATCGCCCCCGTCGGCTTGGGGGAGGATGGCCAGACCTACAACATCAACGCCGATACAGCGGCCGGAGCCATCGCCGGGGCGCTGGGGGCGCAGCGCCTGCTGATGCTGACCGATGTGCCTGGCGTGATGGACGCGGACCGCCGCCTGATGCCGGAACTCTCCGTGGCCGATGTGGAGCGGATGATCGGGCAGGGCGTGATCAGCGGCGGGATGATCCCGAAGGTGGAGACCTGCGTGGCCGCAGTGCGGGCGGGGGTGAAGGGCGCGGTGATCATGGACGGCAAGCAGCCGCATGCCTGCCTGTTGGAGATGTTTCTGCATACCGGGCTGGGCACGCTGATCCAGGCTTGAGCGCGCGGCGCCGGGTTGGGGCTTGACGCCGCAGAGAGGCCCGGCACGAAGCCCGCGCCGGCGCGTTGGCTGCCTGAACCAACTTTCGGAGGGCGCTCATGGACCATTACCGGCTCGGCCATTCAGGGTTGCGCGTTCCGGCGCTGTCCTTCGGCACAGCCACCTTCGGCGGCGGCAACGACTTCTTCAAGGCTTGGGGCTCAACGGACGCGTCCGGAGCCACCCGGCTGGTCGACGTTTGCCTCGATGGTGGCGTCAGCCTGTTCGACAGCGCCGACGTCTACTCGGACGGCTTGGCGGAGGAAATCCTAGGGCAGGCCATCCGCGGCAAGCGCAACCGGCTGTTGATCTCGACCAAGACAACCTTCAACAGCGGCGAAGGCCCGAACGATTACGGCTCCTCCCGGCAGCATATGCTGGAGATGGTGGAAGGCTCGCTGCGCCGCCTGGGCTGCGGCCATATCGACCTGCTGCAACTGCATGGGCAGGACGAGAACACGCCGGTGGAGGAAACCCTCGCCACGCTCGACCAATTGGTGCGGCAAGGAAAGGTGCGCTACATCGGCGGGTCGAACTTCTCCGGCTGGCACATGATGAAGTCGCTGGCCTGCTCCGACCGCTACGGCTGGCCGCGGCACGTGGCGCACCAGGTGTACTACTCCCTGCTCAACCGCGACTACGAGTGGGAGCTGTTGCCGCTCGGACGGGACCAGGGGGTGGGGGCGCTGATTTGGAGCCCGCTCGGCTGGGGCAAGCTGACCGGCAAAATCCGGCGCGGCCAGCCCGCCAAGCCCGGCACCCGCGCCCACGACATTGCCGGCACCGGGCCGCAATATGAGGAGGAGCGGCTGTTCCGCATCGTCGAGACGCTCGAGGCGGTAGGGGAAGAGGTGGGCAAGACCGTCCCGCAAGTGGCACTGAACTGGCTGCTGCAGCGGCCCACCGTGTCATCGGTGATCATCGGCGCCCGCAACGAGGAGCAGTTGGTGCAGAACATCGGCGCCGTCGGCTGGGCGCTCACCCCGGAGCAGGTGGCGCGGCTGGACGACGCCAGCGCGGTGCAACCGCCCTACCCGGTGTGGCACCAGCGCACGACGCCGATGCTGTTTGAACGCCATAGCGTTCGGCGCCCGATGGCCTGATCTCCGGCAGGCGGTGCCCGGCGCGGTCGGCTCAGGGCCGTTCGGGCGTCAGCGGGAGCAGGCGGCGGGCTTCACGAGCGGTGCTGCGCACCCAGCGTCCGTAGCGATAGGGGGTGGTGCTCCGCCCGACCAAATAGCGTGGCTCGATCTCGCCGCCGAAGCCGGAGAAGAACAAGCGGCTGCCGGGCGTGCCGACGCTGTCGAAGTCAAACACCAGGGACTTGGCATTGGCCATCTTGATAGCGTGCCAAACCAGAAGGCTGACGATGCTGTTGTCTGCTTCGAGGGAGCGGGTGGTGAGCAGGTAGTACATCGCCCGCTCGTCCCACACTACGGCAATAGCGGCGAGGATTTTACCGGTTCTACCGCGCACGGCGAGGATCCGGCCACGCCCGTGATGCAGTGCCGCCGCGCAGACGGCCTCGATGCCGCGCACCTGCTCGAGGATCGCCGGCGGCGCCGGCGCGTAATTGTAGGTCGCGCCCTCTACCGCGCCGCGCGCGAGAATGCCGGAATTGAACGGCCCGCCGAT
>CAXTNN010000169.1:463-3937 GCA_964245545.1 uncultured Acetobacteraceae bacterium | reverse complement strand
CGCGCAGACGGCCTCGATGCGACCGTAGTAGTTGCGCATGTTGCGCGCCTGCAGGTTGGCATTGTAGATCCGCTCGTATTCCGCGGCGTCGCAAAGCGTTTCGACCTCATAGCGCTCCGCCGCCCGGCGCAGCACATTGCGCGTCTTATCGCGCAACGCCTTCCATAGTGCGGCCTCGCCCAGCGGATGCATAACGAAGGTGAATTGGACCGACGTGCGCCACTGCGCGTCGGTGAAGGCGAAGGTATCGGTGGCCCCCGCGTGCAGCGGCATGAAATAGGCGCTGCAACCGGGCAACTGGCGGATCAGGTCGCGCGTGATCTCGAAGCGATTGTTCTGCCGGGTGGTGAGGCTGCCCGGACCGACGTCCACGGCCGGGCCCAAGGCGTGGCAGAGTTTCGGCGCGCTGCACAGCCGCAGCCCCAACACGTGCTTGGTGAGCTGGAATGGCAGCCGGCCGACAATGCGGCCGCCGGAGCGCACTTCCACTTGGTCATAGTTGCCGTCGGTTGCCGCTTCCAGCCACCAGGGCGCGTGGAACACTGTCGGCGTCAACGGGTCTAGCCCCGGCGTTCCAGTAACCGGTGCTTCGATGATCGGCCGGCTTGTCAGGGGCGGGTTCACGCACGCCATGCCGCTAGGAAAGCTCTGCTCCACGGTCCGTATCTCCACTGAAGCAGGCCCTAACACTCTTTTGGTATGTGGCCCGAACCGGCTGCAACGGCACCGATGCATGCAACTGTATTAGCTGACGTTTCGATGTGTTGTTACTGTCGACTTACCGGGTAAATGTCAATGCATTCCATGTTAGCGATTGTTCAGTGACCGTTTTGCGACAAGCTCAGCCACGCTCGCGCTATCGTGGGCAAGCGCCGCGGCGTAGCCTGGTAGGATGAATGCTGTGGGAAGCAGCGCGGCAGGGCCGCATGGGAGGCCGGTCAAACGATGCGCGTCATTCTACCCGGCCTGGTGGCCGTTTTAACAGCCTGTCTTGCGCCGGCGCGGGCGCAAGACCCGGTACGCACCACGGCGGCGGCGGCGTTCGGCGACTGGCGGACGGATGCGCCCGGGATTGTGCACCGGATCACGCTGGCGGATTTGCCGCCGCCCTATGCCACCGCCTCCGCCGGCAACAGCCCCGACGTGGTCGCCCGGCCCCCGGGCGCGATGCCGCAGGTGCCGCCGGGGTTCCGGGTTGAGTTGGTGGCGCAGGGCCTGCGAAATCCCCGCATCCTGCGCACCGCGCCGGATGGCACCGTGTTCGTGGCCGAGACCGGGCCCGGACGGCTGCTGGTGCTGCGGGGGCCAGGCCAAACCGCCCTGTTTGCCGACGGATTGAACCACCCGTTCGGCGTCGCCTTCTACCCGCCGGGTCGCGACCCGGAGTGGCTCTACGTGGCCGAGCAGAACAGCATCGTCCGATACCCCTATCGCAACGGCGATCAGGCGCCGCGCGGCCGGCCCGAGACGGTCGTGCCGCAGCTCGCCGCCACCGATTGGGGGCATACCACGCGTGACATTGCGTTCTCGCCCGACGGCTCGCGCATGTACGTCTCGGTCGGATCCGGCTCCAACATCGCCGAGGAGATGGCGCCGCGCACGCCGGAGGCGGTGCAGCAATGGCAGCGGGATCATGCGCTTGGGGCCGCCTGGGGCACGGAGGAGAACCGGGCGGACGTGCTGGTGTTCACTCCGGATGGCAAGGGTGGCCAGCCACTGGCCACCGGCATCCGCAATTGCGTGGGCCTGGCGGTGCAGCCTGGCTCCGGCGCGCTCTGGTGCTCCACCAACGAGCGTGACGGGCTGGGGGACAACCTGGTGCCCGATTACGTGACAAGGGTGCGCGCGGGCGAGTTCTTCGGCTGGCCCTGGTGGTACCTGGGCAACCACGAGGACCCGCGGCACCGCGGCGAACGCCCCGACCTGGCAGGCCAGGTGACCACGCCAGACGTGTTGCTGCAGCCCCACTCCGCCTCACTGGGGATCGCATTCTACACCGGGCAGGCTTTCCCGCCGGCGTGGCACGGCGCCTTTGCCGCCGAGCATGGCTCCTGGAACCGGTCCAAACGCACGGGCTACAAAGTCATCCGCATCATCCTGGACGCGCACGGCAACCCCACTGGTGAGTATCAGGATTTCCTCACCGGGTTCGTGCTCAACGACGGCGAGGTATGGGGGCGCCCCGTGGGCGTGACGGTGGCGCAGGACGGTTCGCTGCTCGTCAGTGAGGACGGCAACGGGACCATCTGGCGCGTGAGCTACACGGGCGGGTAGCCCCTCTACTGGCGAGGGACCCGGCGCGGCACGATGAGCGCTGCCACCATGGCCAGCATGGCCACGGCGGTTGCCATCACGAACACGCCGCTGAGGGCGCCGTTGAGCGTGGCGACCAGCGGGCCGATCGCGGCGCCCGGCAAGGCGAGGCGTTGCGCCGGGTCGAGCAGCTCCTGCAGCGCGGAGCTCGAGCCCGCCTGCTGCAGGCCGCGGTTCATCACCCCGCCGAAGGCGGCCGAGCCCACCGCCTGGCCGAGCAAACGGCAGAAGTAGAACAAGGAGGTTGCCCGCCCGCGTTCGGAGTAGCTGGCGCTGGATTGCACCGCAACCGTGAACACCAGGCTGCTGCTGCCCAGGCCCGCGCCCAAGAGCACGCTGGCAACAAGCAGCAGGGTCATGCCATCCGTGCCCAGCCCGAGCAGCATGGCGCTGCCGCCGGCCATTGCCGCCGTGCTGCACAGGGCGACCCAGCGCGTATCAAGCCGCCCCAGCACCCGGCCGAGCCCGAAGCTGGTCGCCGTCCATGCCACCGTCTCCACCCCCAGCACCAGCCCGGCTGCCAACGCGGTATGGCCTGCCACGCCCTGCACCCAGGCGGGGATGAACGCCGTGCTGGCGATCAGCAGCGCGCCGCCGAGCAGCATGTTCACGTCGGCGGCGAGATTGAGCCGCTGCCGCAGCAACGCGAACGGCAGGATTGGCTCCGCCGCTCCGCGCTCGGCCCAGGCAAAGCCGGCCAGGCAGGCGACGCTGAGCCCCCCGAACAGCGCCAGCAGCCAGCCGGGCAGGGATTGCCATTGGATCAACGCCTCCATGCCGGTCGCGATGCCGCCGGCGAGCAGTGCCGCGCTCCGTACGTTCAACCGGCCAGTCACCCGGCTATCCACTGGGTCGGGCAGGTATCGCCTCACCAGCGCCATGCTGAGGGCGCCGATGGGCAGGTTGATCCAGAACACGAACGGCCAGCCGAGCGTCCCCACGCAGAGCGAGCCCAGCAGCGGGCCGGCGACCGCGGCCACGCCCCAGATGACGGTGATATAGCTAAGCACGCGCGGGCGGTCCTTGGCGGGCGTCACGTCGCTGACGATGATGGTGCCGAGCGGGATCAGGCCGCCGCCCCCCAAGCCCTGCAAGCCGCGGAACACGATCAGCCACGGCATGCTCCAGGCCAAGCCGCAGAGCAGCGAGCCAAGCAGGAAC
>CAXTNN010000169.1:0-453 GCA_964245545.1 uncultured Acetobacteraceae bacterium | reverse complement strand
GCCCAGGTAGGTCCGCTGCCGGCCGAACAGCTCCGCCAGGCGGCCATACAGCGGGGTGGTAACGGCCTGCGCCAGCAGGAAGATGCCGAATGCCCAGGTGAACAGGTCGAACCCGCCGAGCCGGGCGACGATGGTCGGCATGGCCGTGCTGATGATGGTCACCTCGCTGGCGGCCATGAAGGTGGACACGAGCATGGCGGCCACGACCCGGCTGCGGCCAGCCTGGGTGATGGCGGGAGTGGCATCCATTCGGAGAGAAAGACCTTACGTCGGGGCGGACGTGCTAGCCGTGATGAGCTCGGTCTGCAACGCTTGGCTTTCGGCGGCGCGGCGCAACGCCGGGTCGCCAGCCAGCAACGCGCCATGCGAGCGGGCGAGCGCCTCGGCGGCTGCCGCGGCGGCGCGCAGGGCCTTGATCACCGCTGCGCTAAACTTGTCCGCAGTGGCCTTGTC
>CAXTNN010000168.1:6325-7634 GCA_964245545.1 uncultured Acetobacteraceae bacterium | reverse complement strand
TACTTCACCGCCTACCGCATGCTGATCACGCGCTGCAAGCTGCAGGCCGGCGCCTATGGCACGCTCTCCATCCTGACTGAGCTTTCGGTGCGCATCATGCCGCGGCCGGAGACCAGCAGCAGCCTGGTGCTGCATGGCCTGTCCGACGCCGGCGCCATCGCCGCCCTGGCGCAGGCGCTGAACACGCCGCACGAGGTCTCCGCCGCCGCCCACTTGCCCGGCCCCGTGGCGGCGCGCGCCGGACTGGCTGGGGCCGCGACGGTGCTGCGCCTGGAAGGCCCGACGCCCTCCGTCGCGTTCCGCAGTGCCGCGCTGCAAGCGTTGTTCGGCCAGGGTACGCCGCTGGACGAGGGCGGCAGCGAACGCCTCTGGTCCGCTATCGCCGCGGTCGGCCCGCTGCTGCCGCCGGCAGGGCGCTGCATCTGGCGCCTCTGTCCCACCCCATCCGCCGCGCCCGAGCTGATCCGCGCCCTCCAGGCCCAATGTCCTGCCGCGGAAGCGTTCTATGACTGGGGCGGCGGCCTCGTTTGGCTCAGCATGGAGGCGACGGCGGATGCCGGGGCGCCGGTGGTGCGGGCAGCGATACGCCGGGCTGGCGGCCATGCGACCCTGGTGGTGGCGCCGGAGGCGGTGCGCGCCGCCGTGCCGGTGTTTGAGCCGGAAGCCGGTCCCGTCGCCGCGCTCAGCGAACGCGTCCGCGCCAGCTTCGACCCGCAGCGCATCCTCAATCCAGGCCGGCTTCGAGAGGCCCAATAACATGCAAACCAATTTCACCGCGGCCCAGCTCGCCGACCCGGACACACGCGAGGCGGACAAGATCCTCCGCACCTGCGTGCATTGCGGCTTCTGCACCGCCACGTGCCCGACCTACACCCTGCTCGGCGACGAGCTGGATAGCCCGCGCGGCCGCATCTACCTGATGAAGGACATGCTGGAGAAGGACCGCCCTGCCACCGAGCAGGACGTGAAGCATATCGACCGCTGTCTGTCCTGCCTGGCCTGCATGACCACCTGTCCGTCGGGCGTGAACTACATGCACCTGGTCGATCATGCCCGGCACCACATCGCCCGCACCTATCGCCGCCCTTGGCCGGAGCGGGCGTTGCGGGCGCTGCTCGGCGCCGTGCTGCCGCGGCCGGGCCTGTTCCGCCTGTCGCTGTATGGCTCCAAGCTGGGCAAGCCGTTCGCCCGGCTGATGCCGCCCCTGCTGCGGCCGATGCTGGCGCTGGCGCCGTCCCACGTGCCGGCGCCGAGCCCGGTGGACCGGCCGCAGGTGTTTCCGGCGCAAGGTGCGCGCACCCGCCGGGTG
>CAXTNN010000168.1:0-6315 GCA_964245545.1 uncultured Acetobacteraceae bacterium | reverse complement strand
GCCTTCCCCGGTCGATCGGCCGCAAGTTTTCCCCGCCCACGGTACGAAGCGGCGGCGCGTCGCGCTGCTCACCGGCTGCGCCCAGCGCGTGCTGTCGCCGCAGATCAACGAGGCCACGATTCGCCTGCTGACCCGGCATGGCTGCGAGGTGGTGGTGGCGCAGGGCGCTGGCTGCTGCGGCGCGCTCACCCACCACCTGGGCCAGGACGGACAGGGCTATGCCCGCGCCAACGTGGAGGCTTGGAGCCGCGAGCTGGCGGGCGCCGGGCTGGACGCCATCGTCATCAACGCGTCCGGCTGCGGCACCACCGTGAAGGATTACGGCTTCCAGTTCCGCAACCATCCGGCGCTGGCCGAGCCGGCCCGGCGCGTTTCGGCCCTGGCGCGTGACGTGACGGAGCTGATGGCTGAGATCGGGCTGCAGCCGCCCGTCATTCCCGGCGGAATGCGGGTGACCTACCACAGTGCCTGCTCGCTGCAGCACGGCCAGCGGGTGACGCAAGCGCCGAAGCGGCTGCTGCAAGCCGCCGGCTTCACCGTGGCGGACGTGCCGGAGGGCCATCTCTGCTGCGGCTCTGCCGGCACCTACAACCTGCTGCAGCCCGAGATCGCGGGGCAACTGCGGGACCGCAAGGTGGCCAACATCGCCCGCACCAAACCCGAGCTGATCGCCGCCGGCAACATCGGCTGCATGACCCAGATCGCCAGCGCCAGCGCCACCCCCGTGGTGCACACGGTGGAACTGCTGGATTGGGCCACAGGAGGCCCGCGCCCCGCCGCCATCTCCGCCTGAGACCACCATCAAGCAAGAAAAAATAGGGAGCCGTCATGTTCCACCAATTGCTGACGCCCGTCGCCGGCAACTTGCTGCTGTCGTTTATCGCCGCTGCCCTGCCAATTGCCGTGGTGCTGGTTCTGCTCGGGGTGCTGCGCCGCCCCGCTTGGCAAGCCTCGCTGGCCGGGCTGGTCGCGGGCTTGGTGATCGCCATCCCCATGTGGCAGATGCCCGCCGGGCTGGCGCTCAGCAGCGTCGCCGCCGGCGCGGTGTTCGCGCTCTGGCCGGTGATGTGGATCGTGTTCACCGCCCTGCTGCTCTACAACATTGCCGTGGTCTCGGGCCGGTTCGACGCCTTCCGGGACTGGGTGCTGGACCATCTGCCGAACGACCGCCGCATCGTGCTGGTGGTGATCGGCTTCTGCTTCGGCTGCCTGCTGGAGGGCATTTCGGGGTTCGGCACCCCCGTTGCCATCACCAGCGCGCTGCTCATCATGGTGGGCTTTCCGCCGCTGGAAGCGCTCACCTTCACCCTCATCTTCAACACGGCGCCGGTGGCGTTCGGCGCCCTGGGCGCGCCGGTGACGGTGCTAGGCCAGGTGACCGGCCTGAACCCGATCACCCTCGGCGCCATGATCGGCCGCCAGCTTCCGTTCATGGCCCTGCTGCTGCCGTTCTACGTCATGGCGGTGTATGGCGGGATGCGCTCGGTCCGGGCGCTCTGGCCCGTGTTGCTGGTGGCCGGCGCCAGTTTTGCCGTGGGCCAGTTCGTGTCGTCCAACCTGCTCGATTACGCCTTGACCGATGTGCTGTCGTCGCTGACGGCTCTGGTCGTCACCTTGCTGTTCCTGCAGGTTTGGCATCCCGCGCCCGACCCGAGCTTCAGCGTGCGCGGCCGTATGGTGCAGCCGGCGGGCGCGGATGTGGCCCTTGGCGCCAGCATCGCCCGCGGCCCGCGGGGCGGCGTGCCGGCCTGGCAAGGCTGGCTGCCGTGGATCGTGGTGTCCGTCGTGGTGATCGCCTGGACCCACCTCAAAATCTTCGCCATCGGCCAGCAGGCCGTCCTTTGGCCGGACTTGCACAACCTGGTTGCGATCACCCTCTATAAGGGCAAGCCGTATGCTGCCGTTTGGGTGTTCCAGCCGCTGGCAACCGGCACCGCCATCCTGCTGTCCGCGGTCATCACCGCGGCACTGGTGGGGGGTGGGGCCGGGCCGCTTCCTCGGCTGCGTCGCCGCCACCTGGCGCCAGAGCCGCATTGCCATCCTCACCGTGATGCTGATCGTAGCGCTGGCCTATCTGATGAACTACTCCGGCATGACCTACACGCTGGGCCTCGGCGTGGCGTCAATGGGCGTGGCGTTCCCGCTGGTGTCGCCGTTCCTGGGGTGGGTGGCGGTGTTCCTGTCCGGCAGCGATACGTCGGGCAACGCGCTGTTCGGCAATCTGCAGGTGGTGGCGGCGAACCAGTTGGGCCTCAACCCGGTGCTGATCGCCGCCGCCAACTCCTCCGGCGGCGTGATGGGCAAGATGATCTCGCCGCAGAACATCGCCACCGGCGTGGCGGTGACGGCGCTGAAGGGGCAGGAGGGCCTGGTGTTCGCCCGCACCTTCAAGCACAGCGTCATCCTGACCTTGGTGTTGGGTGGGCTGGTGGTGCTGCAGCAATATGTGTTCGCGTGGATGATCCCGAGGTAGCCGTGTTTGACGCCGCGTTCCGCGCCCGCCTGCTGGACCTGTTCCGCTGGCGCCGCGACGTGCGCCATTTCAGCCCGGCGGCCGTCGACCCGGCGCTGTTGGACGAGCTGCTGGCGGTGGCGCACCTGGCGCCGTCCGTGGGGTTCAGCCAGCCGTGGCGGTTTGTGGTGGTGGACTCGCCGGGTTGCCGGGCCGCGGTGCGGGAGGACTTCACCCGCTGCAACGCTGCCGCCTTGGCCGCGCAGGCGCCCGGCCGCGCTGCCGACTATGCACGGCTGAAGCTCGCCGGGCTGGACGAGGCGCCATGCCACTTGGCGGTGTTCGCCGACCCCGACCCAGTGGAGGGGCATGGCCTAGGCCGGCGCACCATGCCGGAGGCGACGGCCTACTCCGCAGTGATGGCGGTGCACACGCTGTGGCTGGCGGCGCGGGCGGCGGGGCTCGGCTTAGGCTGGGTCTCCATCCTGGACCCGGCGGCGGTGGCGCGCGCGCTGGACGTTCCGGCGAAGTGGACGTTCATCGGGTATTTTTGCATGGGCTACCCGCTGGCAGAGCACGACACGCCGGAGTTGGAGCGCGAAGGTTGGGAGCAACGGCGGCCATGCGTGGTGTTACGGCGGTAGTTTGCTCCGGAGGCTCTACAAAGCTCTCCCATGGTGGGAGAGGAGATAGGTTCGGCCTAACTCCCCCTTGGCACCCCCGCCCGCTCCAGCGCTGCAGCCTGCCGGGCCGAAACCATGTCCGAGTCGAAGCCCTCGATCATCTCATGGAACAGCCGCGACCAGTTCAGCTTGGCCTTCAGCCGCAGGAACACGCTGCCGAGCCCAATCGCCGAGCGGTCCATCAAGACGAACTCGCGCGGCGGGCGCACGCCGCCGGTGGTTTTCAGCCCCTCATAGACTTTCTCCGCCACCTCGCGGCCGTAATCCGGGCTGCCATGCTCCTGGATCAGGCGCACCCGGTCGGTCAACAGCGGGTCGTAGATGAAGCGCGCCCATTGGTTCAGCAGCTCCATCTTCTCGCGCGACAGGCCGACGAAGCCCCACTGCTCGTAGGCGTGGTGAGCCTTGTCCATGTCCTCGTCGCGGATCGCCTCATACAGGTCGATCACGCCGCGCACGAACTTCACCGGGAACACCCGGATGGCGCCGAAATCCAGCAGGTTCAGCCCATAGTCGGCGCGTACCTGATAGTTGCCCAAATGGGGGTCGCCGTGGATGACGCCGTACTGGTACAGGGGCACGTACCAGGCGTGGAAGATCGCCATGGCCAACCGGTCCCGGTGCTCCTGCTCCATGCCGTCATCCAGCAGCTTCTGCAGCCCGCGGCCTTCCAGCCAAGTCATCGTCAGCAGCCGGCCGGTGGAATGGCTGTCGACCGGCTTCGGAATGCTGACCAGCGGGTCGCCTTCCAGCATCTGTCCATAAAGCCGCATCTGCGCGGCTTCGCGGCGGTAATCCAGCTCCTCACGCAGGCGCTCGGCCAGCTCGGCGTAGATGTCGTCCGAATTAATCGCGGTGTCCATCCGCTTGTACAGCGACATGGCCAGGCGAAGCTGCCGCAAATCCGCCTCGACCGTGCTGGCCATGTCCGGGTATTGCAGCTTGCAGGCGACCTCGGTGCCGTCGAGCAGGGTCGCCCGGTGCACTTGGCCCAGGCTCGCGGCAGCAGCGGCGTCCTGGCCGAAGCTCGTGAACTTGCTTTGCCAATCCGTGCCCAGCTCGCCCGCCATGCGCCGGCGCACGAAGGACCAGCCCATTGGCGGCGCATTGGCCTGCAATTGGGCCAGCTCGGCGGCGTATTCGTCCGGCAGGGCGTTGGGGATGGTGGACATGAACTGGGCCACCTTCATCAACGGCCCCTTCAAGCCGCCGAGGATGGCCTTGAGGTCCTCAGCATGCGCGGCCTGGTTGCCCTTCCGGCCAAACACGCGCTGCCCGGCATAGCGCGCGGCGATCCCGCCCACCGCGCCCGAGGTGCGGGCCATGCGGCGGACTTCGCCGAAGATGTTGGGGCGATCCTCGCTCACGCCGTGCGCTCCAGTTCGTCGATGAAGCCGGCGATTACGTCCAACCCGCGGCGCCAGAACGCCGGGTCGGAGGCGTCCAGGCCGAAGGGAGCGAGCAGCTCCCCATGGCGCTTGGTGCCGCCGGCGCGGAGCATGTCGAGGTACTTGGCCTGGAAGCCGGGATGGCCGTCCTGGAACACGCCATATAGCGCATTCACCAGGCAGTCCCCAAAGGCGTAGGCGTAGACGTAGAACGGCGAGTGCACGAAGTGCGGCACGTAGGCCCAGAACACGTCATACTCTTCGGTGAACTCGAAGGCTGGGCCCAGGCTCTCCGTCTGCACGCCCCGCCAGATCGCGCCGATCTGCTCCGGCAGCAGCTCGCCATGGCGGCGCTGGTCGTGCAGCCGGGTCTCGAACTGGTAGAAGGCGGTTTGGCGCACCACCGTGTTCAGCATGTCCTCCACTTTGCCCGCCAGCATCAGGCGGCGGCGCCCCGGATCGGTCTCGGCGTCGAGCAGGGCGCGGAAGGTCAGCATTTCGCCGAACACGCTGGCGGTCTCGGCCAAGGTGAGTGGGGTGCCGCATTGCAGGTAGCCCTGCTGCCCGGCCAGCACCTGGTGCACCCCGTGGCCCAGCTCGTGCGCCAGGGTCATCACGTCGCGCGCGCGGCCGTGATAGTTCAGCAGCAGGTAGGGGTGTGCCGAGGGCACGGTGGGGTGGGCGAAGGCGCCGCCGGACTTGCCGGGGCGCAACCCGGCATCGATCCAAGGCTTGCTGAAGAACCGGCCGCCAATCTCGGCCAGTTCCGGGCTGAAGGCGCCGTAGGAGGTCAACACCCGCCGCTGCGCCTCGTCCCAGGGGATGACCCGGTCGTCGTCGCCGGGCAAGGGGGCGTTGCGGTCCCAATGCTGCAGCTTCGGCAGCCCCATCCAGCGCGCCTTCATCTGGTAATAGCGATGCGACAGGCGGCCGTAGTCGGACGACACGGCGGCGACCAGCGCATCCACCACCTCGTCTTCCACCATGTTCGCCCGGTTGCGGCTGCTGGTCGGGCGCTTGTAGTGCCGCCAGGTGTCGGTGATCGCCTTGTCCTTGGCCAACGTGTTGGTGACAAGGCTGAACAGCTTGATGCGCTCGCCAAACGCCGCCCCAACGGCCCGCCCGGCCACCTCGCGCACGCTGCGGTCCCGGTCGGACAGCTTGTTCAGCACGTCGCTGACGGTCAGGCTCTCACCCGCAAGCGGGATGCGCATGCCGGCCACCGTCTCGTCGAACAGACGCGACCAAGCCTGCGCCCCGGTGACGGACTTCTCGTGCAGCAGCTTCTCCGCCTCGTCCGAGAGCTGGTGCGGGCGGAACACGCGCAGGTCGCGCAGGAACGGCCGCCAGCGGGCGAGCGCCGGGTCGGTCAGCTTCGCCTCCAGCGCGGCGTCCTCCAGGCGGTTCAGCTCGAGCGAGAAAAACAGCAGGTCGGAGCTGATGGTGGTCACCCGCTCCGAGCAGGACTGCATGAAGCTGCCGATGGTGGCGTCCGTGCTGTCGCCGCTGAATTGCAGTTGCGCGTAGCTCATCACGCGCCCGAGCACCTCCTCGATTCCCTCATACTCGGCCAGTGCCGCAGCCATTGCCGCGCCTGGAAGCTCCGCCAGCTTGCCGCTGTGGCGCGCCGAGAACGCCCGCGCTCGCTCCGCCGCGCCGTCGAGGTCGGCGGCGATCTCCGCGCTGGTGACGTCGGGGTAGAGGTCGGACAGGTCCCAGGCGGGGAGGGGCGTCTCCGGCCGGGCCGCTGCGGCGGGTTTTCGACGAACGCGGCTGGTGGACACGCACGGCC
>CAXTNN010000167.1:0-7642 GCA_964245545.1 uncultured Acetobacteraceae bacterium | reverse complement strand
GTGCGGCTGCGCTCGCCCGACCCGCAGCAGCGCGCGGCGGCGGCCGAGGCGGTGTTCCACTCGCGCGATGCGGCCGCCCTGCCCGCCTTGAACCAGGCGATTGCCGCCGAAACCCAGCCGGCGATCAAGCGCACCATGGAGCAGGCGCGGGCGGCGGCGATCCTGTCGGCCGATAGCAGCAGCGATGCAGACCGGCTGGCGGCGATCAAGACCTTGGCGCAGCGCGGAGACATGGAGGCGCGCTCGCTGATGGCGACAGTGCCCAACCCGTCCCCAGCCGTGACGGCCGCGGCGAGCAAGGCGATGGCCGACATCGACTGGCAGCAGCGGCTGTGGGGCGTGGCGCAGAGCGTGTTCTATGGCGTTTCCCTGGGCTCGGTGCTGCTGCTGGCGGCATCCGGCCTGGCGATCACCTTCGGGGTGATGGGCGTGATCAACATGGCGCATGGCGAGATGGTGATGCTGGGCGCCTACACGACCTTCATGGTGCAGCAGACGATCCGCGGCGTGGCGCCGGGTCTGTTCGGGGCCAGCCTGTTCATCGCCATCCCGCTGGCGTTCCTCGTGTCGGGCGCGGTAGGGGTGGCGATCGAGCGGCTGCTGATCCGCTACCTGTATGGCCGGCCGCTGGAGACGCTGCTGGCCACCTGGGGGCTGTCGTTGGTGCTGCAGCAGGCGGTGCGGTCGCTATTTGGGGCGGATAACCGCAACGTGGGGACGCCGGACTGGATGAGCGGGTCGTTCCATTGGGGCGGGCTCGAGATCACCACCAACCGGCTGACCATCATCATCTTCGCCGTGCTGGTACTGGCCGCGCTGATGGGGGCGCTGCGCTACACCTCCCTGGGCCTGCGCATGCGGGCGGTGACGCAGAACCGGCGCATGGCGGCGGCAATGGGCATCCGCACCCCCTGGATCGACGCGATGACGTTCGGGCTGGGCTCGGGCATCGCCGGCATGGCGGGGGTGGCGCTGAGCCAGATCGACAATGTCAGCCCCAATCTGGGCCAGGGCTACATCATCGACAGCTTCATGGTGGTGGTGTTCGGCGGGGTGGGCAACCTGTGGGGCACGGCCTTGGCGGCGCTGCTGCTGGGGATCGTCAACAAGTTCCTGGAGCCGGTGGCCGGCGCGGTGCTGGGCAAGATCGTGGTGCTGGTGCTGCTGATCGCCTTCATCCAGCGCCGGCCGCGGGGCATGTTCCCGCTCAAGGGACGGGCGGTGGAGGCATGAAGGCCGGCTCGCTCACCACGGGGCTGACGGTGGCGCTGGTGCTGGGCGGAGCGGCCGTGCTGGCAGTGCTGAACTTGGCCACGCCCGCCGCCTGGGCGCTGCACGTGCCGACCTATACGGTGTCGTTGGTGGGGAAATACCTCTGCTACGCCATCCTGGCGCTGGCGGTGGACCTGGTTTGGGGCTTCGTGGGCATCCTCACCCTGGGTCATGCGGCGTTCTTCGCGCTCGGCGGCTACGCGATGGGCATGTACCTGATGCGGCAGATCGGCGCCCGCGGCGTGTACGCCAACCCGGTGCTGCCGGACTTCATGGTGTTCCTGAACTACCATTCGCTGCCGTGGTTCTGGCACGGGATGAACTGGTTTCCCATCGCCATGCTGATGGCGGTGCTGGTGCCCGGCGCCTTGGCGGCGGTGTTCGGCTACCTGGCGTTCCGCAGCCGGGTGACGGGGGTGTACCTGTCGATCATCACCCAGGCGCTGACCTACGCGCTGCTGCTGGCGTTCTTCCGCAACGACATGGGGTTTGGCGGCAACAACGGGCTGACCGACTTCAAGGAGTTGCTTGGCTTTCCGCTCACCGCCGAGACCACCCGCGTTGGCCTGCTGCTGGTGACGGCGGCGGTGCTGTCGCTGCTGTACCTGCTGGCGCGCTGGCTGACCCGGTCGCGCTTCGGCAAGGTGCTGGTGGCGGTGCGGGATGCGGAGAGCCGCACGCGCTTCCTGGGCTACCGGCCGGAACGCTACAAGCTGGTGGTGTGGACGTTGTCGGCGGCCATGGCGGCGATCGGTGGCGCGCTCTACGTGCCCCAGGTGGGCATCATCAACCCGGGCGAGTTCGCCCCCGCCAACTCCATTGAGGCGGTGATTTGGGTGGCGGTGGGCGGCCGGGGCACGCTGTCGGGCGCGATCCTGGGGGCGGTGCTGGTCAATGCGGGCAAGACGGTGCTGACGGGGGCGCTGCCAGAGGTGTGGCTGTTCGCGCTGGGGGCGCTGTTCATCTTCGTGACCCTGTTCCTGCCGCAGGGGATTTTGGGCCTGGTGCCGGTCCGGCGCCGGGGCGAGCCGCCACTGCCCTCCGGGCCCAGCCCGGCGGAGTCGGCGGCGAAAGAGGCCGTGTCGTGAGCGGACAGACGGGGACGCTGCTTTATTTGGACAACGTTTCGGTTTCGTTCGACGGGTTCAAGGCGCTGAATGCGCTGTCTCTGGTGCTGGCGCCGGGGGAGATGCGGGCGGTGATCGGGCCCAACGGCGCCGGCAAGACCACGATGATGGACGTGATCACGGGCAAGACCCGCCCCGACACGGGGGACGTGCTGTTCGGCGGCGGCACCGACCTCACCAAGCTGGACGAGCCGGCGATCGCCGAGCTGGGGATCGGGCGCAAGTTCCAGAAGCCCACCGTGTTCGAGCCCCATACGGTGTGGGACAACCTGCTGCTGGCGCTGGCAGGGGACCGGCGGCCGCGCTTTACCGTGCGGGCACGGGAGACGGCGGGGGAGCGGGAGCGGATCGAGCAAATCCTGCAGACCACGCGCCTGGCGGAGCAGCGGCACCGCCGCGCCGGGGACCTCAGCCATGGGCAGAAGCAATGGCTCGAAATCGGCATGCTGCTGGCGCAGGAGCCGCAATTGCTGCTGGTGGACGAGCCGGTGGCGGGGATGACCGACGCGGAAACGGAGCAGACCGCGACCCTGTTGCGGGCGATCAACGAGACCCGCAGCGTGGTAGTGGTGGAGCACGACATGGCGTTCGTGCGCGCCCTGGGGGTGAAGGTGACGGTGCTGCACGAGGGCAGCGTGCTGAGCGAAGGCAGCATCGACCACGTGAGCGAGGACCCGCGGGTGGTCGAGGTGTATCTTGGGCGCTGAGCTCCGCCCTACAAAATCAAGGCATTAGGCCTTACCCGCCGGCGACAACCTCGACATTATGGAAAAACTGGCGCGCCACCGGGGAGTGGCAGCCCTCGCGGTTGTAGAACAGTTGGGCATCGCTGCGGGCGTTGCTGACCGACATAAGCAAGTTGTTGTTCGTGCCCATGGCCGCATCCATCCCCTGCTTGAAGTCTTGGCCATAATCACCGTTCGTCGGCTCGCGGTGCGCCTGCATTAGGCCAGTGAGAAGTTGACCGATGGTTCCGAATTGCTCGCTCATCAGCAGCCGTCCCATTGCCGCGGTGCTAATAACATCACGGCAGTCATCCGTGTTGTGGAACATCTGCATGAACTCGCCCAGGTAGACGCTGGCGGCCTTTGCGTCGCTGCCAGTCACTTGGCCTTGAAATAGGGCCATGAAGAAGCTCGGGTTCGAATATCCTGCCGGGTCAAACACAACCTCCTTCAGTTCGGCCTGAGCATCCACGCCAGCGGCAATGGCTTTGCGATAATAATCACCAGCCGCCGCGTAGTCGGGTGCGGTGCCAAGGCCCTCCTGGTAGGCCACGCCCAAGTTGAACAGCGCCACTGGATAGCCCATGCTGGCCGCGTGCTGGTAGTTTGCCATCGCGGCACTTGCGTCACGAGACGCCTCTTGCGCGCGCCCGAGCTGGAGGACAAATCGGGCCGTGTTGGGAAACTGAGCCACCGCCTGCTGGCATTGCTGCACGGCAAGCGCCGGCACGATGGCGTTCATCGCGACGCCCGGCGCCATCCGGCCCGGGTCGCGAGGGCTCGCCGCTTGTTGGTCGCACCCGTTCGGCGCAGCCGCGCCCGCATCCTGGGCGCCGGGAGCTGGGCTGGCCGATGCGCTCGGTGCCGCAGGCGGCGCGCTTTGCGCTTTTGCCGCGACTTGCGCCAACAGCCGGCTTTTCTCTTCGCTCGTAGACGCACCGCGGTAGCGATCGGTCGTGCCGTCCTCAAGCCGCGTCGCGAACAGTCGAGCCGCCGCCAAAAGCTGTTCCTTGTCGGTGAACTCAAAGGCATCGGTATTCGACGTGAAACTGACTTGGGCCGCTTGAAGTGCCGCCTTGAACCCGCCCTTCTCCGGGCCCGGCGGCAAGTAGACGATGATTGTATCGTCGAGTTGCTTGATCAGCACATACACAAAAACAGGATGACTATCTTTTTGTGGGATTTCCCACTGTGCCAAATACAACGGGCGTTGACCGAAATCAATGAAGCTAATCGCGCCGCTGTCCGTGCCGTGCGTGTACCGTTTGCCAGATCGATAATATTCAGCCGGTGCGCTGCTGCCGGCCTGAAGTAAGCCGTTTTGTTGTACCCGCGCCAGTAGAAACGAGTCGCCGAACAACGCAACTCCTTCATCTGCTGAGAACAGCGCTTGCTGTGACAAGAAGCAACCACCTAACAGGATGCAGAGAATAAACGTAACGACCGAGGCAAGCCTGCCAATCATCGATGCACCTATTTTGCTTTTGTTGCTCCAGCCGCCTAATGTCCTAAATCGATCTAGCCGTCGATACTGTCACTGCAAGGAGCGCTTGCAACGAAGCGATACCGGCGACGTCAGATGCACCGCCCAGGATAGCAACGCCTCTACCAGCGGCTCAGAGTAACAACTCTAAGCTTCCAACCGATGACACGAACCATACCGAAGCAACGCGCCTTTGCAATCTTTTTAACGCTGCCGTAACGTCGTTTCGCCCGAAGCGCAGTACGGGCTGAAGGGCAACCACATCGCCATGTTGAGCGTCGAAAACGTGGATCTGTATTACGGTGCGGCCATCGCGCTGCGCCGGGTCTCGATGGAGGCGGGCCCGGGCGCAGTCACCTGCGTGCTGGGCCGCAACGGGGTGGGCAAGACCAGCCTGCTGCGCGCCATCACCGGGGCGCATCCGGTGAGCGCGGGCCGGGTGATGTGGGAGGGGAAGGACATCACCCGCCTACCCACCTATGAGCGGGCGCGGCGCGGCATCGCCTGGGTGCCGCAAGGGCGGGACATCTTCCCGCTGCTGACGGTGCGGGAGAACCTGGAAACCGGATTCGCCGTGCTGCCGCGCCGCGCGCGCCGGGTGCCGGACGAGATGTTTGAGCTGTTCCCCATCCTGAAGACCATGCTGCGCCGCCGGGGCGGAGATCTTTCGGGCGGGCAGCAGCAGCAACTGGCGATTGCCCGCGCGCTGGTGACCAAGCCGCGCCTGCTGGTGCTGGACGAGCCGACCGAGGGCATCCAGCCGAGCATCATCAAGGATATCGGCCGGGTGATCGCGCTGCTGCGCCAGCGGGGCGAGATGGCGATCGTGCTGGTGGAGCAATACTACGACTTTGCCCGCGACCTGGCGCAGAGCATTGTGGTGATGGACCGGGGCGACATCGTGCTGAGCGGGGCGGCGGGCACGCTGGACGAGGAGGAGGTGCGGCGCCGCCTTTCCGTCTAATTGGCGCCCCGAAACCGCCGCGTTTGCGCGCTATTTGTCATGGCAACAGGGAGGTTGCCATGATCATTCGACGTTCGTTTGTTGGGGCTGGATTGGCCGCGGTGTTGGGCTTGGTCAGCCAGTCGGCGTGTGCCCAGTACGCCCCCGGCTTCGGCTACGCGCAGCCGGCCCCCTATGACTACGCGCCGCCGGTGGAGGTTCAGGCGGTCCCCTATGGCGGCTATGCGCAGCCTGCCCCGTATGGGTATGCGCCGACCGTCGAGGTTCAGGCGGCCCCCTATGGCGGGTATGACGAACGCCGCCGCGAGGAGGAGCGCCGGGCCGAGTTTGAGCGGCGGCGTGCGGAGGACGACCGCCGGGGCGATTATGAGCGGCGGCAGGAGGGCGGGGAGCGCGAGCGCGCCGGCGAGCTGCAACAGCAGCAATATGAGGCCGCCCGCAACGCGCAGACGCTGCAAGGGGAGCAGCATTACAACCAGTCTGTGCTGTCGTTGCAGCAGCAGCACAACCAGCAACTGCTTTCGATGCAGCAGCAGTTCAACCGCGGCCAGATCAGCCGCGAGCAGTTGAACGCGGGCACGCAGGCGCTGCAGCAGCAGTACCAGGTGGGCGTGCAGCAGCAGCAACGCGCGCTCGGCCGCTGATCGGCGGCACCGCCGCGGCGGCGCAACGCTCCCGCGGGGCGCTGGTGGTGTCGGTCAAGACGCGGGACGGGGCGACCGTGCTGGACCGGTTCCGCCAGGAGGGTTGCTTGAAAGCCCGCCTGCCGCGCCCCGAGCGGCCCGGCTGGTGCACGGTCGTGACGGTCAACAGCGCTGGCGGGGTGGCGCAAGGCGACCACCTGCGGAGCGAGCTGACGGCGGGGCGCGGCACGCGCCTCATCGTGACGAGCCAGGCCGCCGAACGCAGCTACCGCTCCCCCGGAGGCCGTTCGGCCACCATCGGCACGGTGCTGACGGTGGCGGACGACGCGGTGCTGGAATGGCTGCCGCAGGAAACCATCCTGTTCAACGGCTGCGCGCTCGATCGCCGGCTGAGCGTGGCGCTGGCGCAGGACGCCTGCTTTCTCGGCGTGGAGACCCTGGTGTTCGGCCGCACCGCGATGGGCGAAACGGTGCAGGCGGCACAGCTCCGCGACACCATCCGGATCTGCCGCGCCGGGCGGCTGCTGTGGCATGACGCGATCCGGCTTGATGGCCCGGTGCAGGCGGTGCTGGACCGGGCGGCAGTGGCAGGGGGCGGGCGCGCGGTTGCCACGCTGATGCTGGCGAGCCCGGATGCGGCTGGGGCGCTGGGCCCGCTGCGCGATGCGCTGGCGCCGTTCGACGCCGGGGCCTCGCTGCTGGACGGCTTGCTGGTGGCGCGCATCGTGGCTGCAGATGGGGCCTGTGCACGCGCCGCAATCGTGGCAGGATTGGCCGCGCTGCGCGGTGGACGGACGCTGCCGCGGGTGTGGAGCTGCTGAGAAGGTCGGAGCTGCTGAATGAACCTGACGCCGCGGGAGAAGGACAAGCTGCTGATCGCGATGGCCGCCGAGGTGGCCCGCAAGCGGTTGGGCCGCGGCGTGCTGCTGAACCACCCGGAGGCGGTGGCGCTGATCAGCGACTTCGTGGTGGAGGGCGCGCGCGACGGCCGCTCGGTGGCCGACCTGATGGAAGCGGGTGCGCACGTGCTGACCCGGGCGCAGGTGATGGAAGGGATCGCGGAGATGATTGCCGACGTGCAGGTGGAGGCGACGTTCCCCGACGGCACCAAGCTGGTGACCGTGCACGAGCCGATCCGGTGAGAATTATTCCGTCTCTCCCTCCCCCGCTGGCGAAAGAGGGCCGGGGTGAGGGTGGGCGAGCCGCACCATGATCCCCGGCGAAGTCCTCCCCGCCCCCGGCGACATCACGCTGAACGATGGCGCCCCCGTCACCACGCTCACGGTGGCCAACACCGGTGACCGGCCGATCCAGGTCGGCAGCCACTACCATTTCGCCGAAACCAACCCGGCGCTGCAGTTCGACCGCGCCATCGCGCGCGGGCAGCGGCTGGCGATCCCGGCCGGCACGGCGGTGCGCTTCGAGCC
>CAXTNN010000166.1:0-7752 GCA_964245545.1 uncultured Acetobacteraceae bacterium | reverse complement strand
CCGAACTGGCCCATGCCATCGGCCCGGCCGCGGACCACCAGCAGGATGCCGCGGAGCACGTTGCGCGGCGGCTCGACCCGGCGCGGTTCGGGGGGCATGGGCGCGCTAGTCGCGCAGGAGCTCGTTGATCGACGTTTTGGACCGGGTCTGCGCGTCGACCCGTTTGACGATCACGGCGCAGTAGAGCGAGGGGCCGGGCGAGCCGTCGGGCAGCAAGCGGCCGGGGAGGTTGCCGGGGACCACGACGGAATAGGGCGGGACCCGGCCGGTGAAGGTCTCGCCGGTGGCACGGTCGATGATGCGGGTGGAGGCGCCGAGGAACACGCCCATGGCCAGCACGCTGCCGCGGCTGACGACCACGCCTTCGGCCACCTCGGAGCGGGCGCCGATGAAGCAATCGTCCTCGATGACGACGGGGGCGGCCTGCAACGGCTCGAGCACGCCGCCGATGCCGGCGCCGCCGGAGATATGGCAGCGCTGGCCGATTTGGGCGCAGGAGCCGACGGTGGCCCAGGTGTCGACCATGGTGTGGGCGCCGACATAGGCGCCGACATTGACGAAACTGGGCATCAAGACGACGCCGGGCGCGATGTGGGCGGAGCGTCGCACGACGGCGCCGGGCACGGCGCGGAAGCCGGCCTCGCGGAACCGGTTTGCGCCCCAGCCCTCGGTCTTGAGCGGCACTTTGTCCCAGGCGCTGCCTGGCATTGGGCCGGATTCGGCGAGCGGAAAGGAGAGCAGGACGGCCTTTTTCAGCCATTCCTGGGGTCGCCTGCCGCTCGCAGCCTCTGCCGTGGGGGTGGCGACGCGGAGCTGGCCGGCGTCGAGCGCTCCCAGGACGGCCTCCACCGGCTCACGCGCACTGGCTCCGGTGGCGGGCGACAGGGTGTCGCGCTGCTCCCAAAGCTGTTCGATGCGCTGTTGCAGGCTGGTCATGTCCATGGTGGGCCCTCGTCTGGCCGTTCGGCGCCGGACCATGCGCAGGGGCTGCGGGGTGAGTCAAACGTGCGGTGAAGGGGTTTGGATGCGTGGTTAGGAGGCGGCGGCACTAACCGGGCCTTAACGAAGGTTTGCTAGAACGGGGCCAGCAACGAGCAGGCGGAACGGACGGATGAGCCAGTCGGCAGCATACCTTGTCGGCCCCGGGGGGACGTCGCCGGATGGCGTGGCGAAGGTTCGGGGCGGGGCCGACCTGCTCCGTGCGGCGCTGCTGGACAGCCGGCAGCGCTGGCAGGATTTTGTCGCGCTGGCGGCGGATTTCGCGTTCGAGACCGATAGGGCGGGGCGGCTGGTGTTCCTGTCGCCGGAGATGGTGTTGGGCTGGCCGGCTGGGGCGCTGCTGGGCCAGCCTGCAACCGTTCTGCTCGGCACACCGGGGGACGGGTTTAATCCGTTTGCGCTTGCCCCCGCCTATCGCAACCGCCGGCTGCGGCTGAAGCAGGCCAGTGGTGAGTTTGCCTGTGTCAGCATGTCGGCGGCCCCGCTGCTGGAAGGCGGCAGCCCGTGCGGCATGCGCGGCGTGGCGCATAACATGACGGAGGCCGACCTGCGGGAGGACCGGACGGCGGCAGCGCTGCGCCGGGCCAACGTGCTGGAGCACATCCTGTGGCAGATGCGCCAGGAGGTGCTGGCGCCGCGGATGATGCAGGCGGTGCTGGAGGGGTTGGTTGCGGCGCTGGGGTGCTCGGGCGCTGCCGTGATCAACCTGCTGACGGCGCCGCATCCTGGCTCGGTGCTGCACCAGGTGGAGGCGCAGACGGCGCCGGCGCTGGAGACGCTGGTGGTGTGCCTCCAGGCCGAGACGCCGGAGCCGGTCATCGCGGTGGACGAGTCGGGTGCGCCGATCTTGGCATGCCCGAGCTACACGCGGTTTGGCGAGCGGACCGGGCTTTGCGTCTGGCGGGCGCCGGGAGCGCTGGGCTGGACGGAGGACGATGCGGCGCTGGTGTCTTCGGTGAGCGCCATTGTCCGCGTGGTATTGGAGCATGAGTCGATCCAGCGCGAGCTTGCGCGCCAGGCCCGCACCGACCCACTGACGGGGCTGCTCAACCGGCGCTCGTTCTTGGAGGAGGTACATCGGCGGATTGACCGGCTGGACCGGGAGGCGCTGCCGGGCACGCTCATGTACGTCGACCTGGACAACTTCAAGCGGCTGAACGACTGCTGCGGGCACGAGACGGGCGATGAGGCGCTGGTGCTGACGGCCGGGCTGCTGCGCAACCTGGTGCGGCCCAGTGACCTGGTGGCGCGGCTTGGAGGCGACGAGTTCGCGCTCTGGCTGGATGGGTCGGACGAGTTGACGGCGGCGGAGCGTGCGGAGCGTTTGCGGCTGGATGCGCCGGCGGCCTTTGCGCAGAGCATGCCGCCGGGTGCGCCCACGCTGTCGACCTCGATCGGCATTGCCTCGCGCAATCCGCATATCTCGGAGAGCTTGGAGGAGGTGATGCGGCGGGCGGACCAGGCGATGTATGAGGTCAAGCGCGCTGGCCGTGGGCATTGGCGCGTTTCGCGCGACCCGATGGTTCCTTAGGCCAACCGTCATGGGAGCCAAGTTGCTCGACTCACTGGCGATCGACCTCCACACCAGAGTGAAGCTGGCCGCCAATGCTGCGACGCCCTCCGAGGTGCTGGCTTTTCTGGCCCGGGACGGTGATGTTCCGGTGCGGGCTGCCCTGGCGCTCAATCCGTCCTTGCCGACGGCGGCCAACATGACGCTGGCGCGCGATGGGGATGAGCGGGTGCGGCTGCTGCTGGCGCGCAAGATTGCCAATGCGCTGCCGGACTTGTCGGAGGTTGAGGGTGAACAGATGCGGGAGCGCACGCTGCTGGTGCTCACCACGCTCATTCACGATGAAGCGGTGCGCATCCGGGCGGCGATTGCGGCGGTGGCGGCGGAGCTGCCGAATATCCCCCGGGCGGTGGCGCTGCATCTCGCATCGGATGGCGACGTGTCGGTGAGCGAGCCGATGCTGCGGCTTTCCCCCCTGCTCTCGGCCGAGGACCTGCTGGGCTTGCTGTCGACCCCGCCGCATGGCGAAACGGTCCACGCGATCGCCTGCCGGGCGAACTTGTCGGAAGCGGTCTCGGACGCCATTGCGGCGACGGCCGACATCGCTGCGATCCGGACGCTGCTGATGAACGGCTCAGCCGCGATCCGTGAGAGCACCCTGGACGCTTTGGTTGCGCGGTCGACCGACGAGCCGAGCTGGCGGGCGCCGCTGGTCGCACGCCCGCGGCTGCCGGACCATGCTGCCCGCGCCTTGTCGGAGATCGTCACCGGGCAGTTGCTGAAGGACCTTGCGGCCCGGACGGATCTTGGTGCGGACGTCGTGGCTGCCATTCAGAACCGGCTGACGCTGCATTTGGCCAAGGTCAACCCGGTGTTGCCGAACCCGTCCGATGACACGCTGCTCGAGACGGCGCGGCAATTGGAGGCCAGCGGCAAGCTCACCGAAGATCTGCTGCTGTCGTGCCTGCATAGCGGGGATTTGCGCAAGGCGAGCGCGTTGCTGGCGATTGCGGCGGGTGTTGCGCTGGACGCGGTGGATCGCGCGGCGTCATTGCGCAGTGCCAAGGCGCTTGTGAGCCTGGTTTGGAAGGCCGGCTTCAGCTTCCGTGCCATTGGCCCGGTGCAGAGCCTGCTGGGCCAGATTGCGCCGCGGGCGTTGTTGACGGGGGCGGGGGAGCACTACCCGCTGAGCGCTGACGAGATGAGTTGGCAGCTTGATTTCCTGGGGTGCAACGGGCGCTAGGCGATGACCGGTTCGCTTTAGGTCACCGGTCACCGCCCAGCAGGCTGCTGAAAATAGCTGCATGATAGAGCGATACTCCCATTGCGTCATGTCGCGCTTGGCGCGGGCATTCATGGCGTCCGCCCCCAACTGGCCACGCCCTGCGAGGTATGGGTTTCCCGGATGCCCCGCCCGCGTTTCGCGGCGCTGCGTGGATGGCCGGGTCAAGCCCAGCCATGACGTGGTCGAATCAAATTTCGCACCGCTAGACTTTTTAAGCACCCTGCCAGCCGTTGTCTGAGCGGCTGACCGGCCGGATGACGTGGCGGCGAGCCGTTGGGTGGCCGAGCAGGGGTGGCGGGTAAAGGGCTCGGATGCAAGGTGGTGGGGCGCCCGCCACGCCAAGGCTGCTGCATGGCAGCTTGAGGCTCGCCAGGAGCGGCGGCTGGCTTGCCGGCGCCGCGGGGATTGGCTGCGCTGCGGCATTGCTCGCGCGGGCGCGCGGTTTGCCCGAGGCAAGGCGGCGGCTTGGACGCTTGCACCGAGCTTTGTCTCACCCCATTGCCGACGATGGAGGCTGCCGTATTAGGGGCGTCCTTATGCCGGGATTGCGGCTGCAACAGCCTGACGCTTGTCCCCGCCTGAACGCAGGGGGGGAATGCAACACTGCCGCCGCGACCCTCGCTCCAGGGAGAGGGAGAAAGCCAGGCAACGTCACTGCGACGGGAACTTAGGAGGAACGCAAGGAGAAGCCTGCCGCATGAACGGCATCATGGGTGATTGGAGCCGGAGAAATAGCCCGTGGCACCGGGGGTGGAGTACTCGCTGAGCTGGCGCGTGGCACGGCCAAAGGAGCTGTTGCGCTGCGGGACATTGGTGTGGCGCAAGTTGCCGGGCGAGCCGGCCTCAGTTGAGCGAGCCCGTTCAGCACTGCCTTTGCTCGTTCCCCCGGCGTGCTGCCGATCCGGTACCACCGCAAAGCGAACCGGGCGAGGACTCCATGGAGGGGAGGACGTCTGAGCAAGGGCGCCGGCTCAATAAGCTTTGAGGCTTCTGCTCCAGCCCCTCGCTTTAGGATGGGCTGGTCACTGTCCCCACTGCATTGACTGGGAACCGGACGATTTCTATTCAACGCCGATGAAAACTCTTGCCGAACACGCCGCTGCACCGGGACGTCCCCGGGAGTTCGACATCGAGGACGCCGTGCGTGACGCCATGCATGTGTTCTGGACCCGCGGCTACCACGCTACGTCGCTGACGGACCTGCTTGAAGGAACCGGCCTGTCCCGGGGCAGCCTCTACAAGGCGTTCGGCGACAAGAAGTCCCTGTTCTTGAAAGCCCTGGATTGCTACGCCGAGGCGGGACTGGATGAGCTTGGGGAAACTCTGGCGACACCAGGATCGGTCAAGCAGGCGATCCGCGCCGCACTCACCATCTATGTTCCGTTATCAGCAGGCAAGACCGGGCGGCGAGGATGCATGGTCATGGCAACCGCGGCTGAAATGCTGCCGCACGATCCCGAGGTTAGCCTACGCGTCCAGGACACGTTCCGGCGCATTCAGGCCCTGTTGGCTGGCGCGGTTCGGCGCGGCCAGAGCACGGGCGAACTAACCATAGGCCAGGACGCGCATGATGTGGCGCGGTTCCTGGTTTGCCAAATCGAGGGTATGCGGTTGTTGGGCAAGGTCGGAGCGACCCGGCAAGAGATGACGGCCGTTGTCGAGGCGGCGATGCGATCGCTGGGGTGATTGGCGGCAGCTTGTTGCACCGACGCGGACCAGGTGGAAGGCACGAAATGGTTGACAGACCGTTTCGCGCAGCCGCAAATGGGAACCTATCGGTTCCTTAATGGTTTGGACCGGCAGCAGTCATGAACTGGCAGGAGCCCCGCAATGCCAACAATGCCGGTGGAGGTCGTCCGGGCGGTCCTGAACGATCCAACCAACCCGGAGGTGGTGCGAGAGTTGGTTGCGCGCGACGCGACTTACGTTTCGCTCAACTTCGACAACCCCGAACTGCAGCGGATCATGCCCTGGGCCGGCACGCGCACCGGGCCCGAAGCGGTGCTGGACACCTACACGCGGGTGAACCGCTTCTGGCACAGCGAGGCATTCGAGATCGGCGAGGTGTTCGGCGAGGGCGAGAACGTCGCCGTGTTCGGCCGTTTTACCTACCGCTCCGTGACCCTGGGCAAGGCGGTCACCTCGCCATTCGCCATCCTGGCCAAGGTGAGCGGCGGCCAGATCACGTTCATGCAGTTCATGGAGGATACGTTCGGCACCGCCGCTACCTTCCGCAGCGGCGGCGTGGCCAGCTACCGCAGCGATCCGGCTGGCGGCGAGGTGGCGCTGTGAGCGTGACCGGCCGGCCTTCGCCACGCGACGTAATTCAGCGCTTCTACGCGGCGGAGGACGCCTACATGAACGCAGGCGGCAGCGACGCGGGCGCCAACTTTGCCGACATGGCCGCCACGCTCGATCCCCAAGTGGTGCTGCACCAGTCGCCCGACCTGCCCTGGGGTGGCGAGTTCCGCGGCCACGCCGGATACGAGGACTGGGCCCGCCAGATGAGCCGGGCGTTTGACCGGCTCGAAGTGAGCGACACTCGCTTTTTCATTGACGCAGACACGGTGGTCATCACCTGCCGCCTTGTCACCCGCTCGCGTGCGTCGGGCAAGACGCTCGACCTGCCGATGACGCAAGTCGTGCGGGTGCGCGACGACCGCATCGTCGAGTTCCGACCGTACTATTGGAACGTGCCCGCCTACTGCGAAACGGTCAGGAGCGATCGTTGACCGTGCACGACGCCTCGGGCGGCACGCGTGCGTTCTGGGCCGCCACTCCGGCGCGCACGGTTCGACGGGGCCATTTCTGGGTTCCCGGCGAACGCGTGGAGCGAGACGGCAAGACTTACCAACGGGGACCGATGTTTGCCGAATGGGAGGCGCCCGAGGAGGTGACGCGGCCCTATCCGATCGTTCTCGTGCATGGCGGCGGGTTTCAGGGCACCGAATGGCTGGAAACCCCGGACGGACGGCCGGGCTGGGCACAGCGCCTGGTCGAGGCGGGATATGCCACGGTGGTGGTTGACCGTCCCGGCCATGGCCGCTCGCCCCTGCACCGACCCGGCGGCGCTGCGCCTTCCCAGGCTGGCAGGGCTCCCGATCGCGGTGGTAACGGGCGACAGCTCGGCTTTCGCGCCGGCCAGCCCGCCGATTGTGGCCGCGCTGAGGGCTGGCGGGGCGGCGGCCGAGTTGCTGCACCTGCCGGACCACGGGGTCACCGGCAATGGCCACGGGCTGATTTACGAGAAGAACTCGGACGCAGCCTTGGCTCCCGTGCTCGCCTGGCTGGAATGCCACGCCGGCGCCAGCCTGACCTGACATGATGAAAGAGATGGGGCATGGATGACCAGAGCTCTATGCGCCGCAGCGTCATCGCGACGGTCCTTGCGGCCGGCGCCGCGGTGACGATCGGCCATGCCGAACGGGCCGAGGCAGACCCGAGTGCCGAGGCAGGCTTGGAGCCGCGCCGGCAGGTCGACGTGGTGCTTAGCATCAACGGCGCCGAGCACCGCTTGCCCGGTCTGGACGCCCACACGACCCTGCTCGACGCGCTGCGTGACCGCCTCCAACTCACCGGCAGCAAGAAGGGGTGTGCGCTTGGCGCCTGCGGCGCTTGCACGGTGCTGGTGGACGGACGGCGCGTGAACGCCTGCCTGACACTGGCGGTGATGAGCCAGGGCCGCGCGATCACCACCATCGAAGGCTTGGCGCAGGATGGCGAGCTGCATCCGCTCCAGGCGGCGTTCGTGGCCCATGACGGCTTCCAGTGCGGCTATTGCACGCCGGGTCAGATCATCAGCGGCGTGGCCTGCATCGCCGAGGGGCACGCGCACTCCATCGACCAGATCCGCGAGTGGATGAGCGGCAATATCTGCCGCTGCGGCGCCTACACCAACATCGTCGCCGCAATCCGCGACGCCGCCGGGCGGGAGGGCTAAGGATGGTCCCCTTCGCGT
>CAXTNN010000165.1:0-7869 GCA_964245545.1 uncultured Acetobacteraceae bacterium | reverse complement strand
GCCCATGGGCCTGTTCACCTCCGCGCTTGGCGCACAACTGACATGGACGCTGCCATTCGGGCTGTTGACCATGTTTGCCGTGGTCGCACGCTTCAACCGGTCGTACGAAGAGGCCGCAACCGACCTTGGCGCCTCGCCTTGGCAGCGGCTGCGCTACGTCACGCTGCCCTTGCTGCTGCCCGGCATCATCGGCGTGGCGATCGGCGCCTTTACCTTGTCCTATGACGAGTATGCCCGCACCACGCTCACTGTCGGCAGCCGCAACACCCTGCCCCTGCAAATCTACGCGCTGATTTCTTCGGCCACGTCCCCCACCCTGTTTGCCATCGGCACCGTCACCACCGCCGTGTCGTTCCTGCTGATCGGCGGCGGTTTGGCGGTGATGGTCCGGCTGCAACGGCGCCGAGCGCCCGCTTTCTAGGAAGGCCCCCCATGGACCCCCGCTACGATGTGGAGTTGGTTGACGTCACCAAGCGATACGGCGGCTCGGTGGCGGTGGACACCGTGTCCTTGCGCATCCCGAAAGCAAGCTATTGCTGCCTGCTGGGGCCGAGCGGCTGCGGCAAAACCAGCACGCTGCGCATGATCGCCGGGCACGAGACGATCTCGGAGGGCGACATCCTGATCGACGGCGAGAATGTCGGCGAAAAGCCCCCGCTCGCGCGCGGCACGGCGATGATGTTCCAGTCGTACGCGCTGTTCCCCCACCTCACCTGCCTGGACAATGTCGCCTTCAGCCTGAAGATGCGCGGCGTGGCAAAGGCCGAGCGGCACAAGCGAGCGCGCGAATACCTCGACCTGGTCCACATGACGCCCTTTGCCGACCGGCTGCCGGCGCAGCTTTCCGGTGGGCAGCAGCAGCGTGTGGCGCTGGCGCGGGCGCTGATCAATCGGCCGAAGGTTCTGCTGCTGGACGAACCGCTCTCGGCGCTCGACCCATTCCTGCGCGTCAAGGTGCGCGAGGAGCTAAAGCGGCTGCAGCGCGACCTTGCCATCACTTTCATCCACGTCACTCACAGCCAAGACGAGGCAATGGCGCTCGCCGATCTCATGGTGGTGATGGAGGACGGGCAGATCCGCCAGGCGGGCACGCCGCGCGACGTGTTCGAGCGCCCGGAGAGCGCCTTCGTGGCGCGCTTCATCGGCGGCCACAACGTGCTAACCGGCACCGGCGGCACGGTGGCGGTGCGGGCGGACCGTTGCCGGCTTGGCGAGCCCAGCGACGGGCTGCCGGCCCGGGTGATCGCGGTGGAATACCAAGGCACGGTCGTGCGGGTGGCGCTGGCTTTGGAGGGTGGCGGCGAGGCGGCAGTGCTGCTGCCCGATGATGCCTTCTACGCCACGCCGGTGGCGGCGGGTGCGGCGGCCGGGCTGGTTTGGTCCCAGGGGGATGCGCACCAACTCGCGGCTTAGGCTGCCCCTACTCCTCTGGCACCTTCGCCAAGTCCGCCAGCCACGCCGCCGCGCTGCTGTCCGAGGGCGCCCGCCAATCCCCCCGCGGCGACAGCGCCCCCCCGCCGGAGACTTTCGGGCCGTTCGGCATGGCTGACCGCTTGAACTGGCTGAACGCAAAAAATCGCTGCAGGAACACGTCGAGCCAACGGCGGATCTCGCTCAGGGTGTATTCCCGCCGCCGCTGCTCGGGAAAGCCGGGCGGCCAATCGCCATGCGCCACCTTGCCCCAGGCCTGCAATGCCAGGAACGCGATGCGTGACGGGCGGAAGCCGAGCCGCAGCGTGTGATACAGGTTGAAGTCCTGCAGCTCATACGGCCCGATCGCCTGTTCCGTGCGTTGCGGCGGCTGACCCGGCGTTACTGGTACCAGCTCGGGCGAAATCTCCGTTGCCATAATCGCATTCAGCGTCTCCCCCACGGCCGGTGCAAATTGCCCGCTACTCACAACCCAGCGGATCAGGTGCTGAATTAGCGTCTTCGGCACGCCGGTATTGACGTTGTAGTGCGACATCTGGTCTCCCACGCCATAGGTGCACCAGCCGAGCGCGGTCTCGGACAAATCACCCGTGCCCAACACCAGCGCGTCCTGCTGGTTGGCCAGGCGGAATAAGTAGTCGGTGCGCAGCCCTGCCTGCACGTTCTCGAACGTCACGTCGTATTGCGGCGTGCCCTGCGCGAACGGGTGGTTCATGTCGGCCAGCATCTGCCGCGCCGCGGGGCGGATATCGAGCTCGCGCGCCGTGGTGCCGAGCGCCCGCATCAGCGCCCAGGCACTGCGCCGGGTGGTATCGCCGGTAGCAAAGCCGGGCAGGGTATAGGCCAGGATGTCAGACCGCGGCCGCTCCAGCAGGTCGAACGCTTTGGCCGCCACGATCAGCGCCTGGGTGGAGTCCAGCCCGCCGGACACGCCGATCACCACGCGGCCGATGCCGGTGGAGCGGAGCCGCTGCACCAGGGCGGATACCTGGATGCTGTAGGCCTCGTAGCAATCCCGCTCCAAATGGGCCGGGTCGGCCGGAACAAAGGGAAATCGTTCGACCCGGCGGCGCAGGCCGAGGTCGGACACGGGCGGGTCAAGCCGGAACGCGACCGTGCGCCACGCAGCGGCCCCGGCCATGTGGCGGCGATTGTCATCGAATGTGCCCTGCCGGGCGCGTTCCTGCCGAATCAGGTCGAGGTCCACGTCGGCGGTCGCGGTTTGCGCGCCGAGCGGAAAGCGGTCGCTCTCCGCCAGCGTCTCGCCATTTTCGAAAATGGATACCTGGCCATCCCAGGCGAGATCGGTGGTGGACTCCCCCGCGCCGGCGGCAGCGTAGACATAGGCGGCGAGGCAGCGGGCGGACTGGCTGCGGCACAGCAGCCGGCGGGTATCGGCCTTGCCGATGGTGATGTTGCTGGCGGACAGGTTGGCCAGCACGGTGGCGCCGGCCAGCGCACCCTCGCTGCTCGGCGGCATCGGCACCCACAAATCCTCGCAAATCTCGGCATGGATCACGAGGCCGGGCAGGTCGGTGGCCGCGAACAGCAGCCGGGCGCCGAATGGCACCGCCTGGCCGGCGACGGTAATCATGTCGCCGGGGGCTTCGCTGCCGGAGGCAAAGTGCCGCCGTTCATAGAATTCACGGTAGTTGGGCAGGTGGATCTTCGGCACCACGCCCAGCACGCGGCCGCGATGGATCGCCACCGCCGTGTTATACAGCCGCCCCGCATGGCGCAGCGGCGCACCCACCAGCAGCACGGGCAGCAACTCCGCACTGGCACGTGCCACGGTGGCAATTGCCGCTTCCGTGGCGTCCAGCACGGCGTCCTGCAGCAGCAGGTCGTCCAGCGCGTAGCCGGACATGCAGAGTTCGGGGAACACCGCCAAAGCCACGCCCTGCGCTGCGCACGCCTGCCCGGAGGCTATAACGGCGGCGGCATTGGCTGCCGGGTCGGCCAAGTGGGAGCGGACGGTGCACGCCGCGACCCGGGCAAAGCCGTGGTGGTAGAGCGAGTGGAAGTCCATGCCGCATCCTCGCGCAGGTCGCATGGCTAATCCAGCGCCGTGTGTCCTTCCTAAGCTGTCTCTGCGCCCAGGTATCGGTTCAGACCCCGTCCCGCGCCAAGGCTTCGCGCACCATTTGCTCTACGCGTGCATTGTAGCCCTTGCCGGTTGCCTTGATGGTGGCGACGAGATCGCGGTCCCACCGAAAGGCGATATGCGCCCTCGGGTTCTCGACTTTGGGTCTGCCGCCCTTGTTCCGCGTGGCCGCCATAGCGCCGGCAAAACCGGGGTCAACCTCGGCAATCGGGCGCATCGCCCTCACGTCGTCGGCGGTGAGTTCGCGCACCTCGCCGTCCTCATGGGTTAGTGGTGGCCTGTTCATAGGTTCGCTCCTCTCGCTTGTTGGCCTTGCGGAAACTGATAATCCGGCGAACCTGGCCCCGCATAACGTAACAGACGACGTAGAGCCGCCCCTGCATCGGAGCCAGGGCGACGATCCGCTGCTCACCGTAGTCGTGCCGCTCGTCGGCATAGGCGAGCGCCGGCGCTGAGCTAAGCCGCCGGCCCTTGCTGCATGCTATCGAAGTTGGCACACGGGGCCGGCGGCAAAGGGGGTGCGCGTGATCGTTCTGCTGACCGGCGTGGCGGGTTTCATCGGCTATCACGTGGCCGAACGCCTGTTGGCCGGCGGCGCGCGCGTGATCGGCCTGGACGATTTCAACCCCTACTACGACCCGGCCCTGAAAGAGGCCCGCGCCGCCCGGCTGGCCGGCGACCGGTTCACGCTGCACCGGGTCGACGTGTCAGACCGGGAGGCGATCGAGCGCATCGTTGCCGGGTCACCGGGCATCACCCATGTGGTCCACCTCGCGGCCCAGGCGGGGGTGCGCTACTCCATGGTTAACCCCTACGCCTATGTGCAATCCAACGTGATGGGCCATCTGGTGGTGTTGGAGGCGGCGCGGCGGCTGCCGGCCCTGCGCCACCTGGTCTATGCCAGCTCCTCCTCCGTGTATGGGCTCGGGGTAGAGTTTCCGCTGCGGGAGGATGCTTCCTCCGCCGACCACCCAACCTCGATCTATGCCGCAACCAAGCGGGCGGACGAGCTGATGAGCCACGCCTACGCCCATCTCTACCAAATCCCGCAAACCGGCCTGCGCTTCTTCACCGTTTACGGTGCCTGGGGCCGGCCGGACATGGCCTATTGGGGCTTCGCCGAGGCGATCATGCGGGGGGAGCCGATCACCCTTTACGAGGGCGGCACGCTGAAGCGCGACTTCACCTATATCGACGACATCGTCAGCGGCGTGGTGGCGGTGCTCGACCGCGCGCCCCCCGCCGCCCAGCCCCGCATCCTCAACATCGGCAACAACCGCAGCGAGCCGGTCACCCGGCTGGTTGCCCTGCTCGAGCAGGCGCTGGGCCGGCCGGCGGTCACTCGCATGGTGCCCCGGCCGGCGGCCGACGTGATCGAGACCTGGGCCTCGGTGGACCAGCTTGCCGATCTCACCGGCTATCAGCCGGCGACCCCGCTGGACGTCGGCATTCCGCAGTTCGTCCAGTGGTTCAAGGGCTACATCCGCACGCCGTCGTAGCGCAGGCACGGCAGGGTGCCGGTTGCGCCGCCTCCGAGGCGGCGGTAAGGGCCGGGCATGAGCAACCCCGCCACGCTGGCCATTACCCGCGCCCTGATTTCCGTATCCGACAAGGAGGGGCTGGTCGATTTGGGTCGAGCCCTGGCGGCGCATGGCGCGCAAATCCTCTCCACCGGCGGCTCGGCGGCGGCGCTGCGGCAGGCGGGGGTGGCGGTGACGGAGGTGTCCGACCACACCGGCTTCCCGGAAATCCTGGATGGACGGGTGAAGACGCTGGTGCCGCAGATCCATGGCGGCCTGCTCGCCCGGCGCGAGTTGGAGACGCATCGCCAGCAGATGGCAGCGCACGGCATCGCTCCGATCGACCTGCTGGTCTCGAACCTCTACCCGTTCGAGCGTACCGCCGCCTCCGGCGCACCCGAGGCCGATTGCATCGAGACCATCGATGTCGGCGGCCCGGCCATGATCCGCGCGGCGGCAAAAAACCATGACCATGTCGCCGTCATCACCGACCCGGCGCAATACCCTGCCCTGCTGGACGCGCTGGCGGCAGACGGCACCACCCTCGCCTTCCGGCGCCAGTTGGCAGCGGCGGCGTTCGCACGCACCGCCGCCTACGACGCCGCCATCGCCGCCTGGTTTGCCCGCCGCGAGGGCGAGACCTTCCCCGCCCGCCTCACCCTTGCCGGCACGGTGCGCCAAACGCTGCGCTACGGGGAGAATCCGCATCAGCGCGCGGCCTTCTACGTCACCGGCGACCGGCCTGGCGTCGCCCATGCGCGCCAGATGCAGGGCAAGGACCTGTCGTTCAACAACCTGAACGACACCGACGCCGCGCTGGAATGTGTGGCCGAGTTTACCGAGCCAACGGTCGCCATCATCAAGCACGCCAACCCCTGCGGCGTCGCCTCCGCCGCCACGCTTTCGGCTGCGTGGGATGGGGCGTTGCGCTGCGACCCGGTGTCCGCCTTTGGCGGGATCGTGGCAATGAACCGCCCGCTCACCGCGGACGCGGCGGAGCGGATCGCCAGCATCTTCACCGAGGTGGTGGTGGCACCGGCAGCCGAGGACGCCGCGCTCGCCATTCTCGGCCGCAAGAAGAACGTCCGCCTCCTGCTGACCGGCGGCCTGCCCGACCCAGCAGCGCCTGGATTGCAAATCCGCAGCCTTGCCGGCGGCCTGCTGGTGCAGACCCGCGACGGTGGCCGGGTGGCGGCGGAGTCCTTGCGCGTGGTGACCCGCCGCGCCCCCACCGAGGCGGAACGGGCAGACCTGTTGTTTGCGTTCCGGGTGTGCAAGCACGTGAAGTCCAACGCCATCGTGTATGCGCGCGCGGCCGCAACGGTGGGGATTGGCGCCGGGCAGATGAGCCGGGTCGATTCGGCGCGCGTCGCGGGCTGGAAAGCGGCCGAGGCGGGCAAGGCGGCCGGCCTCTCCCACTCCCTCGCAGAGGGCAGCGTCGCCGCGTCGGACGCATTCTTCCCGTTTGCCGATGGGTTGGACGCCCTGGTGGCGGCGGGCGCCACGGCGGTGATCCAGCCCGGTGGATCGTTGCGCGACGACGAGGTGATTGCCGCTGCCGACAACGCAGGCATTGCCATGGTCTTTACTGGCATGCGGCATTTCCGACACTGAGAAGCAGTCGCAGTTTCACCGAGAAGACTTGATCTATACAGAAGCTCGCGCCATGTGTTCGCCATGCGGACATTCGAAACGCTCACCGAACGTGACATCCTTGCTTTGGCCATCAGCAACGAGGAGGAGGACGGCCGGGTCTATGCCGACTTCGCCGAAAACCTGCGGGAGGATTATCCCGACACGGCCAGGGTCTTCACCGACATGGCGCATGAGGAGAGCGAACACCGCCGCCTCCTGCTCGACACCTACACGGAGCGCTTCGGCAACCATATCCCGCTGATCCGGCGCGAGGACATCAAGGGCATGGTGTCGCGCCGCCCGGTCTGGCAGGTGCGGCCGCTCGGCGTGGAGACGGTGCGCCGCCACGCCCGCCAGATGGAGATCGACGCCGCCCGCTTCTACGCCCAAGCCGCCGGCCGCGCGACCGACACCGCGGTCCGCCGCCTGCTTGGGGACCTGGCGGCCGCCGAGGCCGCGCACGAACATACCGCCGGTGCGATCGAGGCCAAGCACCTGCCGGGCGATGTGCGCGCGCGCGAAGACAGCGATGCCCGCAAGCGCTTCGTGCTGCAGATCGTGCAGCCGGGCCTGGTCGGGTTGATGGATGGCTCGGTCTCCACGCTCGCACCCGTGTTCGCTGCCGCCTTCGCCACCCATTCCACCTGGAACACCTTTCTCGTCGGCCTGGCCTCATCGATCGGCGCTGGTATCTCGATGGGCTTCGCCGAGGCGCTGGCCGATGACGGTAAGCTCTCCGGCCGCGGCACCCCGCTGCTGCGCGGCCTGGTGTGCGGCCTGATGACGGCGGCCGGCGGGCTTGGCCATTCCCTGCCCTTCCTGGTGCCAGCGTTCTGGACCGCGACGGGCATCTCCATCGCGGTGGTGTTCGTGGAGTTGGCAACGATCGCCTGGATCCAGTGGCGCTACATGGAAACTGCGCCGCTCTCCGCCATGGCCAAGGTCATGCTCGGCGGCGCCATCGTGCTGGCAGTCGGCATCGCGATTGGCAGCGGTTAGCGGCGGTCGAGCCGATTGACGAAGCGGCCTCCCGCTCTTTAGCTTGCGGCAACAGCGGTGCAGGCCGCTTCCGGGCCCGCGGGAAGGGTTTAACCCACCTGTCGCTGTGGATGGCGTTCTCAACCTTTGTGCAGCCGGCGTTGCGGGCCTTCGGCGAACCCATGCACGGAGGTTCCCATG
>CAXTNN010000164.1:5959-7962 GCA_964245545.1 uncultured Acetobacteraceae bacterium | reverse complement strand
CTACCGCCCCCCCACCCCACTGGAGGCCGCAGCCTTGGCCGACCTCGCGGACACGCTGGCCGCCCTGCCGCAGGACACGCCGGCCGAAGCCATCCAAGACGAGGTCTATGCCGTGGGCAAACGGCACCCGTTCGCGGCGCTGAAGAACTGGTTCGATTGCCTCTACCAGGTGCTGCTCGGGCAGCAGGAGGGGCCGCGCTTCGGCGGCTTCGTGGCGCTTTACGGCGTGGCCGAGACGGTGGCGCTGATCCGGACCGCGCTGGCGCGGCCGGCAGAAGCCGCTTGAAGCGTCACCTCCGCCATGTGCCCGCCCTGCTGGGCGTGCTGCTGCTCGTCGGCGCCATCTATGTGGTGCAGCAGGAATTCGACCACCTCAAGCTGAGCGACATCCGCACCGCGCTCGCCGCCATCCCGCATCGGGCGCTGGTGGTGTCGTTCGGCGCCACCGTCGCGTCCTATGTCGTGCTCACCTTCTACGACCGGCTCGGCACGATGTATGCGGGGCACAAGGTGAAGTATCGCCGGGTCGCGTTTGCCTCGTTCTGTGCCTATGCATTGTCGCACAACCTGGGCTTTTCCGCCGTGTCGGGGGCGGCGGTGCGCTACCGGCTTTACTCGCATTGGGGCCTGGCGCCGGTGCAGATCGCCAAGGTGGTGGGGTTCTGCTCCCTCACCTTCGGGCTGGGCGGCCTGGTGCTCGGCGGCTGGGTGCTGTGGTTCGAGCCAGGGTCGATCCCGTTCTTCAGCCGCATCCTGCCAACATGGGCGTTCTACACCATCGGCACGCTGATGTGGGCCGCCGTCGCCGCCTACGTGGCCGTCTCCAGCGTGGCCAAGACCGTCCGGCTGCGCGACCATGAGTTCAAGCTGCCGGACTGGCGGATGGCCGCCTTGCAGGTGTCGCTCGCCTCGGTAGACGTGGCGGTGACGGCGGCGATCTTCTACGCCCTGTTGCCGCCGACGCATGGGCTGACTTACCTGCGCTTTCTTGCCTGCTACCTGGCGTCCTACAGCGCCGGGTTGCTGGCCAGCCTGCCGGGCGGCATCGGGGTGTTCGACACCGCCATGCTGCTGGGGCTGGAGCCCTACCTGCCCGCCCCCGTGATCCTGGGGGCGATCCTGATCTTTCGGCTGTACTACTACATCATTCCGCTGTTCCTGGCGGGCACGCTGTTCGCCAGCAACGAAATCCTGCTGCGCGGCGGCGCGCTGCTCAAGAGCGGGGCCGTCGCGCGGGCGACGCAGACCGTCGGCCGCATCAGCGAGCCGGATTTCGCGGTGGGCGCGGCGACCGGGGTGGTGGCGATCTGCGGCGCCCTGCTGCTATCACTCGGGGTGATCGATGCCCGGCCAGACTTCTCCTGGGTTGACCCTGACTTCGCCGACGTGGCAGCCAGCGCCGGCCAATTCGTACCCTCATTGATCGGCGCCGCGCTGATGGTGCTGGCCATCGGGCTGTCGCAGCGGGTGGCCCTGGCCTGGGGTGGCACGGTGGGGCTGCTGCTGATTGCCGCCGGCTATACCGCGGCGCAGCGCGATCCGGTTTGGATCCCGGCGCTGCTTGCGCTCTCCGCCGTGCTGGTGGCGCCGTTCCGGGACGCCTTCTACCGCCATGCCAGGCTGGTCACCAGCACCCTCAAGTCCGACGTGCTGATCCCGCTGCTGGCGCTGGCCGTGTGCGTGATTGCGCTGGCCAGCTTCGAGCCCGCGGTGCGGCGATTGTCGGAGAACTCCTGGTGGGAGCTGGTGCTGTCGCCGGACCTGCCGAACGGTCTGCGGGTGGTCATGGCGCTGGCGGTGCTGCTGGGGCTGCTGGCCTTGTGGCGCCTGCTGCGGCCCGGCCATGTCACCTGGCTGCCATGGGCAGGGGAAGGCCGGCTGCGCTACGCAGCCCTCGGCGCCGAGCCGCCCGCGATCGCCGACGGCATCGTCATGGGCGAGGCGGGGCGCTCCGGCATCCCGTTCCGCCGGCTTGGCCGGGTCCTGCTGGGCCTGGGGGACCC
>CAXTNN010000164.1:0-5949 GCA_964245545.1 uncultured Acetobacteraceae bacterium | reverse complement strand
CCCGGCGGGTGCGCCCGGGGACCGCATTTCGGCCATCTGGCGGCTGCGCGACTTGGCGCTGCAGGAGGGGATGGACCCGGCGGTCTGGCGCGCCGGCCCCAGCCTGCTCAAGGTCTATGGCGACCTCGGCCTGACCGCGCTGCCCCTGGCTCCGGACGGTCAATTGATGCCGGAAGGCACCGAGGAAACACTGGCTTCCACGCAATACCTTTGCTGCGTGGCCGAACGCGACCTGGTGACGCTGGCGCCCAAGCTGGCCCAGCTCGCCACCCCCATGCTGGAGCATGCTGCCGAGTAGGGCGGGCTACAGCACCGCGTCGCTGCGTAGCGTGAGCAGGCTGCTGGTCATGTCCAGCACCGGCTGCTCGTCCCCGTTGTGGGTGGTGGTGCGCATCAGCACGATACCGCGGTCAGGCCGGGAGCGGGACGCGCGCAGTTCGAGTACCTCGCTCACTGCGTGGATGGAGTCGCCGGGCCGGACCGGCAGCAGCCATTTCAGCTCGCGCACGCCCAAGCCGAGGCTGCGGCCGCCCACGCCCGCCAGACCGCTTTCCAGCATCAGCCGCATGGTGAGACTGGCCGTCTGCCAGCCGCTGGCGACCAGGCCGCCGAACAGGGTGCCGGCCGCGTCCGCCTCGTCAAGATGCTGCGCTTGCGGGTCGTATTCTCTGGCAAAGACCTTTATCGCCTCGGCCGTCACGATGCAGGCGCTGCTGGTGAAGACCTGCCCAATCGCAAAATGCTCAAAGCCCCGCGGCGTCATCGTCGGCGACATGGCTGCCCCTGCGCTGTGTTGGTGGCAGCGCCACACCCATTCAGGCTAAGCCAGGCCGCACCAAAAAGCACTGCACGGCGCGACGGCAGCGTGATGGTGATGGCGTGGGCAGCGGCAAAGCTTTCGACCGGCCGGCCGAATCGGCGGATAAAAACCCTCGACACCTCGCGCGTGCCGGCATGAGCGGCTAATAGAATGGCTCACTGATGAACAACGCCCTGAGCATCCCGTCCCAACCGATCGCCGCCGACCGCAAGCGCGCCACCACATCCGTGCCGTTGCTGTCGCATCTGCGCTGGGCGGCCGCCATCGTTGTGGTGATGTCTCACGTTGCCGAGAACATCCTGAACAAGGGCGTCTATGTTGCCTCGCCCGATGCGCTGCAGCCCGGCGTGGTGACCAAGCCGCTGATGGGCTGGGGCGGCTACGGCCATGCCGCCGTGGTGATCTTCTTCGTGCTCAGCGGCTTCCTGGTCGGCGGCAAGCTGGTGGAGCTGCAGGGCAGCCCCAAGCTGCGCGCGGAGTGGCCGGGCTTTCTGGTGGACCGGTTCAGCCGCATCTTCATCGTGCTGTGGCCGGTGCTGCTGCTGACCGCTGCCGTCATGGCCGCACTGCTCTGGTGGGTGCCGGACGCGCCGTTCGTCCGCACCGGGGATTGGACCTTCGACCTGGAAGTGCCGCTGTCGACGGACCTGTCCTGGCTGCGCTGGATCGGTGCCGCGCTGATGCTGAACGACCTGGCGGTGCGCACGCTTGATGGCAACGCGCCGCTTTGGTCGCTCGCCTATGAGTGGTGCTACTACATCATCGGCCTGGGCGCCGTGCTGGCCGTCCGCCGGGTGTTCTCGCCCGGGGCTTTGCTGGTGATGCTGTATGGCGCGGTGTTGATCGTGCTCAGCCTGTACAACCAGCCGAACGTGCTGTTCGCCGGGCTCTCCTGGCTGCTGGGGATCGCCGCCAGGGTGGCGTTCAACGCCGGCGTGCTGCGCGGGCGCGCCGCCATGGTGGCCGGGGTCGCCGCGGTGTTGGGCGTGCTGCTGCTGCAAGGCCGGCTCAGTCTGCCGGATCCGGTGCTGGCTGCGGCCATGAGCTTTATGATTGCCCATCCGGGGTGGCGCAACTGGCGGTTCGGCGACGCGGCAGGCGAGCGGCTGGCGGGCTTCTCCTACACGCTCTACGCCATGCACTTTCCCGTCCTGCTCGGCATCATGGGCATCCTGTTCGCGGCGGGGGTGCTGCCGCACCGGCTGCCATTCGGCCAATTCGGCATTGCCGTGGCACTGGGTGCGTTTGTCGTGCTGATGGGAACGGCCTGGCTGTTTGCGCTTGTGACCGAGGACCAGACGGTGCATCTGCGCCGCGCCCTGCTCCAGAGGCTGGGTTTGCGGCGGGATCGCCCCGCCCCGCCCCAGCCGGCTGGCGCCGTGGGCATCCACACCGCCGCCCAACCCTAAACGCCCCTACGCAGCGCTCGGAATTACAATCGGGGCGCGCTCGACAAGCGGGGCCGGGTCTGCTGCATAAGCGGCGCATCTGCCGAGGAGGCACCTGTTGCCGTTTGCTGTCACGAAGGGACGGGTGAGCGAAGGATTGCCGCACCCGCTCGGCGCCACGTGGGACGGGTTGGGCGTCAACTTCGCCTTGTTTTCCGCCCATGCCGAGCGGGTGGAGCTCTGCCTGTTCGACCAAACGGGCGAGCGCGAGCTGGAGCGCGTGCCGCTGCCGGAATACACCGACGAGGTGTTCCACGGCTACTTGCCGGATGCCCGGCCCGGCACGGTCTATGCCTACCGCGTCCATGGCCCCTACGCGCCGGAAGCGGGGCACCGATTCAACCACCACAAGCTGCTGCTGGATCCCTACGCCAAGTCCCATGTCGGCGCCCTGCGCTGGCATCCGTCCTGCTATGGCTACGTCCAGGGCGGCAAGGACCCCGACCTCTCGTTCGACCGGCATGACAGCGCCCGCTTCATGCCGAAGTGCCAGGTGATCGATCCGTCCTTCACCTGGGGGCGGGACCATCCGCCCGGCGTGCCCTGGGAGCAGACCATCCTCTACGAGCTGCATGTGCGCGGCTACACCAAGCAGCACCCCGGCGTGCCGGCTGAAATGCGCGGCACCTTCGCCGGCCTCGCCGCGCCCGAGGTGCTGGACTACATCCGCTCGCTGGGGGTGACCTCGGTGGAGCTGCTGCCGGTGCACACCTTCATCAACGACCACAGCCTGCTGACCAAGGGGCTCACCAACTACTGGGGCTACAACTCGATCGGCTTCTTCGCGCCGGACCCGCGCTACGCGTTCAGCCCCGGCTTCGCCTTCTCCGAATTCAAGCAGATGGTTGCCCGCTGCCACGATGCCGGGCTCGAGGTGATCCTGGACGTGGTCTACAACCACACGGCTGAGGGCAACGAGCTGGGGGGAACGCTGTCGTTCCGCGGCATCGACAACCTCAGCTACTACCGGTTGATGCCCAAGGAGAAGCGGTTCTACATCAACGACACCGGCACGGGGAACACCGTCAACATCAGCCATCCCCGCGTGCTGCAGATGGTCACCGACAGCCTGCGCTACTGGGTGACGGAGATGCATGTCGATGGCTTCCGCTTCGACCTGGCCACCATCCTGGGCCGGGAGGACCACGGCTTCGACGAGGGCGGCGGCTTCCTCGACACCTGCCGGCAGGACCCGGTGCTGTCGGCCGTGAAGCTGATCGCCGAGCCGTGGGACATCGGGCCCGGCGGCTACCAGGTGGGGCAATTTCCGCCAGGCTGGGCGGAGTGGAACGACAAGTTCCGTGACACCACCCGCGCGTTCTGGAAGGCGGAGGCGCCGGCCTCGGCGATGGCGGCGCGGCTTTCGGCGTCTGCGGGGGAGTTCAACCGGCGCGGCCGGCGGCCCTGGTCGAGCGTGAACTTCGTCACCGCCCATGACGGGTTCACCTTGAACGACGTCGTCTCCTACAACCAGAAGCACAACGAGGCGAATGGCGAGGACAACCACGACGGCAGCAGCCACAACATGAGCTGGAACTGCGGCGTGGAGGGCCCGACCGACGACCCGGCGGTCAACGCCGTGCGTGAGCGGCAGATGCGCAACATGCTGGCCACGCTGCTGCTGAGCCAAGGCACGCCGATGCTGCTGGCCGGCGACGAATTCAGCCGCAGCCAAGGCGGCAACAACAACGCCTACAACCAGGACAACGAGCTGAGCTGGCTGGACTGGACCATCGGCGAGCACGGCGAACGCATGATCAAGTTCGTGCAGGAACTGACGGCGCTGCGCCAGCGCTACCCCATCCTACGCCGCGGCCGCTACCTGACGGGCGTGCTGGACCCGGAATCCGGCGTGCGCGACGTGACCTGGCTGAACGCGCTTGGCCAGGAGATGACGCAGGCGAACTGGCAAGACGGCAACCTGCGCTGCTTCGGCATGCTGCTGGACGGGCGGGCACGGGCAACCGGCGTGCGCCGGGTGTCGAGCGACAGTTCGATGCTGATCGTGCTGAACGGCCACCATGAGGGAGTGGGCTTCACCCTGCCCCCTGTCGCCGGCGGCACGGCGTGGCGGCTGATTTTCGACACCAACGCGCCCAATCACGAGGAAGAATTGGAGGTCGGCAAGCAATATGTGGTGACGGGGCGGTCGGTGCTGCTGTTCGAGCGGCTGCGGGACGCAGCACCGCTGGAACGCCGGCGCCGCCCGACTCGGCGGCGGGGCGAGGCCGCGGCGGCGGATTAGTGCCCGGCGCGGCCGATGAAAAAGCCGAGGATCCCCGCCGCAGCCCCAAGGATGGCGGCGCCAGCCAGGAAGGCGGAAATGACAACGCGCTGCGGGTCCAGGCGCCAATCCTGCTCGGATTTACGCGTTTGAGCCCGCTTGAGGTCGGTGTCCGCTTGCATCTGCTGTGTCCTGAGTTGGTGCTCCAGGCGTTCCTCGGCCTCGGTCAGCGGCATGATAGCACAGCGAGATCAGTGTCGTTGCAAAGCGATCTCCCCGGGGAGAGGTTGGGGTGAGGAGCCATCCGGCCTGCCGTCGCCGGCCGCCCCCACCCCAGCGCTTACGCCGCCGACATCTGGCTTTCGGCGAACGCGTAGTTGGCAATCTTGTCCAGCCAGTTGGTGATGTAGTCCGGGCGGCGGTTGCGGAAGTCGAGGTAGTAGCTGTGCTCCCACACGTCGATCCCGAGCAAGGCATGGCCGTCGCCGGTGGCCAGCGGGTTGCTGCCGTTGGGGGTCTTGGTGACTTTCAGCTTGCCGTCGCTGCCGAGCACGAGCCAGGCCCAGCCGGAGCCGAACTGGCTGATCGCCGCCGCCTTGAACGCTTCCTTGAACTTGTCCACGCCGCCCAAGTCCTCGGTGATCTTGGCCTCGAGCTTGCCAGGGATCTTGCCGCCCTCGGTCGGGCTCATCGCCTGCCAGAACAGGATATGGTTCCAATGCTGGCCGGCATTGTTGAACACGGGGCCGCCCTCGCTGGCGGTGTGCTTGATGATCTCCTCCAGGGACTTGCCTTGCAGCGCCGAGTCCTTCTCGACGAAACCGTTCAGCGCCGTGACATAGGCCTGGTGGTGCTTGTCATGATGCAGCTCCAGCGTCTCCTGGCACATGCCGCGCTCAGCCAGGGCGCCGTGGGAGTAAGGCAGGGGCGGAAGTTCGAAGGCCATGGGCAGTCTCCTTGAGTGTTGGATGCCGCGGTGGGCGGACCATCCTGCCCGGCCCACCTCGCGTCAAGCGCAGCCGGCCCCATCTGCGTTGCATGGCAGCCAGCGCAAGTCCCTCCCCAACCCTCTCGGCTTTGGGCGCCATGGTGCGGCGCGCCGACCCAGACCGGTTCCTGACTGCGCTGTTTGCGCCGCCCGAGCGGCGGGAAGCGCTATTCACCCTGTATGCGTTCAACTACGAGACAGCGCGCGCCCGCGAGGTCACCACCGACCCGATGATGGCGCTCATCCGGTTGCAATGGTGGCGCGAAGTGGTGGAGGGCGCGCGCAAGCCGCACGAGGTGGCCACGCCGCTGGCAGACTTGCTGCAGGCCGGCGCGCTCGACCCGGCAGAGCTGCTGGCGGTGCTAGACGCGCGCGAGCAGACCGAGTTTGCCACTGTGGCCGAATGGCGGGACTGGCTGATGTCGGGCGCCGGGTCGCTTGCCTTGGCAGCGGCGCGGCTGCTTGGGGC
>CAXTNN010000163.1:0-7968 GCA_964245545.1 uncultured Acetobacteraceae bacterium | reverse complement strand
TGCAACGCCAGGGACTCGGCGCGGCGGCGCATGTCCATACGCACGCCATGTCCTGCCACGTCTCGCACGTGATCTGCCTCCGCTTTTGCCGTGGCAACCGTGCCGCCCGCTTCGGTGGGTCGCTGCACGACTTTCACACAAACTGGTGTTCCTGCCACGTCTACGGCCAGCAGCCGCCGCGGCAGGGCTTGTCCTTGCACAAGCTGCGTTCGCAACCCGATGGTTGTAGTCTCGCGAAAGCAGGCTTCGCATACATCTATCATCATCTCGGGCGAAACCAACACTTGGATGTGAACCCCCAAGCGTGACTTCTTGCCGAAACACGGCATTTGCACGACATCGTGAACACCAGGCCGGGCGCGAACGCGGTCGAGGCCCGCTGCCAAGTCTTCACCAGATTGGTCGTCTACCTCGAAGCTGATCACGGCGAGTTCTCGGTGCCCCGTTGCCGCCGCTGGCCCGGTTTCGAACACCAGGGCGCGGAGGCAATTGCTGCGGCCCGGCAGCACGCGGGTGCCGAACCCAGTGCCGCTGCGTTGGAGCGCACCGGCCAGCGGCACCGTTTGGCTGCCAGCCAGGTAGCGCAGGATGGCGGCTCCCGTGGGGGTGACCCGCTCGCCGCCCACGCCATCATCCGCCATGGCAAAGCCTTGCAGCAGCAGAGCGGTGGCGGGGGTGGGCACAGGCATCACCCCGTGCGCGGTGTCGACGCTGCCTCCTCCCAGCGGCAAGGTGGTCACGCTCCATACCGCTGGCGAGACGGCCGCGACCACGCTGGCAGCGGCCACGATGTCGGCCACCGAGTCGGCGGCGCCAACCTCGTGGAACACCACCTCGTCGGCCGGGCGGCCATGCACCTGCCCTTCCGCCTCGGCCAGCGCGGTGAAGATGCCGATGGCGTGCTCCTGCACCGCTGCCGGCAGGGCAGAGTTGGCAATGCGGCGGCGGATGGCGGACCAGTGGGTGTGATGGTGGTGATCGGGCGCCGGCGCGGCCTCAACCTGGAAGCGCTGACCGGTGAGCACGCCGTCCCCATGCGCGACCAACTGGCAGTCCACGCCCGCAAGCTGCCGCGCCGCGGCTAGGGCGGCCTCGCGGTGCTCCGGAAATGCGTCCAGCAGGCAGGCCACGAACATGTCACCGGCTGCGCCGCCGAGCGGGTGGAGTTGAATATGCCGCATGCGTCTCTGCTCCCGATCGCGCCGGGCCCGTAACGCAGCAGGCTGGGCAAAGCTGCGCGGCACCGGCAGCGGGCAGGCCTTGACACGCCGGCCGCGCCGTGTTGCACAGCGCGCCTTCCCTGCCGAGGGTGAGGCGACCCCCGGCTATGCCCACTTTCGGGCCGATCCAGCCATAGGGACCATCAATGCCGCTTTATGAATGCGTGCTGATTGCGCGCAACGATGTCACGCAGCAACAGGTTGAGGCCGTCGCCGACGGCGTGGCAACCCAGCTCGAGGCCGATGGCGGCTCGGTGCAGAAGCGCGAGTATTGGGGCCTGCGCTCCCTCGCCTACCGCATCAAGAAGAACCGCAAGGGCCACTATATGCTGCTCGGGCTGAACGCCCCGCCCGCCTCCATCAACGAGATGGAGCGCCAACTGGGCCTGAACGAAGACGTGCTGCGCTTCATGACCATCCGCGTCGACGAAATCAGCGAGGAGCCCTCCTCCATCCTGTCGCGCAAGTCCGACGACCGTGAGCGCACGTTCCGCGGGCCGAAGCCATCGGGGCGGTTTGAGAGCGGCCGCAAGCGTGGCTTCGACGATCGCGAGGAATTCCGCGCGCGAGATGAGTTCAGCCGTGACGGCGGCTTCAACCTGGTGGAGGAATAAGCGATGTCCGACGCCCTCAACGACAGCGACGTCAATCCCGCGGCGCGGCGCTCGGCCGTCGGCGCCCGCCGCCCGTTCTATCGCCGCCGCAAGTCCTGCCCGTTCTCCGGCCCCAACGCGCCGGTGATCGACTATAAGGATGTTCGGCTGTTGTCGCGCTTCCTGAGCGAGCGCGGCAAGATCGTGCCCAGCCGCATCACGGCCGTGTCCGCCAAAAAGCAGCGCGAGCTGGCGCAGGCGATCAAGCGGGCGCGGTTCCTTGCCTTGCTTCCCTATATTCTGTCCTGAGGAGGCCGGCCCATGGCCGCCGTTGAATTGATCCTGATGCAGCGCGTGGAGAAGCTGGGGCAGATGGGCGACGTCGTCCGCGTCAAGCCCGGCTACGCCCGCAACTACCTGCTACCGCACAAGATGGCGATGCGCGCCAGCAAGGCGAACCGCGAACAGTTCGAGACCCAGCGGGTGCAGCTCGAGGCACAGAACCTGCGGCGGCGCGAGGAGGCGGAGCGGCTGGCCGAGCGTATCGGCGAGCTCACCGTGGTTATCATCCGCCAGGCCAGTGACGCCGGCAATCTCTATGGCTCCGTCTCCGCCCGCGACGTGGCGGAAGGCTGCGTCGGAGCCGGGCTGACCGTTTCCCGGCAGCAGGTGGTGCTGGAACACCCGATCAAGTCGCTCGGCTTGTCCAAAGTGCGCGTGGTGCTGCACCCCGAAGTGTCCCTGCCGGTGACGGTGAACGTGGCGCGCAGCCCGGAGGAGGCGGAGAAGCAGGCTCGCGGCGAACGGATCGGCCAGAGCGCCGCGGACGAGGAAGCCGCGGCCGACCAAGAGATCGCTGCGCTGTTCGAGCCGGGAGTGGAGCCGGGCACGCTGCCCAGCTAGGTTCACCGCCGTTGTCAACGTGCTTTGTCGAGGAAAGCATCATAGGTTTGACGAAGCTTTAACAGGTGAGCCATCCTGCCCTTCCATGTGAGGGGGGAATGGGATGGAACGGCTGCTCGACGCGATCCTGACTCGGTTCATCCTCCGCGGCCGCCTATCGGTGCGCTATCCAAACGGACGGTTCGCCACCTACACCGGGAGGTATGACGGCCCCGCCGCTGGCCTGGAACTGCGAACGCCCCGTGCCGTTCGCGGCATGATCAGCAACCCGGCGCTTTGCATCGGCGAGTCTTACATGGATGGCGAGCTGCTGCCGCTTGGCGGCACCATCTATGACACGCTGGACGTGCTGATCCATAACCAGTGCGACGGCGGCGGGCATCCCGGGCTGAGCGTGTTCGGCAGCGCACGCCAAGCGGTGCGGCGGGTGTCGCAATGGAATCCGGCCACACGCGCCCGCCGCAACGTAGCGCATCATTACGACATTGGTGACCGGCTTTATGCCCTGTTCCTGGATGCGGACTGGCAATATTCCTGCGCCTACTTCCGTCACGGGGGGGAGACGCTGGAGGAGGCGCAGACCGCCAAGAAGCGCCACATTGCCGCCAAGCTGCTGCTCAACCGCCCGAACCTGCGCGTGCTGGATATCGGCTGCGGCTGGGGCGGCATGGCGCTCACCCTGGCGCGCGACTATGGCGCCCGGGTCGTCGGCATCACCCTGAGCAGCGAACAGCTTTCGCGTGCGCGCATCCGGGCAGCGGAGGCGGGATTGGAGGACCGGGTCCAATTCGAGCTCCTCGACTACCGGGATGCCGCCATCGCCGGCCCGTTCGACCGGATCGTGTCGGTGGGCATGTTCGAGCACGTGGGGGTGAACCATTACAGCGCGTTTTTCCGCCGCGTGCGCAGCCTGCTTGCGCCGGATGGGGTCGCCCTGCTGCACGCCATTGGGCGCAGCGACGGGCCCGGCGAGACCAACCCGTGGTTGCGCCGCTACATCTTTCCCGGCGGCTACTCGCCCGCACTCTCAGAGGTGTTCACCGCCGTGGAACGCAGCGGGCTGGTCGCGACCGACGTCGAGATCCTGCGCCTGCACTACGCCGAGACGCTGCGGCACTGGCGGCGCCGGTTCAACAGCAACCTGGAGGAGATCGCCGGCCTGTATGACGAGCGTTTCTGCCGCATGTTCGACTTCTACTTCGCCGGCAGTGAACTCGCCTTCCGCCGGGCAGGGCACATGGTGTGGCAGCTCCAGATGGCGCATAGCGTCATGGGTACGCCAATCATCCGCGACTACATGGCGGCTGCCGAAGCAGTTTCGGTCCGGTCACGCGAGGATGCGGATTAGCCTGCAATCTCAGCCTAGCGCTTGACGGCCTCTGTGTTGGCGGGGCGGGGTTGGACCACTTGGGTTGCGGTCTCGCCCTTGCCGACCGGCGCCTCGGCGGCCTGGCAAGCGCCGGTGTTGCCGGTACCGAACTGGATGGTTGGCAACAGCGCCGCGGGCGGGAATAGGATACCCAGGCCCACGGCCGCGCCCCCCTTCAACGCCAGCGGACCAACTTCGGGATGGATACCGGGAGACTTCAACGTGCCCGTGATATCAATCGGAGTGGACAATGTGCCGATGGAGAAGTGCTTCGACCGGGTCACCAGCTTGTAGTCGAGCGTCTCCTTGGCGAGATTGATATTGCCCGTGCCGCGGATGTCCGCCTCGCTGGTGTCGACAATCAGGGTCTTGGTGTCCAGAACGCCGTTGGTCAGCACGTATTCGGCGACAAAGCATTGCAAGTTCGCCCGCTGCGGCACGCCTAGGGCGGAGAGGATGGCGTTGCCCACTTCCAACCCTGCGATATCGACCAGCAACGCGCTGAGATTGCCGCCGGACATGCCCATCGCCACACCGCCATTGCCGTGGCCGAGCAAGCTCGCCAGCGAGTCGCCGGTGGAGTTGATCTCGGCATTGCCGGTCAGCGTGCCAGCGCCTTCGACGAGGTGCGTCGCCGCCAGCAACCGTGACAGGCTGACATGCTGCAGGTCGATGCGCGCATTTGCCTTCACGTCATGCGCGTTCACCGGGTCGAGATCGGCATGCAGGGCGATGTCGCCGCCACCAACGGCAAAGCTGAGCGGCTGCAGTTGGATGCGGCCGTCATCAATGTTCAGGTTGGCCACGATGTTGTCCAATGGGACCGACCGGCCCTCGATGTGCTCGCCCTTGTAGCGCAGGTGCACGTCGGCGAAATTCAGCTTGGGAAAGTTAATTGGCGTCTGCGGCAGCACTTTGTCGGTGCTGGCTTGCTTGTGCTCGACCGCCGCCCGCTGCCCCGCGTTCTGATCGCCCTTCTGACCCGGCGTGGTGCCGATAAAGCCGCCGAGATCGGCCAGGTTGACCCGGTGCGAGTAGAGCGTCGCCTCCACCAGCGGGCGGGGCGAACGGGCCGGGTCACCGGCAATGTCGCCGTTCAAGTCACTGTCGCCAAGCCGGCCGTGGAAGTCGTTGAACTGCACCTTGTGGTCGGCATAGTTCAGCTTGCCCGTCACGGAAAAGGGCGGCGTTTCCGGGATCGGCACGCCGGTGAGGGGGGTGAGTTGGGCCATGTTGGGGCCGGCGAATTGCAGGGTGAGATTGGCGCCGGCGAAGTTTAACGGGTTCTCCACCGTGCCGGTCAGCGACACGCGGGTGGCGCCGTTGGCGAGGTGCAGGTCGATCGGGTAGGGATGGCTCTTGTCCCGCAACGACAACAGCGCCCCACCGGTGAAGCGGGCGGTAATTGGCTGGGCGGCATAGGTCCCCTTGGCGTCGGCCACAATCTCCTGGCCTTCACCCGCTGCGCCGCCATTGGCTGCCCCGTTGCTGGCTGCGGACGCAGCCTGGGTGGCGGCGTTGACGCTGAAATCCGCCTTGAGCTTGGCCAGCGCCACGTGGGCCTGGCCGTTGTTGATCACCAAATTGCCGAGCTGCGGCCCTGGCGACGGGTTGCTCGAAGGCTTGCTGCTGGATGAGGAACTGCCGCTGGGCCAGTTCGACTCGCCTTGCAGGTTCTGGTCCGCCTCAATCACCGGGTGGTCGACGGTGATCTGCGGGATGACGAGTTGGCGGCTGCGCACGTAGGCCATTGCATCGACCGCGACGGTCAGCTTGTCGATGTCGGCGAATGGCTTGCCCGCGGCCAGGTCAGGCACGCCCGCCACCTCCACCCCATCCAGCGCGACGGTAATGGTGCGGCCAAGCGCCACGTGCAGGTGTTGCGCGGTCACCTTGCGGCCAAGCGCGGAACTGGCTTGTGCCTCGACCAGGGGGAGGAACCAATCCCAGTCCCACAATGCGATCACGGCAATGAGGGCGATCCCGATCACGCCCAGCACCCAGGGCCAGACATGGCGGCGGCGCTTGGCAGGCGGGTTGGAGCGGGATGACATCTGACTGGCCATAAGTTGCCAACGTAACGTGATGCAGCCGGTTGCAGCGGCCGGCCGGGTCGCGCATGGTGGTCTATAAAACGGGGAGCGCCGGATGATCTACGAGCTTCGCATCTACCATTGCTTGCCCAACCGCCTGCCAGCGTTGCTGAAGCGGTTCGAGACCATTACGCTCGGCATCTGGGCCCGCCACGGCATCAAGCAGGCCGGGTTCTGGACCACGGCGGTCGGCGCCTCCGATCACGCGCTGACCTACCTGATCGCTTGGGAGAGCTTGGCGGACCGGGAGCAAAAATGGGCCGCCTTTCGCGCCGATCCCGAATGGATCGAGAAGAAGGCGCAAACCGAGGCGGATGGCCCCATCGTCGCCTCCATCACCAACGAACTGCTCGTGCCCACGCGGTTTTCCAGCGTGCAATAGGCAGCGCGGCGTCATAAGCCTGTAGGGCCAGCCGTGAGACTGCCGTATATTAAGCCTGCAATCCTTGGGGGACATGCCGCCGGTGGAGTCGCCGATCCACACGCTGTTGAAGGCGGGTCGGGCCTATCGCAACAGGAAGCCGTGGCATCTGGGATATCGCCGCTTGGGGCTGCTGATCATCCTGGCGACAGCGCTTGTCTCGGCGGGCTTCTTCGCGTGGCTAGCAGGATTCTGACTGGGCGCCTCAGCGGAAAACATTGAACAGGCTGCGCATGAAGCCGGGCGTGAGCGCGGATAGCGGGTTGATGCTGACCGAGGGCTCGTTGATGGAGCCGCGCAGGCCGTAATTGGCCGCAAACACGCCGCTGCCCTTCTCCGGGCTGAACAGCTTGCCAAGCAACGGCACCCGTCCGGGCAATGAGTTGAGCGCGTAGGCCGGAACGATGGTACCGTTCAGATCGAGTGTGTTGCGGCCGAAGTCCAGCATGCCCGTCGCCGTCACGCCAAGCGAGCTGCTGAACGCCCGCGCCTCGTCGAGTTGCAGCACCGAGCCATCCAGGCGGAACGGCGCCACCAGCCGGTCGAACACCAGCCCGGGCCCGCTCAGCGCCTCGGTGATGCCGTACAGCGTGAGCGCCTGCAGTACCTTGGCAGTCACCGGAGCGCCGCGCACGCTGAAATTGGCCAAGTCCATGGTCCCGGAGAACGGGCTGTTCGGCTGCGTGTCGTCGAACGCGCCGGTAAGCGTCATGCTGCCGCCGGACAGCTCGCGCGCGAGGTTGGTCTGGCGCAGCAGCATACCAAGGTTGCCGGCCGTGGCGCGCAGCCGGCGTTCACCCGGGCTGGGTACCAGGTCGGCCTCCACCTGTTCCGGGCCGGACGAGGTGAGATGCCCCGAGCTCAGCCGCCGCCCGTTGCCGATGGCCTGCAGCACGACCGGGCCGATGTCCTCGCCGGGGCCGAACCGCACCCGCTCGAAACGCAGGTCCAGCACGTAGGGTGCGCCGCCGCTCCCGCTGGGCTGGGCCGGGCGGCTGCCGCTGCTTTTGCTGCCCAACTGGCCTTCCAGATCCAGCCGGCTGCCCGCCAGGGTGATGTGGTACGGCTGGCCCGGCTGCTGCGGCAGCGCGATGCTGCCAACCGCGCTGCTGCGGCCGATCTGCCCCTCGGCAATATGCACCTCCGTCACCCGGCCGCCGGCCATGTCGCTGGTGGCCGACAGGCTCAACCCGGGCGCGCTGGCCCGGATCGCCTTCAGGCCGACCAGCTTGCCATGGTCGAGCATGGCTTGGCCGGCCGCCTGACCCGGCGCGCCGGCCGGTTTGGCCCAGCCGATCGGCGTGTCGATCGCCGCATCCTTGAGGTCCAGCGCGACCGAGATCAGCGCCGTCGCATCCCGCCGCTCCGG
>CAXTNN010000162.1:0-7968 GCA_964245545.1 uncultured Acetobacteraceae bacterium | reverse complement strand
GCTGGAAGCAGCGTCCTGGCAGGGGTTGGGGGCGGATGCGAGCGAGGGGGCGCGGCTGTTCGCCGGGGCGTGCGGAGCCTGCCACCATGACGGCAGCGGCCCGGCGGTGTTCGGCGCCCACGTGTCGCTGGCGCTGAACAGCAACCTGCACAGCGCTCGGCCAGACAACCTGCTGCGCGTGATGCTGGAGGGGATTGAGGCACCGGCGCGGCCGGAGCTCGGCATCATGCCCGGCTTTGCCCAAAGCCTCAGCGACCGCCAATTGGCGCAACTCGCCGCGTTCCTGCGCGCGCGGTTCGCGCCCGGCCGGCCGGCCTGGAGCGGACTCGAGCAAACCGCCGCCGGGCTGCGTGCGGCCACAACCGGGGGATAGGCCATGCCTAAGCGCCAGATGCATCTCGTCGCCTACCTCAAGACCGGCCCCACAGCCTTGCACAATGGCGGCTGGCGGCACCCGGAGTCGACGCTGGACGACATCCTCGATCCGTCCCGCTACCAGCATATCGCCCGCGTGCTGGAAGCGGCAAAGTTCGACGGCTGCTTCTTCGCCGACCTGTTCGGCCTCTACGACGTGCATGGCGGCTCGTTCGACGCCTACCTGCGGCGGGGCGGGCAGATCAGCTTCCTCGACCCGACGGTCGTGCTGCCGGTGATGGCGGCGGTGACCCGGCATCTCGGGCTGGGCGCGACGCTCTCGACCTCGTTCCACACCGCCTACCACCTGGCGCGCTGGCTCGGCTCTTTGGACGCGATGAGCCAAGGCCGGGTGGCTTGGAACGTGGTGACCTCGGCGACGGATTTGGAGGCGCAGAATGCCGGGCTCGCCTCATTGCCGCCCAAAGAGGAGCGCTATGACCGCGCGGACGAGGTGCTGGAAGCGTGCTGCGCGCTGTGGGACGGGTGGGACGCGGATGCCTTTGTGAAGGACAAGGCAGCCGGCGTGCTGGCCGACCCTGCCCGCGTGCGCTACGCCAACTACCAGGGCCGCTGGGTGAGCACGCGGGGGCCGCTGTCCATCCCGCGCAGCCCGCAGGGCCGCCCGGTGATCATGCAGGCGGGCAGCTCGGAGCGCGGGCGCGAGTTCGCGGCGCGCTGGGCGGAGGCGATCTTCACCATGCAGCACGGGCGCGAGGACATGCGCGCGTTCTACCAGGACATCAACGCCCGCTTGCCCCGGTTCGGCCGCACGCCGGGCCAATGCGTCATCCTGCCCGCGGTCACCGTGGTGCTGGGAGAGACGGAGTCGATTGCGCGCGAGCGGGCAGACTACCTCAACAGCCTTGCTGATCCGGAGCTGAACCGCGCCTCCACCTCCAGCAACCTGGGCGCGGACATGACGGTGGTAACGGATGACGCGTCGCTGGCCCGGCTGCGCGGCAACCAGGGCATGCAGGGCTCGGAAGACGTCATCCGCCAGACCATGCAGGCGCAGGGGCTGACGCTGCAGCAGGCGGCGGCGGCGCGCACCCAGCAGCGCGAGATCGTCGGCACGGCGGTATCGGTCGCCGACTACTTGCAGGAGGTGTTCGAGGCGGGAGTGTGCGACGGCTTCGTGCTGACGCCGATGATGTTTCCCTCGATGTTCGAGCAATTCTGCCGCGGCGTGGTGCCCGAACTGCAGCGACGCGGCGTGTTCCGCACCGAGTATCGCGGACGCACCCTGCGCGAGAACCTGCAGGACGGGCTGAGTTAGGCCTGGCCTATCACAGGATCATTTCATCGATCTTGGCCGCGAGCACGTCGAGCGCGAACGGCTTGGTGATCATGTCCATGTTGGTGCCGAGAAAGCCGGCGCGGATGGCGGCGTTTTCCGCATAGCCAGTCACGAACAGGATCGGCAACTCGGGCCGGTGCTGGCGGGCGATCTCGGCGAGCTGCCGCCCGCTGATGCCAGGCAGCCCAACGTCGGACACCATGAGGTCGATCTTGCGGCCGGAGGAAAGGATGGGGATGGCGCCATCGGCGTCGGCAGCCTCGATAGCTTGGTAGGACAGCTCGGCCAACACCTCGCGCACCAGGATGCGGACCGACTCGTCGTCCTCCACCAGCAGCACGGTTTGGCCGTCACCCTCCCGCGGCGCTGCCTTGCTGCTGGATGAAACCTCCGCAGCCACCTCGTCGCTCGCCGGCAGGTAAAGCTTCACCGAGGTTCCCTCGCCGGGCCGGCTATGGATGCGGACCTGCCCACCGGACTGGCGCGCAAAGCCGTAGACCATGGACAGCCCCAAGCCCGTGCCCTGGCCGATCGGCTTGGTGGTGAAGAACGGGTCAAACACCTTGTCCAGCAGTTCGGGGGGGATGCCGACCCCCGTGTCGGACACCGCGATAACGACGTAGCGGCCCGGCGCCACCTCGGGCTTGGCGGCGGCATAGGCTTCGTCGAGCTCGACCAACGTCGTTTCGACGGTGAGCTGGCCACCCCCCGGCATGGCGTCGCGGGCATTGATGGCGAGGTTGAGCAAGGCGCTCTCGAGCTGGTTGGCGTCCACGATGGCGCGCCCGACATCGGCGCCGGGCACAATCCGCAGCGCGATGCGCTCACTCAGGGTGCGGCGGAGCAAGTCCTCCATCGAGAGGGTCAGCGCATTGATCTCGATCGGCTTGGAATCCAGCGACTGCCGGCGCGAGAAAGCGAGCAGCCGCGCAATGAGGGCGGCGGCCCGGTTCGCCGCAGCCGCGGCGGAGTCGACAAAACGGTCGAGATCGTCGACGCGGCCGCTGACGAGCCGGCGCTTGATGATGTTCAATCCGCCGATCACGCCGGTCAGCATGTTGTTGAAGTCGTGGGCGATGCCGCCGGTGAGCTGGCCGACCGCCTCCATCTTCTGGCTCTGGCGCAGGGCTGCTTCGGCGCGGCTGCGGCTGGCCATTTCCCCCTTCAGCGCTGCGGTGCGCTCGGCAACTTGGTGCTCCAGCGTGCGGTTGAGCTGGTCGAGCGCCACCACGGCGGCCTTGCGCTCGGATATGTCGATGACGGTGCCAACGAAACGGACGGTGCAGCCCTGTGCGAATATGCCGCGGCCGGTTGCCGCCACCCAACGCTCGACGCCGTCTTCCAGCCCGATGGTCCGGTACTCGATGTGGTATTCGCCGCTGCCGCGCGGGTCCAGCGCTTGGTTGACGGCGGCCGCCACCCCGTCGCGATCGTCGGGGTGGATGCCGGGCAGGAACGTCTCCTGGAAGGTGACCTCGGCGTTTGGGGAGAGGCCGAACACCTCCTTGCAGCGTGCATCCCAGCGCAGCGTATCGGCCACCGGGTCGTAATCCCAGGTGCCGATATTGGCGGCGCTGGTCGCCAGGCGCAGGCGGCCCTCGCTTTCGGCCAGTTCTGCGAGCCGGTCGCGCATCTCGAATTGGCGCCGCCGCGAGCGCAGGGCGGAGGCGACGGCGCTGAGCAGAGAGGCTTTGCCGAGCGGGCGCTCCAGCACGATGTTGTGGATTGCAAGGTCGAACATTGCGGCCCGTGACGCCTCGTTGCTCGCCTGGCGGTTGGTCCGCGCTGCTGCGAGCAGGATGAACGGCACGTCCGACCAGGATGGCTGCGCGGCCAGGGCCCGTTTCAACGGCTGCAGGCTCGCAATCAAGGCTTCCTGCGTCAGCAGGATGACCCCGACATGGTCGTCGACCAGGCTGCCGACCGCCGCCAGGTCGGGGCATTGCGCCGCATCATAGCCGGCGCCACGCAGGAGCTCGGCGATGCTTGCTCCGTCCCGGCCGTAAGGAGCGCAGACGAGGACGCGCTGACCTTCGCCGGCGATGCTATGCTCCGCCAAACCGGTCTTCCATCAACGGCATCTGCTCGCCCGTGTATTCAGGCGTTCCGGTGAGCACGCCTTTGAACTCCGTCAGCGGTGCGCCGACCCGCACGCCGCCGGAATCGACGCGCAACTCGCGGATGGTGTCTTCGTGAACGCCACCTCGATTTTTGATGACCGAGATGGCTTTGCGCACGCGGCCGCCGGCCTCGAAGAAGCGCAACAACAGCACGGCATCGGCCACATAGGAGATGTTGATGCCGGTCGTCATCGAGCCGACCAGCCCGTGCTGTGGGTTGATCAGAAAGGTAACCACGCCCTTCTGGCTCAGATATGAGAGCAGCTCGTGCATTTGCAGGATGAGCTGCTGCTCCTGCGGCATGGCCGCCATGTAGCCGTTGAGGCTGTCGATCACGATCATCCGTGACCCGCGCTGCTCCACCTCCGCGACCACCCGGGCAGCAAATTCACCGGGGGACAGCTCGGCGGGGTCAATCTGCTGGACGACCAAGTGGCCGGTGTCGATATGCTGCTGAAGGCCCAGGTTGAACGCCTGGGCGCGCGTCATCAGCGTGCCGATCCGCTCGTCGAACTGATAGACGGTGCAGCGCTCGCCGCGGCAGCAGGCGGCGTTCAGGTATTGCAGCGCAATGGTGGTCTTGCCAGTACCGGCGGGGCCGGTGATGAGCGTGCTGGTGCCACGCAGCGGGCCGCCGCCCAGCAGGTTATCAAGCGCGGGAACGCCGCTTGGCGTCGGCTCGCCAACAAAATCCGCGTGGTAGCCGGAGGCAATCAGACGTGGGTACACTTCGAGGCCGCCTTTGCGGATAACGAAGTCGTGGTAGCCGGCGGTGAACTCCACGCCGCGCAGCTTCTGCACCTGCAACCGCCGCCGGGCCGCGCCGAAGTCCAGCGTCAGCCGCTCCAGCGTGATCACGCCGTGCGCCAGGCTGTGGAGATGCGCGTCCCGGCCGGCCTCGGTGCCGGTCATGTCGTCGACCAGGATGACAGTCGTGTCGCGGCCGGCGAAGTATTGCTTGAGCGCCAGCACCTGCCGGCGATAGCGCAAGCTGTCCTGGGCCAAGAGGCGCATCTCTGAGAGGCTGTCGAACACGATGCGCTTGGGCTGGACCCGCGCCACTTCCTCCTGGATCAGGCGGACGGTTTCGCCCAGTTCCATTTCCCAGGGATGGAAGATCGTCTGCCCCCTGCCGTCACCAAGCACGTCCGACACCGCGTTGAACTCGAACACGTCAAACTCGCCGATGTCCCAGCCGTGCGATGCTGCGACCACGGCCAACTCCTCCCGCGTTTCCGAGAGCGTGATGTAGAGGGATGGCTCGCCCTGCTTCACGCCCTCGCGGAGGAACTGCAGCGCCAGGGTGGTCTTGCCTGAGCCCGGCGCGCCTTCCAGCAGGTACAGCCGGTTGGCAGGCAGGCCGCCAGCAAGAATGGTGTTCAGGCCGTCATTGCCGGTGGAAAGGGTCCTGGGCTGGCTCATCTCAGCCCCGCCGCGCCAGCGATGCCGTCCTGGCGCAGCAGCCAACGGTCCTGCAGGCGTGGCACGTCACCGCGGCCTCCATTGTAACATGTGACAACTGACGCTCCGCCAGTGTGGCATTCCGAGGGCGCGACCGAGCACCGGAGCGTTGCTGCTAACCGGCGATGCAGCGCGAAGGCACACGAAGCCTTGCATTGGCCCGCCACTCCAAATCGCCATTTGTTATAGCACAGGAGAATGGTACTATGAAACATTTGATGAAATTGGCGGCAGTGGCCGCGTTGGCGGTGGCGGTCAGCGCCACGCCAGCGTTAGCCAGAGGCTACGGTGGTTACGGCGGCTTTCGCGGTGGTTATGGGTTCCGTGGCGGCTACGGTTATGGGTTTGGATTCCCGGGACGGGGCTTCATCGGCTATGGCCGCCCGTTCGTCGCCTATGGCTACCCCGGCTTTTATGGCTATCCGGGCGCCTATGGTTTTCCTGGCTTCTACGGCTATCCCTACGCCGTTCCGTTCTACCGTTAACCCAGGCGCCAACCCGTGCGGCAGGCGGTTGGCCTGATGCACGGGTTCTGATCTACTCCGCAGCCTTGGGCGCAGGGAGGGCGGCGGGCTCGATCGCGCTGCGATTCACCACGGTCGAAATCGCGTCCAACTGGTCGCCGCTCAAGGTTTCATGCTCCAGCAGGTCGGCCGCCGACTGGCGCAGCAGCGGCTCGTTGCTGGCCAGGATGCGCCGGGCCACCTGGTAGGCGTTGTCCACCAGGCCGCGCACGGCCACGTCGATGCTGGCGGCGGTGTCCTCGCTGTAGCTGCGGGGGCGGAAGTCGGGGGTTCGGGTCGCCAACATGGAGTTGCGCTCGGTTTCATAGGCGATCTGGCCCAGGATTGGGTCCATCCCGAACCGCATCACCATCGAGCGGGCAATGTCGGTGGATTTCACCAAGTCGTCTGACGCGCCGGTGGAAATTTGGTGGAAGATCACCTCCTCGGCAGCCCGGCCGGAGAGCAATACCACGATGCGGTTCACCAACTCGTCGCGGCTCATCAGGAAATGGTCTTCGGTGGGCCGCTGCATGGTGTAGCCCAGGGCGGCGATGCCGCGCGGGATGATGGAGATCTTATGCACCGGGTCAGTGCCCGGCAGCACCATGGCGGAGATGGCGTGCCCCATCTCGTGAAACGCCACGATCTCTCGCTCATGGGCGTTGAGCAGGCGGTTGCGCTTTTCGAGCCCGGCCACCAGCCGCTCGATGGCGGCCTCGAAATCCGGCAAGGTGACGGAATCGGCGTTGTGCCGGGTCGCCAGCAGGGCGGCCTCGTTGACGAGGTTGGCAAGGTCGGCGCCGGTGAAGCCCGGCGTCATCTGCGCAATGGCGTCCGGCTCCACGCCGGCGGCGAGCTTGATGCGGCTCAGGTAGATGCGCAGGATCTGGCAACGCCCCTTACGGTCGGGCCGGTCGACCAGCACCTGGCGGTCGAACCGGCCTGGCCGCAGCAGCGCCGGGTCGAGCACCTCCGGGCGGTTGGTGGCGCCGATGATGACCAGGCCGGCGGCTGGATCGAACCCGTCCATCTCGGAAAGGAGCTGATTGAGCGTCTGCTCCTTCTCGTCATGGCCGCCCATCGCCGGGCCGTTGCGAGCGCCGCCGAGGGTGTCGATCTCGTCGATGAAAATGATCGCCGGCGCCTTGGTCCGCGCCTCTTTGAACATGTCGCGCACCCGGGCGGCGCCGACGCCCACGATCATCTCCACGAACTCGGAGCCGGAAATAGAGTAGAACGGCACGCCGGACTCGCCGGCCACCGCGCGGGCGAGCAGCGTTTTGCCGGTGCCCGGTGGGCCCACCAGCAGCACGCCCTTCGGCACGTGGGCGCCCAGCCGGCCATAGCGCTGCGGCGCCTTGAGGAATTCCACGATCTCCATCAGCTCGTCCTTGGCCTCGTCGGCGCCAGCCACGTCGCCAAAGCGGGTCTTGGTGTCGCTCTCGGCATAAACCCGCGCACGGCTGCGGCCGATGTTCATCAGCCCGCCCATGCCGCCGCCCATACCGCCCATGCCGGACGCCATGCGGCGGCCCAGCAGGAACCAGATGCCCCAGAAGATCGCCAGCGGCAGGATCCAGCCAAGGGCGCTGGTGAGCCAGCCGGGCGGCGGGCTGCCGGCGAAACTGACCTTGCTGGCTTCCAACGACTGGGCCAGCGCCGGGTCGACCCGCACGGTGGTGAAGCGGCTGGGCTTGCCCTTGGGCGCATCCTTGATCGTGCCCTCGATGCGGTCATTGCTCACCACAAGGTTGTCGAGCTTGCCGCCGTTCAGCATGTCCTCGAATTGGCTGTAGGGCAGCGTTTGCACGCCGGTCACGCTGGCGCTGCTGAGGTAATCCTGCAGCGTCAGCATCACCAGGAAGGCGGCTAAGATGTAGTAAAAGGTGAAGTGGTGTTCGCCCTTGATCTTCGTCGCCATTCCGTCTCTCCAGCGCAGGCACCTGCTTCCAACACCGTTTGTGATCAATCGGTCATGGGTTTGCCCGCGCGAGGCGTCACGAAGCCGTGACCAAGGGATCGGCTTGAGCGCGCGATGACATTTGGCCCTTTGCCAAATGTCTGGATCGCCCTCTCCAACAAAGCTAGGGAGCGATGGCTGAGCGAACGCCATGTTATCCCGCCCTAGGACCAGGCCTGTGCGGCAAGGCGATGCTCGGCTGCCCCC
>CAXTNN010000161.1:0-7985 GCA_964245545.1 uncultured Acetobacteraceae bacterium | reverse complement strand
GTGCGGGAGGTGGGCGCGCTGGCGGACGCGGCCAGCCGGACCTTTGCCGTCAAGGTCTCGGTGCTGGACGCCCCCGCCAGCCTGCTCTCGCTCGGCATGACCGCCACCGTGCGGTTCGGCAGCGCCGCCCCGGATGTCGCCCTGCTGCCCGCCGGCGCCCTGACCGACCAAGCCGGCAGCCCCGCGGTTTGGGTGCTGAACCCGGCCTTGCACACGGCAGCGCTGCGGCCAGTGGGGGTGGCCGGCTACCGCGACGACGGCAGCGTAGCGGTGGCGGCCGGCTTGCGGCCCGGCGAGCAGGTGGTGACCGCCGGGGTGGCGCAGTTGCAGTCCGGCATGAACCTGGTGGCCTGGGCGGGGGCGCAGCGGTGAGCGGGCTCAACCTCTCGGCCTGGGCGCTGCGGCATCGCGCGCTGACCCTGTTCGCCATGCTGTTCGTCGCCACGGCCGGGATCATGGCCTACACCAAGCTGGGCCGCGCCGAGGACCCGGCCTTCACCATCAAGCAGATGGTGGTGATGGCCGAGTGGCCCGGCGCCACCGCCGACGAGATGTCCCGCGAGGTGACCGACCGGATCGAGCGCAAGCTGGAGGACCTGCCGCATCTGGACCATGTCGACAGCCAGACGCAGCCCGGCCACACCGTGATCACCGTCAACTTCCGCGACGACACACCGGCCAAGCTGGTGCCGGGCCTGTTCTACCAGGTGCGCAAGAAGGTGGGCGACATCGCCGGCAGCTTTCCGGACGGCGTGCAGGGGCCGACATTCAACGACGAGTTCGGCGACGTCTACCCGCTCGTCTACGGCCTCACCGGAGACGGCTTCACCCTGCCGGAGCTGAAGCACGTGGCCGAGGATGTGCGCGAGCAGCTCGTGCACGTGCCCGGCGTGGGCAAGGTGATGCTGGTGGGGCAGCAGACCGAGCAGATCACGCTTGAAGTGTCTTACCGCAAGCTGGCCGAGCTGGGTGTCACGCTCACCGATCTGTTCAACGCGGTGCGGGCCGAGAACAGCGTGGTGGCAAGCGGCTTTGTCGACGCCGCGCAGGACCGCATCCGGGTGCGGACCCGGCCGTCACTCGACGGGCCGCAGGCGGTGGCCAACTTGCCGTTGCAGGTGGGCGGCCATCTGGTGCGGCTTGGTGACCTCGCCACGGTCAGCCGCGGAGTGGCGGACCCGCCCGCCTCCACCATGCGGCTGGGTGGCAAGCCCGCTTTGGGCCTGGCGATCAGCATGGCCGATGGCGGCAACATCGTCACCCTCGGCAAGCGTGTGGCCGCGCGGGTGGCGGAGGTGGCGCGCGGCCTGCCGCTGGGCGTGCACATCACACCGGTGAACGATCAGGCAACGGTGGTCGCGGCCGACGTGGACGACTTCCAGACCAGCTTCCTCGAAGCGCTCGGCATCGTGCTGCTGGTGAGCTTCCTGAGTCTGGGCTGGCGCACCGGGATCGTGGTGGCGATCAGCGTCCCCCTGGTGTTGGCCGGGGTGTTCGTGGGCATGGCCCTGCTCGGGATCGACCTGCAGCGGATTTCGCTGGGCGCGATGGTGATCGCCTTGGGCCTGCTGGTGGATGACGCGATCATCGCCGTCGAGACCATGACGGTGAAGCTGGCACAGGGCTGGGATCGGTTTGCCGCCGGGTCGTTCGCCTACACCTCGACGGCGTTCCCCATGCTGACCGGCACGCTGGTGACGGCGGCGGGCTACCTGCCGGTCGGCTTGGCGCAAAGCAGCACCGGCGAATATACGCAGGACATCTTCCGCGTGGTCGGGATGGCGCTGATCCTGTCCTGGCTGGTGGCGGTGGTGTTCGTGCCCTTCTTGGGCGCGGCGCTGCTGCCGGCGCCCAAGCCCAAGGGCGCGCATCATGCGGCGCATCACGAGGTCTATGACGGGCGCGTTTACAACGCGTTCCGTTCGGTCGTGCGCTGGTGCGTGCGGCGGCGCTGGGTGGTGCTGGGGCTGACGGCCACGGCGTTTGCCGCCTCGGTGGCGGGGTTCACGGAGGTGCCCAGCCAGTTCTTTCCCGCCTCCGACCGGCTGGAGGTTCTGGTCGATGTGCGGCTGCCGGAAGGGGCGAGCTTCGCCGCCACCGCCGCCCGCGTGTCCCAACTCGAGGCCGTGTTGGCGCAACAGCCCGGCATCGCCTCCTATGTCGCCTACACGGGGACGGGGACGCCGCGGTTCTTCCTGGCGTTTGCGCCGGAACTCGACCAGCCGAACTACGCCCAGTTCGTCATCAACACCAAGTCGATCGCCGACCGCGAGCAGTTGCTCGCCACGCTCACCAAGTTGACCGAGGGCGGGCTGGCGGGCGAGTGGGCCGATGTGCGGCTGCGTCCGTCGCGGCTGGAGCTAGGGCCGCCGGTGGGTTACCCGGTGCAGTTCCGCGTGCTTGGCCCCGACCCGCTGGAGTTGCGCCGCATCGCTGCAGAGGTGGGGCATGCGCTCGCCGGGTCGCCGCATCTGCGCAACATCAGCGACAGTTGGGGGCAGTTGGGCCGCTCGGTCAGCGTGTCGGTGGACCAGGACAAGGCGCGGCTGCTGGGCGTGACCAGCGCCGACGTCGCCAACGTGCTGCAGACCATGCAGCAGGGCGCGGCCATCACGCAGTATCGCGAGGGCACCGACCTTATCCCCGTGGTGGCGCGCGCCATCCTCCCGGAGCGGCAGGACATTGCCGGGCTGGCCGACGTGCCCATCCCGTCGCTGGGGCACGGCCCGGTGCCGCTCGGCCAGTTCGCCCAGATCGGCTGGGGGTTGGAGCAGCCGATGGTGTGGCGGCGCGACCGCACCCCCATGCTGATGGTCCGCGCCGACACCACACCCGGCGTGCAGGCCCCCGTGGCCACGGCCGCCGTGCAGCCGGCGGTGGACGCGATCCGGGCCAATCTGCCCCCTGGCTACGACATCCAGACCGCCGGCGCGGTGGAGGAGAGCGCCAAGGGCAGCGACAGCATCAACAAGCAGATGCCGATCATGCTCGGTGCCATGCTGCTGCTGCTGATGGTGCAGATGCAGTCATTCAGCCGGGTGGCGATGGTGCTGCTGACGGCGCCGCTGGGCCTGATCGGCGTGACCGGCGCGCTGCTGCTGACGGGCGCGCCGTTCGGCTTCGTGGCCACCCTGGGGTTCATCGCCCTGGCCGGCATCATCATGCGCAACAGCGTGATCCTGGTGGACCAGATCGAGCAGGACATCCGCTCCGGCCTGCCCGTGGCGGAGGCGATCGTGGAGGCCACGGTACGCCGCGCCCGCCCGATTCTGCTGACCGCGGCGGCCGCCATCCTGGCGCTGGTGCCGCTGGCGTTCTCGGTGTTCTGGGGCCCGATGGCGATCGCGATCATGGGCGGCTTGGTGAGCGCCACCGTGCTGACGCTGTGCTTCGTGCCCGCCCTCTACGCGGCTTGGTCGCGCGTGGGGCGGGTGCGGGATGCCGCGGTGGCGCCAGAACTGGTTGCGGCGGAGTAGCTCAGACGATGCGGGTGCGCACGGTGCCGACGCCCGCGACGCTGCCCTCCAGCACGTCGCCCCGGCGGCAGGCGGCGACGCCTTCCGGGGTGCCGGTGAAGATCAGGTCGCCCGGCTCCAGCCGCACCAGGCGGGACAGGTAGGCCAACACCTCGGGGACGCTCCAGATCAGTTGGTCCAAGTCGCTGCTTTGGCGCGTCTGGCCGTTGACGCGCAGCTCGATCGCGCCGCGGCTGGGGTCGACGCCCGCAGCCGGGACGATGCTGCCGATGGGGGCGGAGTGGTCGAAGCCCTTCGCCATGTCCCAGGGGCGGCCAAGCTTCTTGGCTTCGGCCTGCAGGTCGCGCCGGGTCAGGTCGAGCCCGGCGGCGTAACCCCAAATATGGGCGAGCGCATCGGCCTCGGCGATAGCGGCGCCACCCCGGCCGATCGCGACCACTTGTTCCATCTCATGGTGCAGGTCGTCGGTTTGCGGCGGATAGGGGGTGTCGGCCTCCCCGGTCACCAAGGCGTCGGCAGGCTTGGTGAAGAAGAATGGCGGCTCGCGGTCGGGGTCGTGGCCCATCTCGCGGGCGTGGGCGGCGTAGTTGCGGCCGACGCAGAAGATCCGCCGCACGGGAAACGCACCGCCGCCGGCGACGGGGACGCTCACGGGTGGGGGCGGCGGGATAACGGTTTCGGCCATCGTGTCCTCCTGCAAGAGGCAGGCAGGATAGGCCTAGTCGGCAGCGGAAGCCAACTGCAGGCGGGCGCGGATGGCGGCGCCGAAGGAGGCGAGGATGGCGCGGGAGACCTTGTCGGTGCGCCAGTCATATTCCGGGTGCCATTGCACGCCCACCGCAAACCCCGGCGCGGTGGCGACCCGTACCGCCTCAACCGTGCCGTCTGGCGCCACGGCTTCCGAGACCAGGCCAGGCGCCAGACGGTCCATGCCCTGGTTGTGCAGGGAGTTGATGGACACGGCCGTGTCCCCCGCCACGCGGTGCAGCCAGCTTCCGGGAACGACCGAGATGGCGTGCGCCTTGCCGGTGCGGACGCGGCCATTGGCCTGCATCGGGGTCGAATGGTCGATACGGCCCGGCAGGTCCTGCAACCGTTGATGCAGCGAGCCGCCGAGCGCCACGTTCAGCTCCTGCATGCCGCGGCAGATCGCCAGCAGCGGGGTGCCGTGGGCGATCGCGGCACGGATCAGCGGCAGGGTGACGCTGTCACGCGCCGGATCCTCCGGCGTCCCCTCGGCATGGGGCGGCCCGTCATAGAGGCTGGGCTGCACGTTGGAGCGGCTGCCGGTGAGGATGATGCCGTCCAGCCGCGATAGCAGCGTGTCCACGTCATGCGCGATGTCGCCAGCGGGGATGAGCAGCGGAACGGCATCCACCACCTCGACCGTCGCGCGGATGTAGGTGTCCGACGCGGCGTGATTGGGCATGGCGAAGGCGCTGAACAGTTTGGTGCAGCAGGAGATTCCGACCACGGGTTTCATGCACTGCATCATGGTGGGTCGGCATGGCAATTTGAAGTCAATAATGGCCCGGCGCGAGCTAATGCAGGTTGCTCGTATCCACATAGCTGAACAGGGACGGATCAAAGCTGCCGCCGAACTGCACATCATACAGGCTGACGCGGGTTTCGCGGCGTTGCGCGTCCACCACGATCCAGGAGCGCAGCGCAAGCGGGCTGTCGGCAAACACCAGGGTCAGGTTGCCCTCGCCGGGGGTGGCTGTCCGGTACAGGGTCACCTGGAGCTGGCCGGGGTAGCGCTGCACCTGCTGGATGGTGATGCCGTCGCCAATCAGCTTGACGGGGTCCTGCAGCAGCAGCCCGACCGGGGTGCGGCCGAGCGGGATGTTGCTGGTCTGGTTGAGCTGCGAGTCGTGGAACACCAGCAGCCCATAGCCGGCCACCAGCAGGAACGGCGACGGCGGGTCGTACTGAAAGCGCATCCGGCCCGGCCGCGCCAGCCAGACGGTGCCGCCGCTGGTCTGCCCATCCGGAGCGATCTGCTCGAACCGGGCTTTCAGAGTGTGAAGATTGTTGAGGTAGGCTTCGACCCGGCCGACATCGGACTGGTCGGGCGCGGACAGCGGCGCATCTGCGGCGTGGGCCGCAAGGGGCGCGAGGAGGAGGATCGCCAGCAGGGTACGGCGTGCGCTCCGCCATCCGGCGCCTCCAGACTCCCTCTCCCGCTGGCGGGAGAGGGCTGGGGTGAGGGTGGTCACGGTCGCAGAACCCTTGCTCGAGACGTCGGAGTCGCTCGGACCGCCACCCTCACCCTACCCTCCACCGCCAGCGGGAGAGGGTTCTTCGACAAAGCGAGAGCCTTGACCACCCCTACAGCAAGGGGACGTTGTCCGGGCTCATGCCGGCGGCGGCGGCGACCTCGGCGGCGAAGTCGCCGCCAGTGGGCTTGTCGATACCCTCGCCCAAGACGAAGCGGGCGAAGCCCGTGATGGTGGCGCCAGCCTTCTTCATCACCGCCTTCACGCGGCTCTCGCCGTCATGCACCCAAACCTGCTCCAGCAGCACCACTTCCTCGTAGTACTTGCGAATCCGGCCATCGACCATCTTCTGCATGATCTCTTCGCTCTTCGCCTTGCCCTCTTCCCGCGCCTTCTCGATCAGCACGGTGCGCTCGCGCTCCAGCGCCGCCGGGTCGACGGAGCTGACGTCGATGGCGGTGGGCTGGGTTGCGGCGACATGCATGCCCACCTGGCGGCCGAGCAGCTCCAGCGCGTCCAGCTCGCTGGCGCCCTCCATCGCGACCAGCACGCCGATCTTGCCCAAGCCGGGCTTCAGCGCCTGGTGGACATAGCTGGCGACCACGCCGGAGCCGACGCTGAGCACGCGGGCGCGGCGGATGGTCATGTTTTCGCCGACCGTGGCGACCAATTGGGTAAGCTCATCCGCCACGCTGTGTCCGGCGCCGGGGAACGGGGCGGCTTTGATCGCCTCCACGTCCTCGCCGACGTCCAAAGCGAGCTTGGCGACGGCGGCCACGAAGTTCTGGAAGGTCTCGTTGCGGGCGACGAAATCGGTCTCGGCGTTGACCTCGACCAGGGCGCCCCGGCCCGGCGCTGTGGCAGCGCCCACCAGGCCCTCGGCCGCGACCCGGCCGCTCTTCTTGGCAGCGGCGGCAAGCCCCTTCTTGCGCAGCCAGTCGACCGCGGCCTCGATATCGCCCCCACTCTCGGTGAGCGCCTTCTTGCAGTCCATCATCGGCGCGTCGGTCTTGTCGCGGAGCTGCTTCACCAGGGCGGCAGTGATTTCAGCCATGTTGTGTCTCCCCGAAGGTTAAGCGGCGGGTTGCTCGGCCATCGCATCCGGCGCGGCGCCGAGCGGCAGGTCCTCGTCGGCGCCCACGTCGCGGCCGGAGGCAGCCATCTCGGCGCTGATCCCGTCGAGCACGGCGCCGGCAATCAGGTCGCAGTAAAGGGTGATAGCGCGCAAGGCGTCGTCGTTGCCAGGGATCGGGTAGGTGACGCCAGTCGGGTCGGAGTTGCTGTCGAGCACCGCGATCACCGGGATGCCCAGCTTGTTGGCCTCCTCGACGGCGAGCTTTTCCTTGTTGGTGTCGATAATGAACAGGATATCCGGCAGCCCGCCCATCTCCTTGATGCCGCCCAGCGCGCGCTCCAGCTTGTCGCTGTCGCGAGTGATGTCGAGCACTTCCTTCTTGGTAAGGCCCTCGACGTTGCCGCCCAGCAACTCCTCAATCTGCCGCAGCCGCTTGATGCTGCCGGTGATGGTCTTCCAATTGGTGAGCATGCCGCCCAGCCAACGGTGGTTGACGTAATACTGGCCGCAGCGCTTGGCCGCCTCCGCCACATGCTCGGCCGCCGCACGCTTGGTGCCGACGAACAGCACGCGTCCGCCATTGGCAGTGATGTTGCGCACCTCGCGCAATGCCCGGTCGAGCATGGGCACGGTCTGCTGCAGGTCGATGATGTGCACCTGGTTGCGGACGCCGAACAGGTAGGGCGCCATGCGCGGGTTCCAGCGGCGGGTGTGGTGGCCGAAATGGACGCCGGCTTCGAGCAGTTGGCGCAGGGTGAAATCAGGGATTGCCATGGATGGGGGTGCTTCCTTGGTCCGGTTGAGCCTCCGCGGGGCCAGGCCTTGCGGCACCGGTGCTGGCTAAGCGGCCAGGAAGGCGCCCCGCGTGTGAATTACCGCCCGGCGTTCTGCACGGGGCGGCGGCCGGGATATGGCGGAAACCACCCTTCGTGACAAGGCGCGTGCATGGCAAGGCTGATGCCGAGAATGGGAACGGCGCCGCGGCCGGCCCGTTAGGAGGCGCTTGCGATGAAGGAGGCTGCCGTATGATCCGTGTTGCCCTGGCTGCCGCGTTGCTGTGTTTACCCGTCGGCGCGATGGCCCAAGCCTCGGCGCCCACACCGGGCCCGACCGCCCCCACCAGCCCGGCGGCGACGCCCGCCCACCCGGCCCTGATGCAAAAGCGGCAACAACCCCCCACGCCCCGGGCGGAGCCGCCGCCGGACCGGGGAGGCC
>CAXTNN010000160.1:0-8129 GCA_964245545.1 uncultured Acetobacteraceae bacterium | reverse complement strand
CGGCCTTGCGGATGGAGGCGACCCGATGCCCGGGCAGCAGCCGGCCCTGCTCCATCAAGCGGAGGTAATGCTCCACAATCGCGTCCGCGCGGGTTGTGCGTCCACTCATCAAACTGTCCCCCCGCCGCATCTGGCACAGTCTGCCGCAAAACCAGCGGAACTGTCCCTTGTTGCCTCATGCCGTCCTGGGACAATGAGGGCCAACAAAGGGCCGGCACCGGTCTCGGCCAAGGGGGAAGCCATGTCAAACCGGATCACCACGTCGCGGATCAGCGGCTTCCACAAGATGAGCCCCGCCGACCGGTTGGCCGCCGTCGAGAGCTTCGCCGGGCTGGACGGGGCCGCCATGGCGCAACTGTCGCGCCCCGGCAACCTCGACCCGCACACGGCCGACCACATGATTGAGAACGTGGTCTCCACCCTGTCGATCCCGATCGGCATCGCGACCAACGTGAAGGTGGACGGGCGCGACGTGCTGGTGCCGATGGCCACGGAGGAGTCTTCCGTGGTCGCCGCCGTCTGCAACTCCGCTCGGCAGTGCTACGAGAGCGGCGGGTTCACCACCAGCATGTCCGCCACGGAGATGATCGCCCAAATCCAACTGGTGGGCGTCAGCCACCCGCAGGCGCCGCGCATCCGCATCCTGGAACGCAGGGCGGAGATTGGCGCCGCGTGCGACGAGTGCGACCCGCTGCTGGTAAAGTTCGGCGGCGGCTTCCGCGACCTGGAGGTGCGGGTGATCGAGGCCGAGGGCGGCCCGATGGTCATCACCCACATCATCGTCGACACGCGGGACGCGATGGGGGCCAACACGGTCAACACCATGGCCGAGCGCCTGGCGCCGAGTATCGAGGCATGGACCGGCGGCAAGGTCTACCTGCGCATCCTGTCCAACCTGGCGGATCGCCGGCTGGCGCGCGCCCGCGCCACCTGGACGGCGGAGGCAATCGGCGGCGGATCGGTGCGCGACGGCATGATCTCCGCCTATCGCTTCGCCGCCGCCGACCCATACCGCGCGGCCACGCACAACAAGGGCATCATGAACGGCATCTCCGCCGTCGTGCTGGCCACCGGCAACGACACCCGGGCGGTGGAGGCCGGGGCGCACGCCTACGCGGCCCGCTCCGGCCGCTACACCAGCCTCACCACGTGGGAGGCCTCGGTGGACGGGGCGCTGACCGGCACGATCGAGGTGCCGATGCCGGTCGGCCTGGTCGGCGGGGCCACGAAAGTGCATCCCACGGCGCAGGCCTGCCTGAAAATCCTCGGCGTGGGCACGGCGGCGGACCTCGCCTGCATCATCGCCGCGGTCGGGCTGGCGCAAAATTTCGGCGCCATGAAGGCGCTGGCGACCGTGGGCATCCAGCAGGGCCACATGGCGCTGCACGCGCAGAACGTCGCCATCGTGGCCGGTGCGATCGGGCCGGAGGTGGAGCAGTTGGCAGCCATCCTGGTCAGCAAGCGCCAGGTCCGGCAGGACGTCGCCACCGCCGAACTCGCCAAGCTGCGCGGCCAAGCCTGACCTCAACGCCTATAAAAAAAGGAAACCGTCCATGTCCCTATCACGCCGCACCTTGCTCGGTGCAGGGTCCGCCGCCGCAGCCCTGGCGACCGGCCGCGCCCGCGCTCAGCAGACCGGGCTCAAGATCGGCGTGCTAACCGATCTGTCCGGGCCGTATCAGGACACCACAGGGCAGACCAGCGTGATCTGCGCACAGCAGGCGGTGCAGGATTTTGCCGCCAGCCGCGGCCTGACCGTGGAGGTGATCTCCGCCGACCACCAGAACAAGGCCGATATCGGCGCCGGCATTGCCCGGCAATGGTTCGACCGCGACGGTGTGGACCTGATCCTGGACGTTCCGAACTCGGCCGTGGCGCTCGCGGTCAACAGCGTAACCCGGGAAAAGAACAAGGTGTTCATCGCGTCCGGGTCGGCCACCACCTCGCTCACCGGGGACCAGTGCTCGCCCAACACGGTGCAATGGACCTACGACACCTACATGCTGGCCCATTCGACCGGTGGCGCGCTGGTGAAGGCCGGTGGCACGTCCTGGTTCTTCGTCGGCGCCGACTACACGTTCGGCCACTCATTGGCGCAGGATACCGGCACCGTGGTGAAGGCTGCCGGCGGCACGGTTGCGGGCAGCGTGTTCTACCCCTCGCCCGGCACGACGGACTTCTCGTCGATGCTGCTGCAAGCGCAGGCGAGTGGCGCCAAGGTGGTGGGCTTCGCCAACTCCGGCGCCGAGACCATCAACTGCATCAAACAAGCGGCCGAGTTCGGATTGACCCCGCAGGTCCGCCTGGCCGCGCTGCTGATGTACGTGACGGACGTCCATGCGCTGGGCCTGGAGGCGGCGCAGGGACTGTCGCTCACCGAGACATTCTACTGGGACCTGAACGACCGCACCCGGGCCTTTGCCCAGCGCGTGCTGCCGAAGACGCCCAGGAACATGCCCAACATGGTGCATGCCGGATGCTATGCCGGGGCGCTGCACTGGATGAAGGCGGCGGCGGACCTGGGTGCCACGCAGGCCAAGGCGAGCGGGACGGCCACCGTCGAGCGGATGAAGGCGATGCCGACCGACGACGATTGCTTCGGCGTCGGCAGCATCCGCGCGGATGGGCGCAAGCTGCACCCCGCCTACCTGTTCGAGGCGAAAAAGCCGTCCGAGAGCAAGAGCCCGTGGGATGTGATGCGCCTGGTGGCCACCACGCCCGCCGACCAGGCGTTCCGCCCGTTGCGCGAAGGCGGTTGTTCGCTGGTACATAGCTGACACATAAGGCACCGGCGCGGTGACCCCCGACCGCGTCCGGATTGTCGAGGTTGGCCCTCACACGATGGGCTGCAGAACGAGGCCGCCTCCGTGCCGGTGGCTCGGCTGGGCAGCATGCTCCAAAGACCAGGTGATTCCGGGGAGTTGCGAAACGGTTGGGCCTGAACGCAGTTACAACATACCAACACCCGGTGTCATGCAACGGGCCACTTACCGCCAGACTGTGATCAGTAGGGCGGTTTCCAAGCTGCAAAGGACCTCCACCATATCCTTTCCAACAATTGCCCAACCGGGCGAACTCGCGCCTGCGCAGCGCGCGAAGCGGTTCGATAGTGCCAAGCTGCACCGCTTAATCGCTGCCAGCCGGCTGATCCGAGGCATGTCAATTGGAATGCTGGCAAGGCTGGAATTGGCGTTCCTCGGTGGGCACAAAGAGCGGCATGTGCTCGAAATGATCAAAAATGCCCGTAGCAGCCGCGAGTCGCTGCTGAGCGGCAACGAGGCATTCACCCTCTACTCGGTCGCCCGCGCGCAAAGTCGGTTGCCAGGCGAGATGGCGGAAGTTGGCGTTTACCAGGGCGTATCGGCCAAGATCATCAGCGTGGCGAGCGGATCGGTGCCGCTGCATCTGTTCGACACCTTCTCCGGCCTGCCGCAGCCGGAAGCAGACGAGCACGACCGCATGCGTGAGGGTCACTATGCCGCATCGCTGACCTCGGTCAGCAGCTTTCTCAGCGACTGCGAGAACGTCAGCTTTTACCGCGGTCTGTTCCCGGACACGGCCGGGCCTTGCACGGATTGCCGCTTCTCATTTGTGCATCTCGACGTCGATCTTCGATCGAGCACGCTTGGCTGCTTGGAGTTTTTCTATCCCCGGATGATGCCCGGGGGCATTATCTTAACACATGACTATTCCTACTTGGACGGCGTCCGTGAAGCATTTGCTGAGTTCCTCGCCGGCAAACAGGAGCGCCCAATCGAGATGCCATCGTCACAGGCAATGCTGATTAAGCTGTAGCGGAGACGGAACTTCAGCCTGACGCCCCCGCTATCAGCTTCGCCACCACAGACACCCGACCAGCTCAAGCGCGATGACATTTGGCCGCCAGCACCTCGGCATCGGGTTGGGTTGGCCCACCCGCCCTGGCGCAATTGAACGGCCGTAGGCGCCTTTTCTACCGCCCTCCCACCAGCAACCGTGCCCGCCGCCAAGTCACGACCCGGCACAGGTCCAGCTTGCCGCGCTAAGCCGGTCGCCGCTGCCGCCGTAATGCGCGACCTGCGGGAAGTGACAGAGTGGCCGGCTGCGCGTCACTGTCCCGTCATTGACATTCGAGGCAACGATCGCGGTGGGGGCGGCGCCGGTCGTCACCCACGCGTCCAACGCCGCGACCACGTCGTTCTCGGCATCGAACCGCACGGGCGCCGTGCCCTGGTTGCCGAACACGTTTGGCCCCGGGCCGCCGTGGCAATGCGCCATGCCGGGGGCCAGGAACAGCCGATAGAAGCCGTCCATCCGCTCCTGCGATCCTTGCGCGGCCAGCACGGCGCGGTAGTAGGCCAGCGTGTCGCCGACCGGCGCGATCGGGTCGGACTCGCCCTGATACTCGATGATTTTGCCCCCGTGCGCCTGGAAGCGGCTCAGATCGGGGTCGGCGTTGTTGACGATCGGGCCGACAAGCTCGTCCGCGTAGCTCACGTCCCGGTCGAAATCGAAGCTCTGCCACTGCCAAGTCGGATTGCCGAGCACCCAGTAGCGCCAGAAATCCGTTCGTGCCGGCTCGGCGCCGTCGATGTAGTTGGCCCACCCGGCTTCCGCGCTCGGATTGGCGCCGGAGAAAATGCGCGCGCCGGTACGGGGGTTGAACGGCCCGGCGTAGATCGCCTGCAGCGCGGTAAGCTGGGGTGCCGTCAGGCAATCCGGGCGGTCCGCGGCGGAGCACAGCAGCTTCGCCGGGTCGAACGTGCAGGCGCTGGAGTCGTAATATCCGTCCTGCGTGCCCCGCTGCCGATCACACTGGTCGATCGCCGCCCGAGTGATCATCGGCAGCTTGCTGGCGGGGATGGCCTCGACGCCGTGCGGATGGTTGGCCACGTACATCCAGAGGAACAAGGCGTTGAGCTGCGTGCGGTCGTTGCCTGGCGCGCCGATCACCACGCCGTCGAAATCCTCCGGATAGCGCTGCACCTCGGCGAGTCCCTGCCCGCCGCCGGTGGAGCAGCCAAAATAGTAGGCGCGCTCGGCACTGCGGCCTGTCACCGCCGCCAGGATCGGCCGCGCTACCGCCAGCACCGCGTGCACCGAGCGGTAGCCCCAATCCACCATCCTGGCGCGGTGCCCGACGACGAAGCTCAGGTCGCTATCGGGCCCCTCGTGGCCGCTATCCCCGCCGGCGGCGGCATAACCGCGCGCGAGCGCGCCCGCCATGTCGGCGTAGCCGATCGCACCGGCATAGCCGCCGTTGCCGGTCACTTCGAGCTTGCCGTTCCAGCCCGATTGCGGCACCCAGACCTCGAACGCGACGGCCGAGCGGCGGGCCGGCGTGGCAATGCCGCGAACGCGGCAGAACGCCGGGACTTGGTACTGCGCCGGGTCACCCGGCGGGGCAAACTGGCCCGCCGGCACCGCGTCCGCAGCCAAAATCCGTCCCCCGGACACCTGCAGCGAAGAGGCAAGGGCGCTGCAAGCGATAGGGTCGGGCGCCGCGTACGCGCGGGAGGCAAAGCCATCGCTGCCAGCCGCGATGCCAACCGAGAACGCGCCCAGCAGCAGGGTGCGGCGCAGGCGCTGGGGATGGTTGAGGGAGATCATGGTTCCTCCGTGGTCTTGTGGGTTGCGCTCAAGCCAGGATCGGCAGGGTGACGCGGCTTGCCCGGCCGGCGTCGACGAACAAGGTGTTGGTAGCGACGCGGCGCTGCCGGGATCGTCCCTCGGGCTCGCCGGTGTTCGGGTTCACGTCGAATTTGGGGAAATTGCTGGAGGAGACGTCCAGCCGGATGCGATGGCCGGGGGCGAACAGGTTGGCGGTCGGGAACAGCGTCACCCGGATGCGCACCTCCTCGCCGGGCCGGCGCAGGCGCGGCGCGGCCGGGTCCTCCGCGTAGCGCAGCCGCAGGATGCCATCGGTCAGGATCATGGCGTAGCCGCGCGGATAATCCACACTCGGCGGATGCACGTCGATCAGCTTGGCAGTGAAATCGGTGTCCGGTCCGTCGGTGGCGACGAACAGCTCCGCCTCGACGGGGCCGACCACCCGCACCGGTGCGTCGAGCGGCGCGGTTTGGAACACCAGCACATCGGGACGGGAGGCAAGCGGCAGATAGGGCGGCGTGCAGCCGAAGAAAGCCGGCCCTTCGACCTGGTCGAAGCTGCCGCCGCTCGCCACCGGCTCAAGGCTGGTCAGGTTGCCGCCGATCGTGGGCACGGGATGGCGCGGGTCGAAGTCGTACCGCAGCGGCGGGATGCCGGCGGCGGGGGCGGCGGGCGACAGCGCTCCGTCCGCGTGGAGGAAGAAGTCCTGCGCCCGCGCCTCCGGCACCGGCCAGTCGGTGGCGGTCATCCAGCCTCCGCCATGGTCGAGCCTGCCCGCCGCGGTGCGACGGCCGCTGCCGCCGCCCATTAGGAAGTATCGCACCGGCGGCTCGCCATCCGCCAACCCGCGCAGCACCTGGTCGAAGAAGCGGATGCGGTAGGAGAGCCAGTCGCCGGCCCAGGAATCGATGGTGGCGTCGGGGCCGAACTCCACGTCGCCAAAATGGGTGATGCTGCGGTCGCCATGCGTCCAGGGACCAAGGATGAGCCGCTGCCCGCCCCGGCCGGCGCGCTTCAGCCCCATGTAGTTGCCGGTCGCGGTCAGCGGGTAGGGATCGAACCAGGACGACATATGCACGCATTCGGCACGGCTGTAGCGGTCGTGCCAGCCCTCGGTCCAAATCCCGAGCTGGCGCCAGTAGTCATCGAACCGGCCGCTGGTCCATTGCTCGAACAGGGTGGCCTCGTAATCCGGGTGATGACGCAGCGGCGAGTGCCCTTGCTTCCACGGCATGCGGGTGAACCACTCGCGCAAATTCTCTGCCGCCAGTGCCGCATGCAGCACCGGGTTGGCCTTGGCCTCGGGAGAGAGCAGGGCGTTGTTGAACGCCCAGGTCGCCTGCTTGAGCTCGAACGCGCCGAATTGGCGTATCCCGCCCGTCCAACTGTTGCAGAAGCCGCCACTGTCCAGCACCTGCGCGACCAGACCCGGCGGATCGAGGCAGCCGAGCGCCGCCTGCGCATGGGCTGCATAGCTCAGCCCCATGGTGCAAATGCGGCCGTCGCACCAGGGCTGCGCAGCCAGCCAGGCGCAGGTGTCGGCCCCGTCCTGGCCATCGGAGAGGTATTTCACGAACCGCCCCTCGGACCCGTAGCGGCCGCGGCAGTCCTGGTAGACGACCGCGTAGCCGCAAGCGGCCAAGCGCTCCGCCACCACGCCCCGCCGCACAGGCCTGGGATCGGCGGCGGTCAACTCGCTGCGGCTGGTCTCGTTGCGGCCATAGGGCGTGCGCTCCATCACCGCCGGAAACGGCCCGTCGCCGGCGGGAAGATAGACGTCCGTGGCGAGACGGACGCCGTCGCGCATCCTCACCATCTCAAGGCGCGGGGTCATGCAGCCTCCTTTCCGAGCTCAGGCTAGGTCGTTCAGGTGGCAGGCGCTGAGATGGCCGGGTGCCACCTGCTTCAGCAACGGCACCTCTGCGGCGCAGCGCGGCATGGCGTGCGGGCAGCGGGGGTGGAAATGGCAGCCGGCCGGGGGAGCCATCGGGCTCGGCAGCTCGCCACGCAACGCGGTAAAGCGGCGGTGGCGCCCGCTGATGCGGGGAACCTCGGCGAGCAGGGCCTGCGTGTAGGGATGGTTTGCACGGCCGAACACCTCTGCCACCGCCGCCTGCTCGACGATCCTGCCCAGGTACATGATTGCGACCCGGTCAGAGAGATGCTCCACGACGCCGAGGTCGTGGCTGATGAACAGGTAGGTCAGGCCAAGCTGCTCGCGCAGGTCGGCGAACAGGTTCAGGATCTGTGCCTGGATGGAGACGTCCAGCGCCGCCACCGCCTCGTCGCACACCAGCACTTGCGGCCCAACCGCCAAAGCGCGCGCGATGCCGATCCGCTGCCGCTGGCCGCCGCTGAACTGGTGCGGGAAGCGCCGCTTGACGGCGGGGTCGAGACCCGCCCGGCGAAGCTGCGCGTCGACAAAGCCGTCATAGCAGCCTTCGATCAGGCCGTGCACGCGCGGCGCCTCGCCCACGATCTCGCCGACGCGCAGACGCGGGTTCAGGCTCGCATAAGGGTCCTGGAAGATCATCTGCACG
>CAXTNN010000159.1:0-8159 GCA_964245545.1 uncultured Acetobacteraceae bacterium | reverse complement strand
CATCGCAGCTATCCTTGGGCTGGCGCGTACGGGCCGAGCAAGGCCGCCGTCGTGTCGCTGACCAAGCAGATGGCGCTGGAATGGGCCGAGTACGGCATCCGCGTGAACGGCGTCAGCCCCGGGCCGATCCGCGAGCCCGGTACCGGCTGGGAGGCGGAGGAGCCCGGCCTGGTGAAGCAGGCCGCCCGTATCCCGCTGCGCCGCGTCGGCACGCCGGCGGACGTGGCCGCCGCCGGGCACATGCTGCTGGTGGACGGCGGCAGTGCCGAAACCTGGTACGTCACGCCGTGACGGACCGCTTCCATCCCTGAAGGAGACCGCGCGGTGGGCGACAAGATCATGTGGAGCCGGCAGGAAGACGTGGAACGGGTGTGGGTGCACGAGAACCAGGAGTTCAGCCACCGGCTGATCACCAAGCGCCACCAGGGTTCATCGTTCTCGTTCCACATCACCACCTACATGCCGTTCTTCGAGACAGTCGTGCGCGGCGACGGCGTGCACGAAGTGGTGCTGTACTGCATGCACGGCTGGTCCCGGCAGATCGACCTGTCGGACGGGCGGGAGCGGGTGTTCCGGCCCGGCGACGCGATGTACCTGCCCGTCCGCTACGAATACCGGCACATCATCGGCGATGCCGGGCTGGTGGTGGCCGTGTCCTGCACCCCCTCGCGTGAGCCGCTTGAGGTCTGAGCTAGCCTGCGATCGCACCGGGTGGACTCACCCGGTGCGTCAATCGCCAGGCCAGAGTGTTGGGTCAGCCGGCCGGTTGCAGCACGCGTTGCAGGAACGCCTGCGTCCGCGCGTGCGACGGGTGGCGCAGCACGGTGGCGGGCGGGCCCTGCTCGACGATCACGCCGCCGTCCATGAACACCACTTGGTCGGCGATGGCGGCGGCAAACCGCATCTCGTGCGTGACGACCAGCATCGTCATGCCGCTCCCAGCCAGGCGGCGCATCACCGCCAGCACCTCGCCCACCAGCTCCGGGTCGAGCGCGCTGGTGGGCTCGTCGAACAGCATCAGCTTGGGCCGCATCGCCAGCGAACGGGCGATGGCCACGCGCTGCTGCTGCCCGCCGGAGAGCTGGCGGGGCAAGTGGTCCGCCCGGTCCGCCAGCCCGACCTCCGCCAGCAGCGCCATGCCCCGCTCCTGCGCCTCGGCCCGGCGCAGCCCGAGCACGGCCATTGGCGCCTCCATCACGTTCTCGATCGCCGTCATGTGCGGGAACAGATTGAACTGCTGGAACACCATGCCGATGGCGCTGCGCTGGCGCCGCAGCAGGCGCGCGGGCAGCGGCGCCGCCGTGCCGCGACGGGTGCACACGCCGATCCGTTCGCCGTCCAGCCACACCTCGCCGGCGGTGGGCGCTTCGAGGTAGTTCACGCAGCGCAGCAGCGTCGTCTTGCCCGACCCGCTGCCGCCGATCAGCGCCACCACCCGGCTCCGCTCCACGTCCAGGCTGATGCCCGCCAGGACCGGCCGGTCACCATACTGCTTGGTGATGCCGACCAATCGGAGCATCGGGCCGGGTTGCATGGCGCGATGCTATGGAGGGCGGCCCGCCGGGTCAAACGCCATGGGGCTTGACTTCGGGGCCGTGCTTTCGGCCTGGCCAGCTTTGGCGCGCGGCGCCGGCCAGACGCTGCTGCTGACCGCCGCCGTGCTGCTGCTGGCCACGCCCTGCGCCCTGGCGGTGGCGCTCGGCCGCCAAGGGCGGTGGCGTGCGCTCGCCGCCAGCCTGGCCACCCTGAGCTGGGTGGTGCGCGGCATCCCGCCGCTGCTCCTGTTGCTGATCGTGTTTTTCCTGCCGCCGGACTATGGCATCACGCTGCCGCCGTTCACCTCGGCTGTCACCGGGCTGGCGATCTACATGACGTTCATCTTCGGCGAGGTGTTCCGCGGCGGGCTGCTCGCCATCGACCGTGGCCAGTATCAGGCGGCGGAGGCGCTCGGCCTGCCGCCCTGCCGCATCCTCCGCCGCATCGTGCTGCCGCAGGTGGTGCCGGTGGTGCTGCCGTCCTACGTCTCGCACGCCAGCTCGCTGCTGAAGAACACCTCACTCGCCACCGTCGTCGCGGTGCGGGAGCTGACGTCGGTCGGCAAGAGCCTGATGGCGGTGACCTTCCGCCCGCTGGAAACCCTCGCCGTGGTTGGGCTGGTGTATGCGGGGTTCAGCGCAGTGCTGCTGCTGCTGCAGTTCCGGCTGGAGCGGCGTTGGGCCCGGCGCGGGTAGCAGCGGCCTGGCATGGACTGGTCCCAGCTCCGCGAATACCTCCCGTTGCTAGCGCATGGGCTGGTGCTCACGTTCGGTTTGGCCGGGCTGGTCCTGGTGGTCGCGGTGCCGCTAGCGTTTGGGGTGGCGCTGTGCCGGCAGCAGCGCGTGCCCGTGCTGGCGCCGCTGCTGCGCGCCTATGTGGAGCTGTTCCGGGCGGTGCCGGCGCTGGTAGTGCTGTATGCGACGTTCTACGGCCTGCCCCGGCTCGGCCTCGCGTTGCAGCCGTTTCCGGCGGCGGCGTTGGGCATGGCGCTGACCAGCGTCGCCTATGTCAGCGAGGATTTCCGCGCCAGCCTGGCCAGTATCCCGGTCGCGCAATGGGAGGCGGCGGACGCGCTGGGGCTGCCCCGCTGGCACATCCTGCGGCGCATCATCCTGCCGCAGGCCTTGCCGGTGCTGCTGCCGCCGGTGATGGCCAATGCGCTCGTCACGGTCAAGGCGACCTCCATCGCGTCGCTGGTGGGGGTGCCGGAGCTCGCTGGGGCGTCGGTCAGCGCCATGTCGCTGACGTTCTCCGCCACTGACTTCCTGGTGACCGCCGCCGTGCTCTACCTGGCGATCTCGGGCGTGGTCGCGGCGCTGCAGGCGGTGGCCGAGCGCTGGGTGCGCCGCCGGTTTGGTCCGCTGGCGGGCGTGGCCCGGCATCGCCGGGTGCTAGAGCGGGCTTAGCGTGGCCGTAAGCGGCCACACCGCTCTAGCTCTTTGTTTGGCGAGCAACTTCACCGCATGACTGAGTCCAGTCATGGCGGATTTGCTCTAGCCTACGCCCAGCCGGCACCGTAGCGCGCGCTGACCGCTTGCGCCGCGTGCTCGGCCGGCGCCGGGTCAAGCACGGCGGCGGCCCGGATGGCGGCCGGCAATCGCCCCTCCATCGCCTCCTCGTTGATGTAGCGCTGCAGGCTGGACGCGGACACGCCGCCGTCATGCGGCATCTGCTTGAAGCCGAAATAGTGACTGGACATGAAGTGGTCGGTGATGCCGGGCGGGAAGCCCAGGCCCGCATCCGTCACGTGCTTGCGGACGATGGCCATGGCCCGGCCATACTGGGCCTCGTCGCGCAGGAAGCGGTAGCTGCGGATCATCGCGCGCAGGAAGGCCGCGAGCGTCTCCGGGTGCGCCGCCGCGAAGGCGCGCGTGGTGACGATGGTGCGCTGCGGGTAGTCCGCCGGATACTCCTGCATGAAGTCGAACAGCACGCTGTAGCCGGCCGCCCACGCGTGTGGCGCTTCCGCGTGCAGCAGCATGCGCGCGTCCGCCTCATTGCGCTCGAACACCTGCAGTGCGTTCTTGAACAGCGGATAGGGGGCGTTGGGAACGACGATCACATCGCGGTCGGGATCGATTCCGCGCCGGCGCAGCAGGATGCGCAGCGGGTGCCAGTCAACTCCGCTGCCCCCCTCCACCACGTGGATGCGCTTGCCCCGCAAGTCCTCCACCGACCGCAGCGAGGGCACGCCGACCAGCACCTGGCCGACGCCGTTGGCCATGGCGCCGACGATGACCAGCGAGCCGCCGGCGACGTGGTCCTGCAACACCTTGGCGGGTGAGATGTCGAGGCCGATATGGACGCGTCCGTCCCGCAGCGCCGCAATCGTCCGGTCGTCCTCGCCGCTTGCCTCCACCGTCACCGCGCGCAACCCCTCGGCGGCGAACCAGCCATGCTCGATGGCCACGAACGGTGCCGCCCGGTGGTCGAAATGGCGGTGGCCGGCGCACAGGCGCAGCGGCTCGATCATGGCGGGCGGCATAGGCATTGCTTAGCAGGGCCGTCGGGAGTGCTGCACATGAAATGGTTGGTTTTGGCGCTCGCCGCATCCTTGGCGATTCCGGCGACGGCGCAACCGGCGCCGGACGCGGTAGACACGGCGATGGGCACGCTGAACGCCGTGGTCGACTTCTACCCCAAGCCGTGGCCCATGAAGAACCTGGTCAACCCGGGCTCGCTGACGGTGACGGTGACGGGCGAAGCGCCGCCGGGCGATTTCGTCGACCCGGCAACCGGCGAGCTGACCGGGTTCATCCACGACCTCTATCTCAAGATCGGCGCCGACCTCGGCCTCCCGGTCGAATTCGTCAAGCTGCCGTTCGTGAGTTCGCTGCCAGGACTGAAGGCCAACCGGTTCGACCTGGCATGCGCCTCCGCCGCCTGGACGACGGCCCGGCTCGGATCGGACGACTTCATCATGTCCGACCCGATTGCGGTCAGCGGGTTGCTGGCGCTCACCACGAAGTCCTCCGGCATTACCGGCTGGGCAGGCCTGTCCGGCAAGCGCCTGGGCGGGGTGCAGGGCGAGATCTACCTGCAGGACGCCAAGCGGCTGCTGCCCGGTTTGGGGCCGGTAACCGAGTTCCCCGGGGCGCCGGACATGATGCTGGCGCTGCAAAACCGGCAGGTGGACGTGGTCGTCACAAATTCGACCATCGTGCGCTTCATCCTGCAGGCGGCGCCCGACAAGGCGGACCTGGTGGTGATCGGGCCGGCCAAAGCGGTGTATCCCGGCGGCCTTTGTGTCAACCCGCGTGAAGCCGATCTCGCCAAGGCGGTGAACGTGCTGCTGGCCAACTACCGGGCGGATGGCACGCTCAAGGCCATCTATGCGAAATACCACGTACCGACCACCATCGTCGACCAGTTGAAGGCCATCGGCTATTGACGCCTACCCTCCCAACCGGAAGCAACGGGTACTGAGTCCAGTCAGGCAGCGCTGCTCAATCCGGCGGACTGAGCTCCACCAGTAACGGGTAGCCACGCAGTGCCACAGTCAGCGAAGCACCGGTGTCAAACCGCTCAGCTTGGCTGGCGCCGGTGTGCTGGACTTGCTCGATGACGTCGTGCAGCCGGAATCGGACGGTGCTGCCAAAATCAAGCGTCACCTGCTGCGGCGCCGGGTCCAACTCGTGCCCGTGGCCGTCATCGATCGCCGCCTCGTTCCAGACTGCAATGATCGTGCTCCGGTCAGACTTCGCAATCACCAGTGCTCGCGGTGACGGTGCCCCTCCCCCGTCGCTTGGGGACAGCCTGAGCCTAGCCGGATCATAGCCAGGCGTGAACACCCCCACGTCACGCGCGTTGGCGCGATCCTCGTAGCTCCGGAGCGAAACCAGGTCTTGCAAGATGCCCAACATCGCCGCGGCAGGCTTTGGGGACCGGTCCGCTGCGAAGATGCCGAAATGATCCTCTACGGTGCCGGTCCGATTCTTGGGATCAAGCAGGTCGTAGATGAACATATGCGTTCCGCCGGCGGCGAAATACTCCATGATCTGGTTCATCAGGTATTTCGCTTGCGACAGCCCATCCGCCGCGTAGTTCCCCGACGTCGACGCGCCCGTCTCCGTGAGCCAAACACGGCCATGGGGCAGTTCGAACTGGCGTCCCCAATCATAGATCGTGTCGAACGAGCCCACGTCCGGCGAGACGGCTATGGAAAAATCAGGCTGGCGGCCGCCCCCGGCATAGAAGTGGATGTTGCCGGCATCGGCGAAGGCAGCGATGTCCGGCAGCCGGGCGTAATCCGTGCGAAGCCCGGACGCGATGGACGGCGCCACCAGCGTCACCCCTTGCAGCGCGGCCGCGTGCGCTTGCTTGAAGTCGTGGATGGCGCGGGCCCAAGCCTGGTAATTGGCCGCAAACTCGGAAACCCCCGTCTTGTCTCCGCCATCGGTCGGCGCGTGCGAACCCCCGCCGACCAATGGATTGTTGACCTCATTGGGACCCTCGATCGCGTAGAGCAGCCCCGTCCCCGCCACGTCCAGCAGGGCGGCCTGCTGGACCGCCCAAGTGGTCGCCGGGTCGTTGAGGTAGGCACCGACCAGCGCGGTAAACCGGGGCGGCTCGGCTAGGCCGCTCTGCTGCATCACCAGCCGCAACTCCCCCCAGTGCCGCGCTTGGCTGGTCCCGCCGCTGACGATCGGGGAGCGGATGTCACGGACATGGATTTGGCCCAGCATGGCCGCATAGGCGGCGACGCTGGCGTCCACACCCGGGCGCCCAGACACGCCCACCCCGTTACGAACCGTACGGGCAAGCACTAGGGGCACGGCCGGCGCCGGCACGGGCTGCGCGCGGCCCGGCAAGGTGCTCAGGGAGGCAACAACGGCCAGGAGGAGCAGCAAACGCAGCATGGGCCATCCGAACAGCGATGCCGGCACCCTGCCCGAAAAAGCCTAACGACCGCTTAAGCACGCGGGATAGGCCCAGTCAGCTCGCATGCGCCCGGCAGGACTCGAACCTGCGACCAAGCCGTTATGAGCGGCCCGCTCTAACCAACTGAGCTACAGGCGCATACACCTCCTCCTTGCCCCGGCTCCACCCGCCTTGGCAAGCATTGGGCGCATGGCTAGGGTCCGCCCGCCTGTAGCAGCATTGGAGACCCCCATGGATGTGAGCAAAATCAGCATCGGCAAGGCCCCGCCCTCCGACATCAACGTCGTGGTCGAAATCCCCCAGGGCTCCCAGGTGAAGTACGAGGTCGACAAGGACAGCGGCGCCGTCGTGGTGGACCGCTTCCTGTTCACCCCGATGGCCTACCCGGCCGCCTACGGCTTCATTCCCGGCACCCTCGCCGATGACGGCGACCCGGCCGACGTGCTGGTCCTCGCCCCCGCCCCCATCGCACCCGGCGCCGTCATCCGCGTGCGCCCGATCGGCATGCTGCAGATGGAAGACGAGAGCGGCCAGGACGAAAAGATCATCTGCGTGCCGCACGACAAGATCAGCCTGCACTACCAGGGGGTGCAGGCGGTGGCGGACCTGCCGGAGATCGTGCGTCAGCAGATCGAGCACTTCTTCACCCGCTACAAGGACCTGGAACCTGGCAAGTGGGTGAAAGTCACCGGTTGGGCCGACAAAGCCGCCGCTGAAGCCGTCATCACCAAGGCGATCGCAGCCGCCAAGTAACCGGGCCTGCTAGCCCTCCAGCAGCTCCGAATCCCAGTACAGGTAATCCCGCCAGCTCTCATGCAGGTAGTTCGGCGGAAACGCCCGCCCGTTCTCCTGCAGCTCCCAGGTGGAAGGCTGCCGCGGCGCCGCGCGCGGAAACATGCCGCACTCCCGCGGCAGGCGCGAGCCCTTGGTCAGGTTGCAATGCCCGCAGGCGGTCACGACGTTTTCCCAGGTCGTCCGCCCGCCCCGGCTGCGCGGCACCACGTGGTCGAACGTCAGGTCATGCGTCGGCAGCCGGTCGGCGCAGTATTGGCAGGAAAACGCATCCCGCAGGAACACGTTGAACCGCGTGAACGCCGGCCGCCGCGCCGCCGGGATATACTCCTTCAGCGCGATCACGCTTGGCAGCCGCATCGACTGCGATGGCGACCGCACCGCCACCTCATACTCGTTCAGCACCGAAACCCGGTCGAGGAACACGGCCTTCACCGCGTCCTGCCACGCCCAAACGGAAAGCGGAAAGTAGGAAAGCGGGCGGAAATCCGCATTCAGCACCAGCGCCGGGTAATGCATTCCGCCGTCAGGCAACCCGCCCTCCTTCGCGGCACGAACCCAGTAAGCCGACCCCGACGCGATTCGGCCGACCAATGGGTGCGCCGCAAAAATCCACGCGGCTTATCGCAGAGCCTCCCGCGAGCTGCAAGGCGGGGCTGCAACGGCCGCTGGGCCGACCCTCAGTGTTCACCGCCGCGTCACAGTTTGAAACTGCGCCGCAACATGGCAATGCCGGCCTCGATCCCCAGCGGATCAATCACGTGGCCTACCCGCGGCACGAACACCAGCTCCACCGGCACGCCCGCCAACTGCAGCGCCGCCGCGGCATCGTCGGAGCGGAACGCCGGCACCACGTCGTCCGCCAAGCCATGCACCAGCAGCACGGGGGCGCTGTTGGCGCGCTCGGCCAACTGCCCCGGCGCCACCAGCGCCCCCGAATAGGCCAGGAT
>CAXTNN010000158.1:3204-8231 GCA_964245545.1 uncultured Acetobacteraceae bacterium | reverse complement strand
GTCCATGAACACCACGCGGTCCGCCACCTTCTTGGCGAATCCCATCTCGTGCGTCACGCAGACCATGGTCATGCCGTCCTCGGCGAGGCCGATCATGGTGTCCAGCACCTCCTTGATCATCTCCGGGTCGAGCGCGGAGGTGGGCTCGTCGAACAGCATGATCTTGGGCTTCATGCACAGCGCCCGCGCAATCGCCACGCGCTGCTGCTGCCCGCCTGAGAGCTGGCCGGGATATTTCTTCGCCTGCTCCGGGATTTTGACCCGGCGCAGGTAGCTCATCGCCAGCTCCTCCGCTTCTGCCTTGGGCATCTTGCGCACCCAGATCGGGGCCAAGGTGCAGTTCTCCAGGATGGTCAAGTGCGGGAACAGGTTGAACGATTGGAACACCATGCCGACTTCCCGGCGGATCGTGTCCAGCGCGCGCAGGTCGTCGGTGAGCTCGTTGCCGTCAACGATGATCTTGCCTTCCTGGTGCGTCTCCAGCCGGTTGATGCAGCGGATCATGGTGGACTTGCCCGAGCCCGACGGCCCGCACACCACCACGCGCTCCTTGTGGCCCACGGTGAGCGACACGTCCCGCAGCACGTGCATCGCGCCGTACCACTTGTTCACCCGATCCAGCACGATGGCAGGCATCGCGTTGGACCGTGGCTCCGGCGACATCTGCAGCGCAGCGCTCATGGTGGGATCCTTTAAGCGGGGGTCAGCGGTTGCGGGCGCGGGCGAACTCGCGCTCAAGCCCGCGGCTGTAGCGGGCCATGGTGTAGCAAAACAGGAAGTAGATGGCGGCGAGGAAGACATAGACCTCGGTGGAGTAGGCGGCCCAGATCGGCTCGGCCATGGCGATCTTGCCGGAGGCCAGCAGGTCGAACAGGCCGATGATCAGCACCAGGCTGGTGTCTTTGAAGAAGCCGATGAAGGTGTTCACCAGCGGTGGGATCACCAGGCGCAGCGCCTGCGGCAGGATGATCAGCCGGGTCTTCTTCCAATAGGACAGGCCGAGCGCATCCGCCGCCTCCGCCTGGCCTTTCGGCAACGCCTGCAGCCCGCCGCGCACCACCTCCGCCAGGTAGGCGCCGGCGAACAGGATGATGGCCACTTGCGCCCGCAGCAGCTTGTCGATGTCCATGCCCTCGGGCAGGAACAGCGGGAACATCACGCTGGCCATGAACAGCAGCGAGATCAACGGGACGCCGCGGATCAGCTCGACATAGATCACGCATAGCGCGCGGACCACGGGGAGCTGCTTCGAACGCCGCCCCAGCGCCACCAGCACGGCGAGCGGGAAGGCGAGCGCCAGGCCGAAGGTCGCGAGGATGAGGGTCAGCGGCAGGCCGCCCCATTGGTCCTGGGACACGAAGGTGAGGCCGAACACCCCGCCCCACATCAGCACGCCGATGACCGTCAGCACGGCCAGCCAGAGCAGCAGCAACTCGCGCCGCCACATGCGCCGCCAGGCGGAGGCGGCGTAGAGGCCGACGAACAGCAGCATTACCAGGCAGGGGCGCCATTGCATGTCGAACGGGTAGCGGCCGAACAGGATCAGCCGGTATTTCTCGTTGATGATCGCCCAGCACGCGCCCACGCCTTGCGCGCGCTGGCAGGCTGCCGTGTCTGGCCCGGTGGCGCCTTGCGGCACCGACCACACGGCGTTCAGCACGCCCCAGCGGAAGAACGACAGCGCCCCATAGGCGATGATGATGCCGAACAGCACCGTGGCGATGCTGGACGGGACCGACTGGAACAGGTTGGCGCGCAGCCATCCCAGCACACCGCCGGCAGTGGCGCGGGGGCGTTCGCGGGCGGCGGTGGGGGCGGTGGCCTGGCCGGCAATGGAGGAGACCGGGTCGAGGCCGCTCCCTGCAAGATCGCTCATGTTTAACGCTCCACCAGGGCAACCCGCGTGTTGTACCAGTTCATGAACAGGCTGATGGAAAGGCTGATCGCCAGATAGACGGCCATCGCCAGCGCGATCGCCTCGATCGCCTGTCCGGTCTGGTTCAGCGTGGTCTGGTCGATCGACATCAGGTCCTGGTAGCCGATGGCGATCGCCAGGGAGCTGTTCTTGGTGAGGTTCAGGTATTGGCTGGTCATCGGCGGGATGACCACGCGCAGCGCTTGCGGCAGCACCACGCGGCGCAGCACGGCGCCGGGTCGCAGCCCGAGGGCGCCGGCCGCCTCCCACTGGCCCTGCGGCACCGCCTGGATGCCGGAGCGGACGATCTCGGCGATATAGGAGGCGGTGTAGATCACCAGGCCCATGGTGAGCGCTGTGTATTCCGGGCTGATGGTGCCGCCGCCGCGGAAGTTGAAGCCGCCCTTGATCGGCATGTCGAGCGTGAAGGGTGCGCCTAGGGCGGCCCAGACGAGCAGCGGCAGGCCCACCAGCAGGCCGAGCGCCACTGGCCAGACGCTCGGCCGCACGCCGGTCTCCGCCTGCCGCTTCGCCGCCACCCGGGACCAGGCCGCCGTCCCCACGGCGCCAAGCAGGAAGGCGGCCAAGGCCCAGCTATGCGCCGGCTGCCAATCCAGCAGCGGCACCTTGATGCCGCGGTTGGACAGGAACACGCCGGGCAGCGGATGGGCGGCGTTGCGCACGGTGGGCAGGCCTTGCAGCACGCCGTACCAGAACAGCAGTTGCAGCAGCACGGGGATGTCGCGGATGACCTCGACATAGAGCCCGGCGAGGCGGGCCAGCAGCCAATTTTTCGACAGCCGGGCAATCCCGATCAGGGTACCCAGTATCGTCGTCAGCACGATGCCGATGAGGGCGACCTTCAGCGTGTTGAGTATGCCGATGAGCAGGGCATAGCCGTAGGTGTCGGCCGACGGATTGTACGGGATGGGGCTCTCGCCGATCGGGATGGCGGCCATTTGCGCCATGAAGCCAAAGCCGGTCGCGATGTGGCGCGCGGCCAGGTTGCGCCCGGTGTTGTGGACCAGGTAGGCGACCACTGCGACGAACAACGCGACCACGGCCGCCTGGGAGACGAGGTTTCGGAAGCGTGGGTCGGTCCAGCTCAACTGCATCCGCCGCTTCGGCGCTGCGCGAGCCGGTTGCAGCCGAGGGTCGAACGTGGCTCCCGACATGAACTCTGACCCCCGAGGAGAATTGGTGCCTTGCCAAGTGGCAACGCATGGCTGCCATACTGTTGCAGCAGGGCAGCTTATGCAACGCCGTTGTCACGAACGGGCCAAGCAAGCGACCGGCCCCTCACCCAGCCCTCTCCCGCAAGGAGAGGGCTGTTGAGCAGCGGGCGAGCCTGGCTAGCGCATGGGCGGGGCGTACATCAGGCCGCCCTTGGTCCAAAGATTGTTGATGCCGCGGGGCACGCCCAGCACGGTGATGTTGCGGTCCCAGATCTCGCCGAAATTGCCGACCTGCTTGATGGCGTTGTAGGCCCACTTGTTGTCTACGCCGAGCGCCTTGCCGAGGTCACCCTCGATGCCGAGCAGGCGGCGGATGTCGGGGTTGGTGCTGTTGGCGAAGCTGTCCACGTTCTTGCTGGTCACGCCGTCTTCCTCCGCCGTCAGCTCGGCGTATTGGGTCCACTTGACCAGGTCGAAGAACTTGTCATCGCCCTTGCGGACGGATGGCCCAAGCGGCTCCTTGCTGATGATCTCGGGCAGCAGGGTCAAGTCTTTTGCCTTGTCGCCCTGGGTGGAGCGGAACGCCGCCAGGGCCGAGCTGTCGGTGGAGTAAGCGTCGCAGCGGCCGGACATGAAGGTGCCCTGGATCTGGTTCACGTCCTGGATCTCGACGGGGGTGAACTTGATGTTGTTGAGCCGAAAGTAGTCGTTGATCGCCAGCTCGGTGCTGGTGCCGGGCTGCACGCAGATGGTGGCGCCATCCAGCCCCTTGGCGGACGTCACGCCGGAAGCGGTCTTCACCAGGAACCCGGTGCCGTCATAGTAGGTGATGCCGGTGAACTCGAGGCCGAGATTGGCTTCGCGGCCGAGCGTCCAGGTGGTTTCTTGGATCAGCACGTCGATCTCGCCGGATTGCAGTGCGGTGAAGCGGTTGGTGGTGGTGGTGGGGACGAACTTCACCTTGTTCGCGTCGCCCAGGAGAGTGGCCGCGATGGTGCGGCAGGTGTCGGCGTCGATGCCGCGGATCACGCCCTGGCTGTCGGCCAGCGAGAAGCCAGCCACGCCGGTGGAGACGCCGCAGGCCAGGGCGCCGCGCGAGCGGATGGCGTCCATGGTCGGGGAGCCGGAAGCGGGAGCGGCTGGCTGCCCGGTTGCTTGGGCATGGGCCGTGGCGGCGGTGGCAAGCAAAGCCGCCAAGGCGGTGGCCAGGCGAAAACCGGTCATCGACGACACTCCTTGGACGATTAAAACTGCAGGGCAGACCTGCGCCCGCGCCATCTCGCTGACTGTCAAACGAGAGTCAATGGCACGTCTTCCCGATGAGGTCAGGTGTCTTGCCGACGCCGGCCGCCTCCGCCATGTCTGGGCCGATGCTGCACCTGATGAAACTGGCCGTGGGCGTGCGGGACCCGGCGCATTTGCGCGCCTTGCAGTTCGAGCGCAGCGAGCGGGACCCGCCGCTGCAGCACCGCACCCGGCAAATGCCCCGCCTGGCGGCGGAGATCGCGTCTGGCGGTTCGATGTACTGGGTGATCGGCGGCTCCATGCTGGTGCGGCAGCGCATCGTCGGCATCGAGGCGGCGTTGCGCGACGATGGCCATCCCTGTGCGGCCTTGCTGTTGCACCCGGACGTGGTGCCGGTGGCGGGCCGGCCGGTGAAGGCGTTCCAGGGTTGGCGCTACTTGCGCCCGGAGGACGCGCCGCCCGACCTCACCGCTGGCTCGCCTGAGGCGGACCTGCCATACGGCCTGGCGCAGAAGCTGCGGGAGCTATGCCTGCTGTAATAGGGTTAGCCGGACTTGGATGGGTGATCCTTGGAGCCACTGCATCGACGGTTTGCGGCCTCGCCACCCGCACCCCCCCCCACACCCCCCCGCGGGGGCGGGCGATAGCCACCCGCGGGGAGGCGGCCGTACCCCCACGGGAAAGGAACGGGG
>CAXTNN010000158.1:0-3194 GCA_964245545.1 uncultured Acetobacteraceae bacterium | reverse complement strand
CACCCCGACCCTCTCCCGCCAGCGGGAGAGGGAGATAGCCACCGGCTCTCTGCCGGACTTACAGCATCTGCAATGGAACGGGACGGCGGGGTGGAGGGAAGGCGGCATCGATCGCCGCCAAGTCCTCGGCGGTCAGGTCGAGCTCGGCTGCGGCGGCGTTGATGCGGACATGCGCCGGGTCGGACGCCTTGGGGATGGTGATGATGCCGGGGAGCCGCATGGACCAGGCAACCGCCACGGCTGCCGGGGTTGCGCCGTGGCGGCCGGCTATCTCGCGCAAGGCGGGGTGGGACAGCAGGCTGCCGGCTTGGCCAACCGGGGAGTAGGCCATCACCGGCAGGTGGCGCTCGGCGCACCAGGGCAGCAGGTCGAACTCGATGCCGCGGGCTTGCGGGTTGTAGAGCACCTGGTCGGTGGCGCAGGCGCCGGGGCCGAGCTCCTCCATGTCGTCCTGGTCAAAATTGGACACGCCCCAACGGCGGATCTTGCCCGCCTCGCGGAGGCGCTCGAACACCTCCACCGTCTCGGCCAGCGGCACGGAGCCGCGCCAGTGCAGCAAATAGAGGTCGAGGTAATCGGTCCCGAGCCGCTTTAGGCTGGCCTCGCAGCTTCGCGGCATCTGTTGCCGGCTGGCATGGTGCGGGTAAACCTTGCTGACCAGGAACACCTCCTGGCGCCGCCCGGCGATGGCGCGGGCCACCACGCGTTCGGCCTCGCCCTCCGCATACATTTCCGCCGTGTCGATGACGGTGAGGCCGAGATCGAGGCCCAAACGCAGCGCGTCCGCCTCCTCGGCCGGTGTCCGCTCACCCTCGCCGAGATGCCAGGTTCCCTGCCCAACCGCAGGGAGCTGGGTGCCGTCGAGCAAGCGTACGGATTTCATCGGGTGGGTCTCCGCCGGGTCAGCCGCCCCCGGCCATGGCGCGTTGCAAGATGGGCGGAAGTTCGGCGAAGGAGCGGATGAGCACGGCGCCCGCGTCCCGCAGCGCCGGGTTGTCGCCGTGCGGGGAGAGTGCGACGCAGGCCATTCCAGCGGCGCGGGCGGCTTGGGCGCCAGGCACGCTGTCTTCCACCACCAGGCACGCGCCCGGCGGCACGCCCTCGGCCGCCGCGGCGTGCAGGAACACGTCGGGGGCGGGCTTGCCGAGCAGCACGTCCCGCGCGCTGTGGCTGCGGCCGGCCATCAGCGCCGCCATGCCGGTGCGGTTGAATTTCGCCGCCATCTCCTCATGCGAGGAGTTCGAGGCGACGCGGAACGGCAGGCCCAAGGCGGCGACCGCCGCCAGCGCCTCGTGCGCGCCTGGGATGGGCTCCACGACTTCCGCCAAGCGCTCGACCAGACGGTCCCGCAACTGGTCCACCCAGCCGGGTGGGATGGGCAGGCCCAGCTTTGGCTCGACGATAGCGGGGATGTCGGACAGGCGGCGGCCGACGAACAGGTCGTACGCCTCCGCCGTCGTCATCGGCCAACCCAGCTCGGTGACGGCTTCGGCCACCAAGCTGTTGGATGGGCCCTCGCTGTCGATCAGCACGCCGTCGCAATCAAAGATCACCAGCCGCAGCGGTAATGGGGTGACGCCACGCAGCGGCGATGGAGTCACGCCACGCGTTCCAGCACCGGCCCAGGGGCAGGATCGGGGGCAGGGATGCCGGCGCGGGCGTGGGGGCAATCGCCATGCGCGCGCGGGCAGGTGCGCGAGCCGGCCCAACTGCATAGGCCGGGTCCGTGGCCGAGGCTTTTGCGCACCAGCGAGGCCAGGCTGGCGATGAACCCGGCGTCGGCGTTCTGGGCCGGGGCGCGGAAGTAGCCCGGCACGCCTTTTTCCGCGGCGAAGTCCCGGTACTCCACGTCCAGCTCCACCAGCGTCTCGGAGTGCTCGGAGACGAAGGCGATCGGCACCACCAGTACCGCCGTCCCGTCATGCGCGGCCTGCTCGATGGTGTGTTCGGTGCTCGGGTCGAGCCATTTCTGCGGGGTGGCGCGGGATTGATAGCACACCGTCCAGTCCAGCCCCGGGACCGCCATGGCGCGCACGGTGGCGGCGACGGTGCGCTCCACCTGGTACTGGTAGGGGTCGCCGCCCTTCACGATCACCTCGGGCAGGCCGTGGGCGGAGAACAGCACCCGCAACGGCGCCCGTCCGTCTAGCTCGGCCAGCGCCGCATCATAGGCCCGCCGCACGCCGGAAGCGGTGGCTTCGATGTAGCCGGGGTCGGCGTGATAGCAGCACAGCGTGGTCACGGGAGCGGCCAGCCCGGCGGCCGCGGCGGCTTCGCGCCAGGCACTGAGCGACGAGCCGGTGGTGGTGGTGGAATATTGCGGGTAGAGCGGCAGCAGCACCACGTGGCCGGGCGCCCAATCCCGCACCGCCCGCGCCACCTCGTCGCTGAACGGGTGCCAGTAGCGCATCGCGGTGAAGCAGTGGACGTCGAACTCGGGGAGAGCGTGTTCGAGCGCCCGGGCCTGCTGCTCAGTGAGGCCCAGCAGCGGGGAGCCGCCGCCCAGGATCATGTAGTTCGCGGTGGCAGGCTTGGTGCGGGCGTAGGCGATGATGCGGGCGAGCAGCGGGCGGACAAAGAACGGCACCCGCAGAATCGCCGGGTCGCGGAACAGGTTGACCAGGAACGGCCGGACCGAGGCGGGCTTGTCTGGCCCGCCCAGGTTGAACAGCACAACGGCCAGGCGCGTCGGTTTCATGAGGTGAGAGTTGGCGGGGGGTGCGGCGGCGTCAAGCACGGTGCACGCGCTCCACCAGGGTGGCGACGTGTTCGGGCGGGGTGCCGGGCACGATGCCGTGGCCGAGGTTGAAAATGGCGGGGCGGCCGCGCCAGGCCTGCAGCACGCGCTCGGTGGCCGCCTCTTGCACCGCGCCGCCCGCCACCAGGGCCAGCGGGTCAAGATTGCCTTGGACGGCGACGGCCGAGGGGATGGCGGCGGCTACGGAGGCGGGGTCGGCCGCGGTGTCGACCCCCACGGCTTGCACGCCAGTGCCCGCCACATACTCGGCCAGCAATGCGCCGGCCAGGCGGGGGAAGCCGATCACGGGGGTGGCCGGATGGCGCTCGCGCAGGATGGCGACGATGCGGCGGGTGGGCTCGATCACGTGCTGGCGGAACCCGGCGGCGGGGAGCACGCCGGCCCAGGAGTCGAACAGCATCACCGCGTCGGCGCCGGCCTCGATCTGCAGCGAAAG
>CAXTNN010000157.1:3325-8415 GCA_964245545.1 uncultured Acetobacteraceae bacterium | reverse complement strand
ACTGCTGTATGTTGTGGGTGTGCTACTTGTCGGTGAATGTGTTTTAGATCGGCAGCGTGCGCATCTGGTCATAGGCCGCGCGGGCCAGCCGCTCATTGTCGAAGCCCAGCGAGGCGCACCACAGCCCGGCGACGCTCTCGATGTATTCATTGCCCTCATCATCCCACACGCGCACGCCCTTGCCCCGGCTGATCACCATCGGCCCCGCTTCCTGATGCGCAACCAGGTCGGTGTATGGGTGCAGCGTATGGGCGATGTCGCGGGCGGCGGCGGAGTTGGGGCGGATCGGCATGAAGGGAGGCTCCTACGGGGTTCGCCTGGTGGGCAAAGCGATAGGTCAGCTTAGGCTCGCCAACGTCTTCGTTGAAACCCTGCACCGGGTTATTCCAACCGATGCCACCGCAGGCTAGGAAGAGCGCAGTTCGCATGTGAGGGAGGACGCAATGACACAGCATGCACGGCTTGCCGGCTGGGTCGCACTTGGTTTGTTGGTTTTGCCGGCAGCGTCTCCAAGCCTGGCCTGGGCGCAAGGCAGCGGCGCCGTGCCAGCGCCGCGCAGCCGCATACCAACCGAAGATGACATCCGTCCCAGCGTGCCGCCGCCCGTCTCCACCCTGGCGCCGACGCGCGGGATCGCCGGCCGCCGGCTCGACCCTGGTGCGGTGCTTTGCCACACCGACGCCGACCTGCAGCATCGCGCAGAAGTGACCCGGCGAATTTCCGATGGCGAGGCGGATGCGGGCGAACCGCTGGAGGGCTGCCGCATCATTGCCCAGGCGCGCGGGGTGGATGTGCTGCAACGGGAAGGACTGGGCCGGGTCGAGGTGAAGCTCAAGCCCAGCGGCGAGGTCGGTTGGACCGACGCCTACCTGCCATAGTGCCTGATCGGGTTAGGTCGGCTTGGCCTGATCCGCAAAGGAGCCGTTCTAAGCGTTTGCGTCCGAGGTGCGGCGGGCAGCCGCTTCTTCGGCGCTGCCCACGCCGCCATGGGCGCGGGACCACGCCACCGGGTCTTCCAGGAAGCGGCGCACCTCGGCCAGCGCCGGGTCGGCGAAATAGGGACGGTCGCGGCACGCGTCCAGCACGTCCCACCAGGTGGCAAGGTGGTGCAGCGTGATGTCCATGCTGGCCAGCGTTTCGAAGCTGCCGGGGAACACCCCGTAGAAGAACACCACGAAGGCATGATTGACCAAGGCGCCGGCATCCCGCAGCGACTGCGCAAACTGGATTTTGCTGCGCCCATCGGTGGTCAGGTCCTCCACCAGCAACGTCTGCTTTCCTTCGGGAACGTCGCCCTCGATCAGCGCGTTGCGACCAAACCCTTTTGGCTTCTTGCGCACATACGCCATGGGGACCAGCATGCGGTCTGCGATCCAAGCGGCAAAGGGAATGCCGGCAGTTTCGCCGCCCGCAACTGCCTCGATGGTCTCGAGGCCGATATGGCGGTCGATCTTGTCGACGCCGAGGGCGCAGATTTTGGCGCGAGCCCGCGGAAAGTAGATGATCCGCCGGCAGTCGATGTAGACCGGCGATTTCCAGCCGGATGTAAACGTGTAAGGTTCTTCGGGACGGAAATTGACCGCTTTGATCTCCAGCAGGATCCGCGCCGTCGTCAGCGCCGCGTCGCGATCCCAGTCGGTTTGGTGCTGTTGCGGCATGGCTGCGTCCCCCGTGGCCAGCAGGCTCGATAGCGCCTGGCGTGCGGCACGTCCATGCGGCGGCCTGACTCCGGACATGCTCGAGACGGGCCATGCGTGAGCCAGCCGACCTGAGCCGCCCGGCCGGGTTGCCTATTGACGATGTCGCCCCGGTTTGGGTGCTGGATGACCCGGCGGATGGCGCCTCCTCACAAGCCATTGCTGTCGCGGAACGCCTCGGCGTCCCGCATCTGCGGGTGTCGCTGCTGTGGAGCTGGCGCGCGCCCTTCGCCGGCCTCATCACGGGCCGGTCCCTGGATGGGCTGCATTCCTCCGGCTGGCCGTTTTCCGCTCCGCGCGGCCCGGCTTTGGCCTTGTCCGGCAGCGGGCGGTCTCAGGCGGTAACGCTCTGGCTGCGGAGCAACTTCGGCACCCGGGTGGTGCATTTTGCCCACCCACGCTGGCGCGCCAAGCAGTTCGACCTGCTGGTGCTGCCAAAGCACCAGCGCCCAGCCATTCGTCCCAATGTGGTAACGGTGCTCGGCGAGCCGAACCGCATCTCGCCGCTGGTGCTGTCGCAAGCCCGCGTCGCTTGGGCCGGCCGGCTGTCGCACCTGCCGCGCCCGCTGATCACCCTGCTGGTCGGCGGGGGCCGGCTGGGCGCCGAAATGAAGCCTTCGCTGGCCTATGGCTTGGCGCGCCGGGTCGCCCGCATGGCCGCTTCCATCGGCGGTTCGGTGGTTTCCAGCACCAGCCCCCGCACCGGCGAGGACGCCACCGCCGCCTTGGCCGAGGGCTTGGCTCCTTGCATGCACCTGCTCTATCGCTGGGGCGAGCCGGGCGACAATCCTTATGCCGCCATGCTGGCGCTGGCCGATGCCACGGTGGTGACGGGAGACTCGGCGTCGATGATTAGCGAGGCCTGTGGCGCGGAGGCGCCCGTGTTCATCGCCGCGCAGACTGAATCGCTCGCTCAGCGCCGCATGCACGTCTCGCTCTATCGTGCTGGCCAAGCGCGCCCGCTTGGCGACAGCTTCTCGCCGTGGCCGCGCACCCCGCTGGACGAGGCGGGCAGGGTGGCCCTGGAAATCCGCGCCCGCATGTCGATCGGCCCGCGGGCCGTAGATTGATCGGAGCCGCCATGCCGCGCAGCTACAAGATTGCCGTTATCCCCGGCGACGGTATCGGCAAGGAAGTGGTGCCCCCCGCTCTGGAAGTGCTGGACGCGGCAGCAACCCGGTTCGGCTTCACCCTGCACACCACCCATTATGACTGGTCGTGCGAACGCTACACCCGCACCGGCGCAATGATGCCGGCGGATGGGCTGGACCAGCTTCGTGAGGCAGACAGCGTGCTGCTGGGCGCGGTCGGCTGGCCCGGCGTGGACGACCATGTCTCGCTTTGGGGCTTGCTGATCCCAATCCGCCGCGGCTTCGACCAATACGCAGCCGTACGCCCCTGCAAGCTCATGCCGGGCGCGCGCACGCCGCTCGCCGGCCGCACGGAGCAGGATATCGACTTTGTGGTGGTGCGGGAGAACACCGAAGGCGAGTATTCTAGCGTCGGCGGCCGCATGTATGGCGGCACCGAACATGAGTTTGCCAGCCAGCAAGCCATCTTCAGCCGCCGCGGCACCGACCGCATCATGCGCTACGCTTTCGAGCTCGCCCGCACCCGGCCCCGGCGGCACGTGACCTCCGCCACCAAGTCCAACGGCATCACCATCACCATGCCGTATTGGGACGAGCGGTTTGCCGCCATGGCCGCGGCCTACCCAGACATCCACACGGCGAAATACCACATCGACATCCTCTGCGCCCACTTCGTCCAGCATCCTGACTGGTTCGACGTGGTGGTCGGCTCCAACCTGTTCGGCGACATCCTCTCCGACCTTGGCCCGGCAGTGGCCGGCAGCATCGGCATCGCGCCCTCCGCCAACATCAACCCCGAGGGCCTGCACCCCTCGATGTTCGAGCCCGTGCACGGTTCGGCGCCGGATATTGCGGGCAAGGGGGTGGCCAACCCGATTGGCCAGATCTGGTCGGCGGCCATGATGCTGGAGCATCTGGGCGAAGCAGAGGCCGGCCAGGCGATCGTGGCCGCGTTCGAGGGCCTTTTGCGCGATGGCGGGCCACGGACCCGCGACATGGGCGGCCAGTCCAGCACCGTGGAGGTGGGCCGCGCCATTGCCGACGCGGTTCGCGGCTAGCAACTCCACCGTTGCCAGCGAGGCGAAGGTTTTCTTGCTGTTGCAACCCGTCGGCCCTAGACTTCCTCGAAGTTTGCGAGTCAGTCGCAATTGGAGAGCAGAGTGGGACGAGAGCAGTCAGTGATCGCGCGGCGATGCGAGCGCGCCGTCGTGACGGCCTATCGCGAACTGCGCGCGACCGGCAGCGTCGATATGGACGCCTTCCGCGCCTGCACCGTGTTGTACCGCATCCATCATCCCGAAGCCTCCATCAACGAGGCGCGCCGGCTGGTCTCGGAGTGGATCGACCACCACGTGGTGCGAAAGGATAGCGGACCGACCTCTGGCTGCGATTGCGACGAGTGAGGGCTGATCCCAGCTGAGCCGCTCGGGTCGCCGCCTTGTCCAGCATTGCCGTTATCGGCCATCGCGGCGCCCGTGCGCTCTGGCCGGAAAACACCCTTGAGGGCTTGCAGGCTGCCCTAGCGACCGGCGTCGACTGGTTCGAGATCGACGTCGGCATGACTCGCGACGGCGTTGCCGTGCTGAGCCATGATCCCCGGCTGTTGCCGGACCTGGCCCGGCGCCATGGCGATTGGCTGCGCACGCCCAGCCCATGGCTGCATCGCATGAGCTGGGAGGAGCTGCGCCGCTACGAGGTCGGCCGCATCCGCCCGGGCAGCCCGGCGGCGCGCGCGTTTCCCAACCAATCAGCCATAGACGGCGCACGGGTGCCGGCCCTGCGCGACGTGCTGCGGCTGCCGGCACGCTGGACGATCGAGATCAAGACCTACCCCCACCGGCCCCACGCCACCGCCCACCCTGCCGCGATCGCGGAGGCGGTTGCGGAGGCGGCAGCAGCGGCGGGCGCGCGGGCCGTCATCCAGTCCTTCGATTGGCGTGGCCCGCGCAGCCTGCGGCAAACCCGCCCGCAGCTCGATTATGCCTGGCTCACCACTCGTAGCACACGAGCTTGGCGCGGCGGCCAGGCCCGCCTGCCGGAGATGGTGGCGGCGGAAGGCGGCGGCACCTGGTCGCCCAACCATGTCGAGCTCACGCAGCGCCTGCTCGAGCGCGCCAAGCGGGCCGGCTTGCAGGTGGTCCCCTGGACGGTGAATCACCCTGCGGACCAGGTGCGCCTGGCAGCATGGGGCGTGGACGGGATCATCACCGACGACCCAGCCGCCGCCCGGCAGGTTTTGCTTGCTGCCGGCCAACTAAGGCGGCCTGCCGCGGCGCCATGAAGTTCGCCTTGATCGAGGCGC
>CAXTNN010000157.1:0-3315 GCA_964245545.1 uncultured Acetobacteraceae bacterium | reverse complement strand
GCATCGCCGGGTCCTGGTCCCCGTCCTTGGCAGTCAGCGCCTCCATCGGCACGAAGAACTCATGCGGATGCGGAACTTGGTGGCGAAGGAAGCCATCGTAGTGCCGGGACCTCAGTCCATACATCACCCGCAGGTCGCGCACCGGCAGCACCAGCGGCGCCGTCGGCGTTTGACGGATCACGCCGGTGGCCATCCAGCGCGGAATGTTGCTCTCCGGGCAAACCGGTGCCAGCAGCCAGGGCAGGGGGCATACCGCCATCAACGATTGGGTGGAGGGAGCGAAGCGGGAGCGCTTGTCGAGGAAGTTCGGCAGCGAGGCACAGGCTTCGATGGCGAAGATGTCGGCATAGGGCTCGGCCGCCGTGCCGCCGAAATTCAACCACAATCCATCGGGCAACGTGCGCAAGCGGTCGCTGCCTGGCAGCTTGAGGAAGCAGAGCCCCGCCGTTGTTTCGTCGGGCCGGCCGCGCAGCCAGGCGCCTTTGCGGTCGCTGTCGAGCCCAGGCGGATGTTGCGGCCATTTTTTAAGCCGGGCGCGCACCATTGAGTCGAGCGAGTAAAGACAGTCGGACACGGTGAAGCTCCTTCGCAGAGGCCGAACTAAGCCTACAATTGTATGTAGAGCCAATCCGCCGGCCGGTGCAGCCAGCCTGGATGCGAAAGTCTCTGCAAGCCTCTGTTTTACTGGCTTTTAACGCCGGCTATGCAACGGAAGATGCAGCAAAAACATCATGTTAGCCACCGCTGCAGCGCTTTGCTGCGCCGATTTTGCATCGCTGTTCCATTCTGATAACAAGGCATAAGCCGGTGTCGCTGACATACAAGCTTAGAAAACTCTAGTTGCTTACCTAAGAAGGCCCAATTTTCACACAGTGAAAAATCCATCCTTGCATAGAAAAAGGGCCTGGCTTGCACCAGGCCCTTTTGCCGCCGCCAAAGCCTGCGCGGTCAGCCGCGCTGTGCGGCTGGCACGTAATCGCGTTGCGGAGACCCGACATAGACCTGCCGCGGCCGGCCTATCCGCTGCGCCGGATCCTCCATCATCTCCTGCCACTGGCTGATCCAGCCGACAGTGCGGGCCACTGCAAACAGCACGGTGAACATGCTGGTCGGGATGCCCATTGCCTTGAGAATGATGCCGGAATAGAAGTCCACGTTCGGGTAGAGCTTCTTGCTGATGAAGTAATCATCATGCAGAGCAATCCGCTCCAGCTCCATCGCCATGTCGAGTGTCGGGTCATCCTTGATGCCCAATTCGCCGAGCACTTCATGGCAGGTCTTCTGCATAATCTTGGCGCGTGGATCGTAGTTCTTGTAGACGCGGTGACCAAAGCCCATTAGCCGCACATGGCTGTTTTTGTCCTTCACCTTGTCGATAAAGGCGGGGATTGCTTCCGGCGAGCCGATCTCGTTCAGCATCTTCAGCACCGCCTCGTTGGCGCCGCCATGCGCCGGGCCCCACAGGCTCGCAATGCCAGCGGCAATGCAGGCAAACGGGTTTGCCCCCGTTGACCCGGCAAGCCGCACCGTCGATGTCGAGGCGTTCTGCTCGTGATCGGCATGCAGGATGAAGATGCGGTCCATCGCCCGCGCCAGCACCGGGCTCACCTTGTAGTCCTCGGCGGGCACGGCATTCAGCATGTAGAGGAAGTTCTCGGCATAGCTGAGGTCGTTGCGCGGATAGATGAACGGCTGCCCGATATTGTACTTGTAAGCCCAGGCGGCAATGGTCGGAAGCTTGGCAATCAGCCGAAACGCGCTGATCCGCCGGTGCTCCGGGTTCGTAATGTCCAGGCTGTCATGGTAGAACGCCGACAAAGCGCCGACCACACCGCACATCACCGCCATCGGGTGCGCGTCGCGGCGGAAGCCGCTGTAGAAACTGCGGATCTGCTCGTGCAGCATGGTGTGGTACATCACGCCACGCTCGAACTCATCCCGCTCCGCCGCGCTGGGTAGGTCTCCGTTCAGCAGCAAGTAGGCCACTTCGAGGAAGTTGGAATGTTCGGCAAGCTGCTCGATCGGGTAGCCGCGATGCAGCAACACGCCCTCATCACCGTCAATATAGGTGATCTTGCTTTCGCAGGCGGCCGTCGCGCCGTAGCCGACGTCGTATGTGAACACGCCCAGGCTGCCGTATAGCTTGCTGATATCGGCCGCCTTCGGGCCGATGGTCCCGGTCTTCAAGGGAACAGTCAGGGACTGGTTGGTCCCATCGAGAGTCATCGTTAATGACCCATTCGCGGTGCCGCTCATGCTCTATTCCTGTCGAAATTGGCTCGGCGGATCGCCGCCGCGGGCGCACCGGCCGGTCGGGCGCCGGTGACATCCTGTACTTAAGGGGCAAGGTGCCTGATTGGCAACCTTCGCACCGCAGCATGATTGCCATGGCCGAGCCACGCTGCCGCAGCGGCCAACCGCTTCAATCGGCCAGCCAAATGCCTCGCTTATGCGCCCGGGCGTCAAACTCCTCTGCGCTCAAGGTGGCATTGCCCGCGCGTGCCCAGCCAGCATCCACCAGCGCCACGTTAAGATCGCGCCCGCCGGCCAAGCAGCGGCCAGCCGGACGTCCTAAACCATCATGCCCGGACACATGGCATTCCACGCCGCGGTCCTGCACCATGTCGGCCAGGGCCACCGTTGCACTGCGACCGCAATCCGGCCCGGCCGCACAAGCCTGCCCACGCCGCGGTGCAGAAACGCCGCTGAGCCGCACCACGGTTCCAGCCAGGCTCAGCGTATCGCCATCAATCACGGCCACCTTGGGCGCCGGCGCCGAGATCACCCGGGGCTCAGCCGACATCTGTCCCAGCAGGTCACCCGCATGCCCGGCCGCCAGCAAAGCCACGCCAACAAGCCCCGCGGCCGCAACGACCACGCGGGCAAGGCGGCCCGGGGCTCTTGGGTGATAGCTTGAGCGGAAAATGCGGCGGGGACGATCAATCGACAAACGCACAAGCCCCATGCAAATGGTAAGCCGATGCCTAGCGCGGCGGGATGCTGCGGGCAAGCAGCAGCAGCACTCAAATGTGACCCGTCGGTGAAAGTCACATAAGGAATATTCGAGTGCACCGGGCACGTCTTCGGAGAAGGAGAACAAGCGGCAGTCGCGGTTGACATTGTTGCGGGAGATCAAGGGAGTTTCCGCACCATGACCGCTTGGCTGGACCGTGTCGCCGCCGACCTGCTGCACGTGGAACACGACTTGCGCACGACGCTGCGCAGCATCTCGCGTGGTGGCAGCCCGGAACGAATGCGGCCCGGCCGGCAATGGGTGGAGCTGCGGGTGGGCGAGGTTCGCACGCTGCTGCGGGG
>CAXTNN010000156.1:0-8442 GCA_964245545.1 uncultured Acetobacteraceae bacterium | reverse complement strand
GCCGAGGACGGGCAGGGTGGTCCACGCCGCGCACATGCCCGGCAGATGCGCCGCCCCACCCGCGCCTGCGATGATCACCTTCAGCCCGCGCCCCGCCGCCTCACGGGCGTAGCCGGCCAGCCGGTCGGGTGTGCGGTGGGCGGAGACGATGCGGGTTTCGCAACCAACCTCCCGCGCGCGCAGCGTGGCGGCCGCGTGCCGCATCGTGTCCCAATCCGACTGGCTGCCCATGATGATGCCGACGGCAATGCTGGGCGAAAGGCTCAAGCGATGTTATCCGGAATGAGCCGGCTTTCCAGCCACGCCACCTCGTCCTTGAGCAGCAGCTTGCGCTTCTTCAGCCGCTGGAGCTGGAGCTGGTCGATCGGCTGGTCCGACAGCCGGGCGATCACGGTGTCCAGGTCGCGGTGCTCGCTGCGGAGTTCGTGCAGCTTACGCAAGAGGGCATCGCGGTCGATCACCATGGCGGGGCTCTAGCATAGTCGTCTCTGCGGGACCAAGGCTTGGCAGCCAGTTCTAGGCCAAGACATATCCAGGTATGTAACAAATCCTGGCATCTTTGGCTGGTGTGGGGCTAGGCTCCGTTCGGCGCACACGGCGCCAGCGAGTTCCACATGTCACGGAGGACTCATGAACCTGCAAGCCCGTATCGACAGCTTGAAAGTCCGTCACGAGGCGCTTGAGGCGCAGATTTTCGAGGAAGATCACCGGCCCAAGCCGGATGACGACGAACTCATGCGGCTACGGCGGGAAAAGCTGCGGCTGAAGGACGAGATGGAGCGGCTCAGCGCCCAGAACTGATGGCGGCGGGCGCGGCCACGGACGCCGCGCCCCGCATTCAGGCGGCTTCGTCAGTCTCCATGCGCACGGGCATGGGCACGGTCTTGCCCTCGCGGATCAAGCGGTCGTTCGCGGCCGTTACCATCGCATTCAGGTCGGTCTGGCTGCACAGCCCCAGGATCACCGGGTCACGCGGCTTGATGTTGGTGCTGTTCCAGTGGCTGCGCTCGCGCACCTTCTGAATGGTGTCCTTGGTGGTGCCCAACAGCTTCACCACTTGGGCCTCGGACAATTGCGGGAAGTTGCGCAGCACGAAGGCAATGGCATCCGGCCGATCGTTGCGCTTGGCCACCGGGGTGTAGCGCGCCCCGCGGGACTTCTTCGGCAGCGGGTTGGCCGGTGGCAGCAGCTTGAGGCGCTGGGTTTCGTCCGCCTCGCAGCGTGAAATCTCTTCGGCCATCACCTGATGGTTGGCCACCGGGTCGTAGCCCACGATGCCTTGCGCCACCTCGCCATCGGCAATCGCCTGCACTTCCAGCGGGTGCATACCGCAGAACTCGGCGATTTGGGTGAAGGTAAGAGACGTTTTTTCAATCAGCCACACGGCGGTGGCTTTTGGCATCAATGGCAGGCTCATGTCCGCGCTCTCCGGCCGCCGCGCTGCCATTCCCCCGCGGGAGGCGCGCTGGCTGGTCCATCTATATGCGCAGGATATGGGGCGCGGCCGGCTTGCCGGTCAAGGGCGTGCACGCCACAATCCGGCAAGTTCAACAGGAGGATGACCAGCCATGTGGGAAGAGGAGGAGCCGGCGCCGCCCCGGCGCGTTCCGTTGCTCCCGCTTGACCCGATGGGGGTGGAGGAACTGCAATCCTACATCGCCGAGCTGCAAGCTGAAATCGCCCGCGCCGAAGTGGCGATCTCCCGCAAGCAGGACCATCGCAGCGCGGCGGACAAGTTCTTCCGGAGCTGACCCATGAAAAGAGGGAGCCAGTTGCCCGGCTCCCTCCCATTGACCGCAGACGACAGGCGAGGTTAGGCCGCCTGGGCCGCACCGTTGCTGTCATTGGCGATCACGCTCGGCTGGGCGCTCGCCTGGCCGGAGCCGATGGTGATGCGGCGGGGCTTTAGCGCCTCGGGCACAACGCGCTTCAGCGCGACATGCAGCAGGCCATGCTGCAGCTCGGCACCCTCGACCACGATATGGTCGGCCAGGGCAAAGCGCCGCTCGAACGCACGGCCGGCAATGCCGCGATACAGCAGTTCGCCACCCGTCTCACCGCCCAGCTTGCCCGACACCACGAGCTGGTTGTCGCGCACCACCAACTCGATGTCGCTGTCGCTGAACCCAGCCACGGCCATCGTCAGCCGATAGGTGTCCTCGCCGGTTTTGGCGATGTTGTAGGGGGGATAAGCTGGCGCGCTGGCCGCCTCTTGCGCCGTGTCCATCAGCGATGCCAACCGGTCGAAGCCGATAGCGGTACGGAAAAGGGGAGAGAAATCGAACGTCATAACAAACCTCCTAGAAAGCAAGGTCGTGTGATTGAGCCGCCCCACGCGGAGCCGGCCCGGTTCAGTCCCCGCGACCCCATTTGGGCATCGCGAACAGAGCCAGAATAAGAAACGGCCACCCTTGGTTTCAAGAGTGGCCGCGCTCCGCACACGTCTGTGAAGACGGGTTTTTTCCAGGCAGGCTACTTGCGCTGGCCGAGCCCGGCGAAGCGCTTGTTGAACTTGGCCACCTGCCCGCCAGTGTCCATGATACGCTGCACCCCCGTCCAAGCAGGGTGAGATTTCGGGTCGATGTCCAGCCGCAGCGTATCTCCCTCCTTACCCATGGTGGACCGGGTGGTAAACTCGGTGCCGTCCGTCATGATGATCTTGACGTCATGGTAATCAGGATGAATTCCGGGCTTCATGGCCAACGCTCCAAAATGGCTGCACCGATCCCGACCGGCGCGGCAAGCCCTGGCTTCTAGGACCGGCGCCCCGCTGCCGCAAGCACCTGCTGCGAGACCGGTCAGCTCTTGGCATTGCGCCGCGCTGCGGCCTGCCGGGCAAAGCTTGCGTCCACGATCTTCTTCTGCTGCGGCGTCAGTGTGTTGTAGAAGGTGGTGAACGCCGCCGTGAGCTGCTGCATGTGTTGCGCGTGCACCTGCGACATCTCGGCATAGGTCTGCATGCGGTCGACCGCGGTGGCGCTGGCGGGCAGCGTGGCCCCTTTGCCAACCGCGTCATTCATCTGCGCGGCGTTCTGCCGCATGACGCTGGCGAAGTCGTCGAAGCTCTTCTGCTCATCCGGCGTGATCTTGATCTCGGTGCGAAGCTGCGTGATGCGCCGCTCCACGAACGCGTTGCGCCGCTCGGCCTGGCCGCTGGTGTTGGGCGCCCCGGAGGCCGGCTGCGCCCGCGCCATCACCGGCGCGCCGAGCAAGGCGGCCGCCATTACGAAAGCGGCCGCGCGGGCTGGAATGCGATCGGGCATGAACTCTGTCTCCCTCATTGGCCAGGAACCGCTGGAACGCGACCCGGCGACGTGCGGTTGCTAGGCCGCAAAGGCGTCAGCCCTGTGGCAAGCGGGTTGCCCGCTTGTAGCAGCATGTTACCACGCGCGGCGTCACCATCCACCCGGGAGCAGCCATTGGCCGGCGCCATCCTGTCCATCCAATCCGCCGTCAGTTACGGCCATGTCGGCAACAGCGCTGCCACCTTTCCCTTGCAGCGCCTGGGCGCCGAGGTCTGGCCGATCAACACCGTCCAGTTCTCCAACCATCCCGGCTATGGCTCCCGCACCGGCCAGGTGTTCACCGGCGCGCAGGTGCAGGACGTGGTGGATGGCCTGGTGGCTCGCGGCGTGCTCGCCGGGTGTGACGCCGTGCTCAGCGGCTACCTGGGCGATGCCGGCGTCGCCGGCGCCGTGCTGCACGCCGTAAGCGTGGTGCGTGCCGCCAACCCGGCCGCGCTTTATTGCTGTGACCCGGTGATCGGCGATGACGGGCCCGGCATCTACGTGCAACCCGCGCTCCCCGCGCTGTTCCGCGACCGTTGCCTGCCCGCGGCCGACATCGCCACCCCCAACCAGTTCGAACTGCAGCACCTCACCGGCCGGTCTATCGTCACGGTGACGGACGCCCAAGCCGCCGCTGCCGCCCTGCGTGCCACCATGCGGCCGGGCGCCTGCGTCCTCATCACCAGCTTGCGCGTGGCTGACACCCCCGCCGGCTGCATCGACCTGCTCGCCCAGGACGCCAATGCAAGCTGGCGGCTGCGCACGCCGTTGCTGCCCGCGATTGCCAATGGCGCCGGGGACACCATCTCCGCGCTGTTCCTGCTGCACCGCCTGCGCACCGGGTCGCCAGCGGCTGCGCTGGAGGCTGCTGCCAGCGCCACCTTCGGCCTGCTTCGCCGCACCGTCGAGGCGGGCTCGCGCGAGTTGCTGACCGTGGCAGCGCAGGACGAGTTCATTTCACCAACACAATGGTTCGCTATCGAGACGTGTTAACCCGTTTTTAGCCGCGTTCTAACACATTATCTGCAGCCTCTGCCCTGATCCCGCCACCATCACCGGCTACAACCATCATCAGGCGGCAACGCCCTCCCCTCCATTGGACTTGTCGCTGCATGCGCACTCTCAGCCTTTATCGACGCGTGCTCTCCTCCCTGGGTGCAGACCGGCGGCTTGCCGTGGTGCTGAGCCTGGCCAACATCATCCTGGCGGGGCTGCAATTCCTCGATCCGGTATTGTTCGGCCGGGTCATCGGCCTGCTCTCCAAGTCGGCGGATTTGCCGCGGCAGGCGCTCTGGGCCCAGGCGGCGCTGCTGATTGGCGTTTGGATGGCCGTGGCCGCGGTCAGCATCGGCGGCAACCTGCTCACGGTGGTACAAGCTGAGCGCCTGTCCCACCGCAACCGGCTCAAAGCCATGAGCCGGCTGTTCGCGCACGTGCTCTCGCTTCCCTTGTCGTTCCACGGCGGCGCGCATTCGGGCCGCCTGATCAAGGTGATGCTGACGGGGACGGACGCGCTGTTTGGCGTGTGGCTCAACTTCTTCCGCGACCAGCTCACCACCTATGTGGCGCTGTTGGTGCTGCTGCCGCTCACGATGCTGCTGAATTGGCAGCTCGCCTCCGTGCTGATGGTGCTGGTGGTGCTGTTCGCCGGCGTGACCCTGCTGGTGATCAAGCGGACGGAAGCGGGCCAGGCGCGCGCCGAAACTCACCAGTCCCGCCTGGCCAGCACCGCGCAGGACGCGCTGGCCAACGTGATGGTGGTGCAGTCGTTCACCCGGCTCGCGGCCGAAACTGGCGAGTTCCGCAAGATTGCCGAGCAGGTGGTGGCGCATCAATTCCCGGTGCTGAACTGGTGGGCGGCGGTAACCGTGCTCACCCGCGGCGCGTCCACCATCGCGGTGATCGTGATTGTGCTGGTGGGCACCCTGCTGCATGTGCGCGGCCAAGCCAGCATCGCCGAAATCGTCAGCTTCATGGGGTTCGCCAACCTGCTGATCAGCCGGCTGGACTCCGCCGTCCAGTTCGCCTCCCGGCTGTTCCTGCAACTGCCTGCCCTGCAGGACTACTTTGCCGTGCTGGATGCGAAATCCTCGGTCCCTGAGGTGGAGGACGCCATCGAGCTTGAGGCGTCCCGCGGCGAGGTGGCGTTTGAGAGCGTGTCCTTCGCCTACCCGGGCGGTCCGGCCATCCTGAACGACGTGTCGTTCGTGGCCCAGCCTGGCCGCGTGGTAGCCCTGGTGGGCTGCACCGGTGCCGGCAAGAGCACAGCCATGAGCCTGCTGCAGCGCCTGTGGGACCCGACGGCCGGCCGCGTGTTCATCGACGGCCAAGACATCCGCGACGTGACGCTTGAAAGCCTGCGCCGCTCGGTCGGCGTGGTGTTCCAGGAGAGCCTGCTGTTCAACCGCTCGATCCGCGAGAACCTACTGGTCGGCCGGCCGGACGCGACCGACGAGGACCTGGAACGTGCCTGCCGCATGGCCGACGCGCACGAGTTCATCCTGCGCCAGCCGCAGGGCTATGACACCATGGTTGGCGAGCGCGGCAGCACGCTGTCCGGCGGCCAGCGCCAGCGGCTGGCGATTGCCCGCGCCCTGCTGAAGGACCCGCCGATCCTGATCCTGGATGAAGCCACCAGCGCGCTGGACGCTGCGACCGAGGCTCGCGTGTCCCGCGCGATGGAGACGCTGATGCAGGGCCGCACCACCTTCATCATCGCCCACCGCCTCTCCACCGTGCGCCATGCCGACGAGATCCTGGTGTTCGATGGGGGCGAGATCGTCGAGCGCGGCCGGTTTGACACGCTGGTTGCCACGGGCGGCCGGTTCGCCGACCTCGTCGCCACCCAACTCGCCCCCAGCTTGCGCGCTGCCGAGTAAGGCCCGCCGTTACGGCGCGCCGAGCAATCACTGCAGCGAGTGGCGGAGCGAACCCGTCGCATCCGCCACGGCGCTAGGCGTAGGGCGGGCCTATTGGGCGGACCCTACGCCCAGCGCCTCGGCCCGGCGGTCAAACGCGTCCCGCACGTCGTCCAAGGTCGGCAGCTTCAGCGCTCGCAGGGTCTGATGAACCTTCTTGGCTGGGGCGGACCTCAGATCACGGTGGAAGTTGGTGTAGACCTCGTCGGCCGAGCGGTAATGCCGGAAGCGCTCGATCTCTTTCTCGGTCGCTTGCTTCACCTGGTTGAGCATCTGCTGCTCGTGCCCGGAGCGGCCGTTCGGGCGGGCTTTCATCACCGGGTCAAACGCCTCGCGCACCAGGAACTCCACCAGCTCGTGCTTGGCATCCTGCGCCATGCTGGCCCCTCCCTTTCTGCCGACCCCATAAGCGCGGCGCCAGGCAAGAGTTCGCGGCTGCGTTGACGGTTTGGGAACGGTCCGCTTCTATCGGCCGCCCCTAGCTTGCGAGCCGCCGCCATGACGTTGCGCACCGCCTTCGCCCTGCTCCTCGCCACCACTGGGCTTGCGCAAGCCGCCCCCGTGCACGATACGCTGACCATCGGGATCGCCCAGTTCCCGTCCTCGCTGCATCCGGATATCGACGCCGAGGTGGTGAAGGCCTATGCGGCCGGCTTCGTCATCCGCCCCATCACCGCCTTTGACGCGAGCTGGAAGAACACCTGCCTGCTCTGCACCGACTTGCCGACGCTGGAGAATGGGCTGGCCAAGATCGAGGACCGGCCGGACGGCAGCAAGGGCATGGCGGTCACCATCAAGCTCAAGCCCGACCTGCAATGGGGCGACGGCCAGCCCGTCACCGCGCGCGATATCGCGTTCACCTGGAAGCTCGGCGCCAACCCGGCCAGCGGCTTTTCCAACAACAACCCGTGGGGCCGGGCCACGGGCGTGGACGTGATGGACGACCACACGGCGGTGCTCCACCTCGGCCGCGTGCGCGCCGACTACAACCAGTGGGACCAAATCCTGCCCGAGCACATCGAGGGCGCGGTGGTGGCGAAGGACGACAGCCCCGGCGCCTATATCAATGGTACCAATTACAACCGGGCGCCGCTCAACCCTGGTCTATACGACGGGCCGTATATGATCACCGGCTATGACAGCGGCAACCAGATCATCCTGGAGCCCAACCCGCATTGGGCCGGCACGAAGCCCGGGTTCAAGCGCATCGTGCTGCGCCACATCGAGAACACGGCGGCACTGCAGGCCAATCTCCTGTCAGGCGACATCGACATGGTGGCGGGCGAGAGCATCGGGCTCACCATCGACCAGGCGCTCGCGTTGCAGAAATCCCACCCCGACGCATTCCACTACGAGTTCAAGCCCAGCCTGACCTACGAGCATATCGATCTTAAGCGTGAGAACCCGCTCCTGGCCGATGTGCGGGTGCGCCGGGCGCTGCTGATGGCCATCGACCGGCAGACCATGGTGGACCGGCTGTTCGGGGGCAAGCAGCCCGTGGCCGCCACCTGGGTGAACCCGCTGAGCCCCTATTACGACCCTGCCATCCCCGTGGTGAAATACGACCCGGCGGGCGCCAAGGCGCTGCTGGCGCAGGCGGGATGGACGCCGGGCGCGGACGGTGTGTGCCGCAACGCCGCTGGGGACCGCCTGTCCTTCGAGCTGAGCACCACCGCCGGCAACCGCCTGCGCGAGCTGCAGGAGCAAGTGCTGCAATCCAACTGGAAGGGCGCTTGCGTGGAGGTGACGCTGAAGAACGAGCCCGCCCGCACCCTGTTCGGCGACACCATGAAGCACCGCACCTACACCGGGATGGTGATGTATGGCTGGAGCAGCAACGTGACGGAAACCCCGTTCCGCACACTCGATTCGAGCCAGATCCCGAGCGAGGCGAACAATTACGGCGGCTCGAACACGCCGGGCTTCAGCAACCCGAAGATGGATGCCGACATCACCGCTGCCGAAGGCGAGCTGGACCCGGCCAAGCAGAAGGCGATTTGGGCCGACATGCAGCAGGTCTACGCCGACGCCGTTCCCGTGTTGCCGCTGTTCTTCCGCGCCGAGCCGCACGTGACGCCCACCTGGCTGCGCGGCTACGTGCCGACCGGACAGGGCGACATGGCCTGCGACTGGTCCGAGAACTGGCGCCCGGCTTGAGGGCACGTCGCCGCGGCCAAAAGCCCTCTCCCGCTGGCGGGAGAGGGCTGGGTGAGGGTGGCGGGACCCATGGGCGCAGG
>CAXTNN010000155.1:7055-8458 GCA_964245545.1 uncultured Acetobacteraceae bacterium | reverse complement strand
CCGCCGACGTCGCCCGCCAGGGCTATGAAGCGCTCATGGCCGGCGACGAGCGCGTCGTCGCCGCGTCCCTCTCCAGTAAGGCGATGGGCAGGGTGGGTCGCGTCCTGCCGGACTCGGTCAAAGCCCACCTGCACTCCGGTGTGTCCGAGCCCGGCTCGGGCGAGGAGGACTGACGTGCCCACGCTGCCCACTACCGCCGAGGTCGCCGACCGCGCGCGCGAGCTCGGCCGGGCTCTGCAGCACGGGCCCGTCGCGCAGACGATCGAGCGCGCTCTGCCGGGATCCGTCCGGTGCCGCGAGCAACGCCCCGAGACGCTCGCGCTGGTCGGGGGTGATCCCGGCCAGGATCTGCCGCCAGAGGCGGCGCGCGGCCCGGGTGCGCACGCGGGCGACGTTGCGCTCGAGCGTCGTCACCCCGGGCAGCAGCACCTTGCGGCCGATCAGCCAGGCGGTCGCCCGATCGAACAGCGCGCTCGGCCGGTCGGAACCGGTCCAGCACAGGGCGTAGAGCCAGCGGTTCAGCCGGAACTGCACGAGCGGGTCCGAGAAGGGCTGGTAGCCGTAGCGATCGCGGATCTCGGCCGGATGACGGATGCGCCAGCGCGACGCCGCGTACTCGCGCAGCAGGCCATCGCCGGCAAGACCGAGCTGGTCGGCGACGAACCGCACCGCGCGGGGCGGCACGTCGGTCGGCTCCTCCAGGAACGTACCCAGGAAGCGTACCGTGCCGAGCTGGACCGCGAAGCCCAGCCGCATGTGCGCCCCGCGCCGCTCGCCGACGAGGGCGCGATCGGCGTCGTCGAGGTGGAAGTACCGGGCGAGCTGCTCGGGGCTGGGCTCGCCGGCGAACCTGCCGTAGCGTCGTTCCTGCTCCTCGTTCAGGAACGAGACGGGCACTACGACTCCTTGCTGGCCGTCGTGGTGCCCGGGCCTGACCAGCCCGCGCGAGCGAGTGTCTCGATCAGCGTCGTGCGCTTGGCGCCGAAGGTCCGGCAGACCGCCGCCTTGGTGGCGCCGCCGTTGAGCGCGACGATGATCGCGTCCAGCTTCTCAGCATCAATCTCGGGTGGCCGGCCGCCGCGGCGACCACGGCGTTTCGCCGCCGCCAGGCCGGCGCGGACCCGCTCCTGGGTGAGCGCCCGCTCATACTGGGCGAGCGCACCGAAGATGGAGAACAGCAGCTCGCCGTGCGGCGTCGTGGTGTCCATCTGCTCGGTCAGGCTGCGGAAGGCGACGCCGCGCTCGCGCAGGCCGGTGACGATGTTGAGCAGGTGCGGCAGCGAGCGGCCGAGCCGGTCCAGCTTCCAGACGATCAGGCAGTCACCCGATCGGGCGAACGCGAGTGCCCTCTCGAGGCCCCGGCGATCGGCCAGGAGGTCGACCGGCCCAGGGCCGAGATGCAG
>CAXTNN010000155.1:0-7045 GCA_964245545.1 uncultured Acetobacteraceae bacterium | reverse complement strand
CTCGAGGCCGGGGCGATAGGCACGGGCGCCGCTCGCCTTGTCCTCGAACAGGTGACGGTCGTCGACGCCGGCGGCGAGTAGGGCGTCGCGCTGCAGCGCCGTGGTCTGGCGGTCGCCGTCCGACGAGACGCGCATGTAGCCGACCAGCATGTGCGGGAAACCCTCGATCGCAGGTTCCCGCACAGTGCCGCAATCCGACAGGGTTTGTCGTGCAGGAAAGGCGCCGGAAGGCGGTTCTCACTGCGGCCCGGCGCAGCGGTGACGCCAAACACCTGTTTTCCGGCTACGCAGGTGGAACGACTGGTCGATGGTCGAGAAAACGCTCCGACCCCTAACTGTCGCCCGGGCAATCACCGTTATCTCCCGGAGGCGGCCATGGCAGATGTGTCCGCGTCCTGGCAGCTATGACACCAGCAACGCCCTGCCGCCTCCCGCCGCCTCGTAGCACATGGCACGATCAATTTCGCTCAGCGGGAATTCCTGGCCGATCCGGGTCCGGAACAGCTCCTCGTCGATGAAGCCGCCGACTTGCTCCAGGGCCGCGGCGAGACGGGCCGGATCGCTGACCGTGGCGCTTTCCAGGACCGTGAACCGCCTGAAGGTCAGGTTCTTCCCCATCAGCAGCATCGTCGGCAGCGTGATCGGCGTCGGACCGCCCAGGAAGCCGTAGACGCGGACCGCCGCGTTCGGCGGCAGGTGCGGCAGGATCCTGCTCAGCAGGTCCCCGCCCACGCCGTCGAACACGGTCGTGGCATCGAGTTCGGCGGCCAACGTGCCGAGCCTAGTCTCGAAGCCGTCCTCCTCGGTGACGAGGACGTGCTCGACCCCGTGCCGGAGCAGCGCCTCTCGCGCCGCGGCCGAGCGGACCAGGAAGATCGCCGGCACGTTCCGCCGGCGCACCATCGCCGCCGCCACCGAGCCGGTCGCGGAGTTGCCCGCCGTGACCACGAGCCCCCTGCGCCCGTCGACGGCCATCTCGTCGAGGAAGGCGTGGACCGTCAGCACATTCGCGAGCGACCCGCAAAGCTCCCGCGCCCGAACCCGGTCCGGCAGGACAAGGCAGCTCGCATACGGAACCTGCGCCCGCTCGCACCAGAGCCCGATCGTGTCCGCACTCCTGGCCAGCGACTTGTAGATCGCCACCTGCCTGCCCACGACGCCGGCGGGAACGCCGTCACCAGCCGCCGCGACGGTGCCGGCGCCGTTCGCCCCGTAGACGTCGTGGCCACCGGCCGCCGGCACTCCCGGCGGCGGCCTCGTCAGGAAGAACTTGTCGCCGTGGGTGATCGCCGAGGCGTCCATGTCGACGACGACGTGACCCGGAGGCGGTTCCTCCGGAGCCGGGATGTCACGGACCTCCAATGTCTGTCCCGTCGTCACGCAGATTGCTTTCACGAGCGATGCCTCCTGCTCCCGAGCGGTCGCGGCGTCGGGACGTTCGGAAGGCCTGGAGATGGCGCCGTCAGCTATCCCTTCGCAAGTGCGGAATCTTTTGTTAGTGCATGCAGTGATGAAAGCGCAGCGCCAATGCCCGGTGACGTTTACCTCCCGGATCACCGGCGGACGGTGGAAGGCCAAGATCGTCTGGGTCCTGCTGCGCAACGAGAGCCTGCGCTATTCGGAGGTACGCAAGGCGTGTCCTCCCATCAGCGACCGCATCTTGTCCAAGGAGCTGAAGGAGCTTGAGAGCTGGAGCATGATCTCGCGGCGGGAGTATTCCACGATCCCGCCGAAGACCGACTACAGCCTGACTGCCCTGGGACACACGCTCCGCCCGGTGCTGGAGGCAATGGCCGCATGGGGTGAGCACACCCAGGACATGGCGTCGCAGCCCCGGACCACCGATGTGAACTTGGCCGGGAGCTAAACTGCGCCCAGTTTGGAAATTGTAGCCTGGCCGCCTCGATCACCGGCCCTGCCTGCGACAACCGTCCAGGGCGCGCCGCGCTCCGAACCACTGGTTTCAAACCGGACGGGGTATGGGCTCAGGAGTTGGATACCTTGGCATGTCCGCTCAGCAGCGGACTGTCTGCTCCCATCAATCCTGGCGAGCCGCCTCTGTGCTTACATAGCTTTTCCGTTCCGTTGCGCCTCAGACCCCGATATCTGGACTTGTCCACGGGCACTTTGTCGCGCATGCCACGGGCACTTTGTCGCGCTTTGCCGCCAAAAGTCACGGGCACTTTGTCGCGTAAGCCTATAGGTAGAATCCTATAGCCTTCCGGTAGTTGTCTGGCCGTCCTTGTGGATAACCACGAGTGCCACGGTGCTCGGGACCGTCAAGGACGGTCGCCTACGGCTCCCGCCGCTTCGCGGTGCCTCCGGCATCCCTGACCGTCCCTGCGCGCCGTGCCAGCCGGATGGCGTCGGGGCAGAAAGCGCCCCGACTTTCGACCAACGCCTCCGGCGGGTCGAACAGAAAGCGGCTTAACAGGATAGGGGCTGCGGCAACGGCCGAGCGACTCGGGAAAATCTAGCGCTGTAGATGGTTAGGCGAGCAGGCCAGGGGCAGACAGGCCGACAAGAGGGCAGGCGGCTCAGCAAACTCCCAAGAACGGCAACGACCTTCACCCGACCGCACCGGTTCGCACCATAAAGAGGCTGACAGATGATAGTAAGACGGCTATATTGGCGGTCCTTCCCTTGGAGAGCTTCTATGCGCGATGCCTTCACCATGCGGTTCCGACCCGAGGTCGCCGAGTTCGTGCAAGCGCAGGCGAGCGCGGGCAATCGCAGCGTGACCAACTTTGTCGAAACCCTGCTGCTGCGGGAAAAGAGCCGCTTCGAGGAAAGCCAGCGCCAACTCACCGTGCAGGCGGTTGCCGACTTGCTGCGGTATGAGCGGCACGACCTGGTGCGTGACGCGGACGAGGCCGACGCCGAGTATGTCGCCCGCAGCGAGCTGTTCGGGACGCTGCTCGACCACGCCCGGCACGGGTGACGGTCCCGGCGCTTCAGCAGGGAGATTTCGTCTGGTGCGCCTTCCCTGAACGGGAGGCCCCGTTGCGTCCCGGCCCGCTGCATGTGGCCTACACGCTCGCTGTGGCGGCTGTGGGCGCCGGCTATGGTGTCATGACCGCCTACACCACCAGCCAGACATGGGCAGGGGCGCTGCCCCACGGCGTCATCACCTTCGACAGCACGGAGGCAGCCAGTCTCGGCCAGGCGCGCGCCTTCGTGCTCGACCTCCGCCGGCTGGCCTATCTGCCTCTCACGGCAGCCTGGTTCCCGCGCGCAGGGGAGAAAAATCTTGGGGTGCTCGGCCGTGCGCCGAAGCTCTTGCGCGACCGGGTGAACGCGATGGCGACGGAGTTGGCGAAGCGGCGGCCGGAGACCTTGAACCGGAGCGGACCGCTTTGGGGACCTGCGGCCTGACTTGACCCGTTTCCTGTTCGACGTCAGCGGCGACGGCGGTCAAGGCTTGCGCAGCAACCGCGTAGCGGCGCGCAGGCGGCCTTGAGGGGCGTTGCCGGGCTTGGCAGCGGCAAGATTGCGTTGACCCTGGACGACGGACGGATGCTCGCGCTGACGGCCGGGCAGCACATCGAGGAGGCGGAGGAATGGTGAAGGACGACGAGGGCTGGATGCTGCCGCAGCGCAAGCCAATCACCAAGGACGTACTCGACCGCGCGATCGGCGCCGAGGAGGAGGCCGCGTCCCAGGAGCATCAGGCGCGGGAGGCTTGGTTCGACGGCCAGCACGGCACGGTCATGCTGAAGCTGACAGATGGCCGGGTGTTTGGAGCCGAACCCGGCTTCATCCCATCGCTGCGAGATGCACCGGCAGAACAGCTCACTGGGCCGCGGGCGTCGGATGATGGAGTGTATCTGGTCATCGAGAGCATGGACCTGCACATCAGCGTGGACGGCTTGGTGACGCGGATCATGGAGGAGTCGCCGCTGGCCATCAAACGGTCTGGGGCACGCCTTGCCGGGCTCACCACATCGCCGGCTAAAGCAGTTGCGTCCGCGCGCAACGGGCGGCTCGGCGGGCGGCCGAGGTCCAAGCCGAAGACGACCGTCCAGCACGGTTAATGGGGTCAGAAAGCGCGCCGACATGCCCAAGGCTGACCTGGCGGAGTATTTGAGCGAGGAGGAGAGGGCGCTGTTGGGCCAGGCGTTCTCTGCCTTGCGCCGGGAACGTGGCAAGGCGTGGAACATGGCCTGCGAACGGGCGGAGGTGGAAGGCCAGCGATGGCCGCCTTTGCAGCCGTATGGCATTACTGAGATCGAGCGCCTGGCACGCCGGTTCGGCACCAAGGCGCTGCACTGGACGGAACGCTAAAGCTCTACCGCAAAGCAGTCGCTGAAACATGCGGCAAGCTCAGGTGCCATCTTGTTTACCGAGGCACCTTGATAGCACCGGATTGGATCGCACCGGCGATGTTCTCCAGCACCTTGGCGTATCGGTAGAAGCCGGGATAGCGATGACAGAGTTCACCCATGACGCCCGGCTTTGCCGTGTCGATCAGGTGTTTGAAGTCGGTCATGTGATCACCCATTCCGGCAAGGATGGTGATGTCATCCTTGTCGGCGCGAAGGAATGGCTGCATGGCGCTATCGATGCTGGCGGCAATCCGGACTTGTTTGGCAGTCACGTGTGCTTCATCCCCGGTTGCCCTTCCTTCCTCATGCCCAGTGCGACGGCTTCCGCCGCTTCCTTGTCAGCATCGAAGGCGCGCAATCCCCGCCGCCGCCAGCGTGTGAGCTGATCGGCTTGATTTACCTCTTGGTGTTCATCCTCTTGCAGCCGGTCCGCGAGTTCGAGGAAGGCGCCCAGCAGGGTAGCGCGGTCATCGTCCACCAGCTCGACCAGCCCGGCTTTCTGCACTAGACTGCCGAGTTCGATCAGGTGGCGTGTGCGCGCGCGCCGGTCCTGCACCCATTGCCGGGTGTCATGGCGGGCACGATCGCGATCAAGGCGGTTACGCAGCACGGTCAGGCGCTTTAACTGCGCCATTGTCGCCAGCAGCTCCGCCAGCAGTGTCGCCGGTTGCTGCCTTGGTCCCCCGCTTGCGACCTTGCTGAAAGAACGTCTGCCCACGTTCGGTCCACCTCGCGACGGCTTCGGGCGTCTTCTTGGATTGCTCGACAGCAGCCAACAAAGCACCGGCCAGGGCTTCAAAGGGCAGGACATCGGCACCCACGACCTGGACCAGCTCGCCGAGTTGTATGGTCTTCTGTGATTTGACCTTCTTCGCCTTCTCCATCAGGGCCTGGAGTTCGGCGTCATAGTCACGGGGCTTGCGCGCCATTGGTCTGCCTCGGCTCGTTGAACGGTCCCGTTAGCCTAGCAAGCGCCAGAAGCCGTTGCCAACTGTGATAATCGCCAGCTCACGCGAGCAGAGCGTCATTTTCCGACCGGAGCGCAGCGAAGGTCAACAGGTAAATGCGCGCTTAAACATTGCGTTGCAATGTGCGCTGGCCTGCGGCAGTCTTATGAGAGACAGCGTGAGCCACCGCCGCCCACATGGCCATCTACCACTTCTCGGCCAAGGTCATCCAACGCTCCGCCGGGCGTAGCGCCGTTGCCGCCGCCGCCTATCGTTCAGCGTCCGAGCTGGCCGACGAGCGCGTGGGCTGCTCGCATGACTACACCGCTAAGGAAGGCGTAGTGCATTCGGAGATCATGCTGCCTGCGGGCGCGCCGGAGCGATGGCAGGCAGTAGACGACACGCCCGAGGCGGGTCGTGCGGCGCGTGAGCGCCTATGGAACGAGGTGGAGGCGATCGAGCGCCGCAAGGATGCCGTGCTGGCGCGTGAGGTGGAGTTTGCTCTGCCGCGCGAGCTGTCGCAGGCCGAGGGCATCGCGTTGGCGCAGGAGTTCGTGCGTCGGCAGTTCGTCTCGCGCGGGATGGTGGCTGACCTGAACGTGCATTGGTCCAAAGACCCGGATGGCGAAGTGAAGCCGCACGCGCACGTCATGCTGTCGATGCGGGAGATCGACGGCGACGGGTTCGGCAAGAAGCAGCGTGCTTGGAACGACGTGGGCTTGCTGCGGGACTGGCGCGAGGGTTGGGCCGAGCTGGCGAACGCGTGGCTGGCCGAGCTGGGACACGACATCCGCATCGATCATCGCAGCTTGCGCGAGCAGGGCATCAAGCTGGAGCCGCAGCACAAGATCGGTCCGGCGGGGGCGCGGCGCGAGGACCGCGGCGAAGATGCGGAGCGGGCGGCGGAGCACCGGGCCATTGCCCAGCGGAACGGGGAAGCACTGTCCGCTGACCCCAGGGTCGCGCTGGACGCTCTGACGCAGCAGCACTCGACGTTCACCCGGCACGACATGGCGCGGTTCGTGGACCGGCACACGGATGGGGCCGAGCAGTTTGCTTCCGTGCTGGTGAAGGTGGAGGCGGCGCCGGAGCTGGTGCGGCTTGGCGAGGACGAGCGCGGGCGCGAGCGGTTCACCACGCGGGCGATGCTGGAGATGGAACGGCGCATGGAGGCTGCGGCCGGTGAGCTGGCCGGGCATGACGGGCACCGCATATTGCAGGCGGCCGGATCGCGTGCGGTGAAGGCCGCCGAGCGGGGCGGGCTGGCACTGGAGGAGGAGCAGCGGGAAGCGTTCCGGCACGTCACGTCGGGGCCGGACCTTTCGCTCGTCGTGGGCTATGCCGGCAGCGGCAAGAGCACGATGCTGGGGGTAGCGCGCGCGGCATGGGAGGCAGAAGGCTACACCGTGCGCGGGGCGGCGTTGTCCGGCATCGCGGCTGAAGGCTTGGAGAAGGGCGCAGGGATCGCATCGCGCACGATCGCAAGCCTCGAGTATGCCTGGAAGGAAGGGCGCGACCAACTCACCAGCCGGGACGTGCTGGTGGTGGACGAGGCCGGGATGATCGGCTCACGGCAGATGGAGCGGGTGCTGTCCGCGGCGAGGACGGCCGGGGCCAAGGTAGTGCTGATCGGCGATCCGGAGCAGTTGCAGGCGATCGAGGCCGGGGCGGCGTTCCGGGCGCTGGCGGAGCGGCATGGCGCGGCGGAGATCACCACCATACGCCGGCAGCACGAGGCGTGGCAGCGGGACGCCACGCGTGAGCTGGCGACGG
>CAXTNN010000154.1:0-8517 GCA_964245545.1 uncultured Acetobacteraceae bacterium | reverse complement strand
CTGCAGCCATGGCGTGCGCCCTCCTGCTCGTGGCTGGCGCAGCCGCCGCGCAACCCGCCCCGCAAGCCCCAGGGCGGCGACAGCACGCGCGAGCCGCCCAGGCGCAGGCGCGACGGCGCTTCCGCCCGATAAACCCGGCGCAGCCCCATCCCGCCGCGCTGCTGCCCTGCCCCGCCGGAGCCGTCCACCAGCTCGTAGCGCAGCACGGTCAGCGGATACTCGATTTCCAGCGCCTCCACGGGCAGGTTGCTGGTGTTGGTCATGTGCACATGCACGCCGTCCAGCCCGTCCCGCCCGTGTCGGGCGCCGAAGCCGCCGCCAATGGTTTCGAGATAGATCCAGGCGGCGCCATCCGGCTGGGTGCCGATGAAGCTAGCAACGGCGACCGACCCGTTATGCGCGGCGGAAACCCGCTCCGGCACGGCTTGCGCCAGCGCGCCATGGATGAGGTCCACCACGCGCTGGCAGGCGCCGATGCGGCCGTTGACGGCGGCGGGATGGGCGCAGCTCACCAGCGAGCCCGGCCGGGCGCTCACGTGCAGCGGGCGCGCCAGCCCGGCATTGGGCAGCACGGTCGGGTCCACCACCGCCTTCACCGCGTAATAGACGGTGGAGAGCAGGGCGGTGTGCACCATGTTGAGCCCGGCGCGCACCTGGTCGGGCGCGTCGAACTGCAGGTGCATCTCGTCGCCCGCAATCCGGATGTCACAGGACAAGGCTAATTCGCCTTCGATCTCCAGCTCGTCGAACACGTCCTCGAAATGGTAGCTGCCATCCGGAATGGCGGCGATCCCGGCCCGCATCTTCCGCTCGGCGTAATCCAGCAGCGCGTCCCCGGCGGCCATCACGGTGGCGCTGCCGTATTTGCGGCACAACGCCTGCAGCCGCTCAACGCCCAGCCGGTTGGCCGCCATCTGGGCGCGCAGGTCCGACAGGCGTTCGCGCGGCACTTGGCAGTTCAGCAGGATCAACTCCTGCACGTCGGTTTGCAGTTCTCCAGCGCGGTAGAGGTGGATCGGCGGGATGCGCAGCCCTTCCTGGTAGATATGCGCATGGCCGCGATCGGCGAAGTCCGAATGGTGCGCCGTATTGACCGCCCAGGCGACCATGGCGCCGTCCACGAAGATCGGCTCGGCCAGCACGATGTCCGGCAGATGGGTGCCGCCACCCTCATAGGCATCATTGCCGACGAACACGTCGCCGGGCCGCATGGTGCCGACATCGTGGCGCTTGATGATGTGCGGGATGATGCCGATGAAGGAGCCGAGATGCATCGGGATGTGCTCGGCCTGGCACAGCGTGTCGCCGCGGGTGTTGAACAGCGCGGTCGAGCAGTCCCGCCGTTCCTTGATGTTGGTGGAGTAGCTCGCGCGCACCAGCGCTTCCCCCATCTCCTCGGTGATGGAGGCGAGCGCGCTGCCGATGATCTCGACAGTGATTGGGTCCGGGACGGTCATGCAAACTCGAGAATAAGGTTGAGATAGGGTTCGACGCGCGCCGTCATCCCCGGCAGCACGAGGGTGGTGGCGTCCATCTGCTCCACGACCGCGGGGCCGGCGAAGCGGTTGCCGGCGCGCAGCCGGTCGCGGTCATACACCGGGCACGGCACGAAGCCGCCCGCTTCCGGCAGCCACACGTCGCGCGTGCCGGCGATGGCGGCGGCCGCATCGGGGCCGGCATCGTCCTGCGGCCGGAACTCGGCCTTGCGCACCAGCCCGGTGGCTTCGACGCGGAACGTGACGAGCTGCACCAGCTCGCCCTCGGCGGCAAAGCCGTAGGTGCGGCGGTGGGCGGCGGCGAACCCCTCGGCCAGCGCGCGGAGGCTGCCCGGCGTCACCGGGCCGTCCGGCACCGGGATCGGCAGCTCGTAATTCTGCCCGGCGTAGCGCATGTCCACCGTGCGGACCGCCTGGCGTTCGGTGATGCCCTCGGCATCGAACCACGCCTCCGCCTGGGCGCGCAGGGTGGCAAAGGCGTCCTCCAGCGCGGGCGCTGAGTCGGGGCCGAGCACCGTCAGGCGGGTGATGGCGAAGTCGGCGCGAAGATCGGTGAGCAGCAGGCCCATGGCGCATAGGATGCCGGGATTGCGCGGCACCAGCACGCGGGTAATGTCGAGTTCGCGCGCCAGCCGTGCGGCATGCAGCGGCCCGGCGCCGCCGAAGGCCGCCAAGGTGTAGTCCCGCGGGTCATAGCCGCGCTGCACGCTCACCACGCGGATGGCACGAGCCATGTTGGCCGTGACGACGCTCACGATGCCCTGAGCGGTTTCCATCAGCCCAAGGCCCAACTGCTCCGCCAGCCGGCCGATCGCCGCACGCGCCAGATCCTGCCGCACTGCCATTCGCCCGCCGAGCAAATGCGCCGGGTTCAGGGTCTGCAGCACCATGTTGGCATCGGTCACCGCCGGCTCGGTGTTGCCGTGGCCATAGCAGACCGGCCCCGGCATGGCGCCGCAGGAACGCGGGCCTACCTTCAGCAACCCGCCGCTGTCGACGAACGCGACCGAGCCGCCGCCAGCGCCCACGGTGTGGATGTCGAGCATGGGCGCCTTGATCGGGTAGCCATGCACCACCGCCTCGTTGCCGAGCCGGCAGACGCCACCCTGCAACAGCGCCACGTCCGTGCTGGTGCCACCCATGTCGAAGGTGATGAGGTCCGGCAGGCCCGCCACCCGTCCCACCTGCTGCGCCGCCACCACGCCGGTGCTGGGGCCGGACAGCACGGTGCGTACGGGGAGGCGCGCGGCCTGGGCAAAGCCGATCACGCCGCCATTGGATTGCGTCAGGTGCGGCGGGGTTCGCAGGCCCAGGCGCTCCAGCCGGTCCGCCAGGCGCTGGATGTAGCCCTGCATCACCGGGCCGAGATAGGCGTTCACCACCGCCGTGCTCATGCGCTCGTATTCACGGAACTCCGGCGCCACCTCGTGCCCGGTGCAGAGAAAGATGCCGGGCAGTTCGTCGGCCAGGATGCGGCGGGCGGCCTCCTCGTGCTCCGGCCGGAGGAAGCCATACAGAAACGAGACCGCCACCGCTTCCACGCCGGCCTCGCGCAAGGCGGCAGCGCTGCGGCGAACAGCGGCCTCGTCCAGCGCCGTCTCGACCAAACCATCGAAGCGCACCCGCTCCGCCACGCCGAACCGCAGGTCCCGCGGGACGAGCACGGGAGGTTTTTCGGCCATCAGGTCATATAGGTCGGGGCGCTTCTGGCGGCCGATCTCCAGCAGGTCGCGGAAGCCGTCGCTGGTGATCAATCCGGTCTTGGCGCCGCGATGCTGGATGAGTGCGTTGGTCCCAACCGTGGTGCCATGGCCGAAATAGCCGATCTGCGCCGCGGTGGCGCCGGCGCGCGCGACCGCTTGCTCCACCCCGTCGGCGATGCCGCGCGACGGATCGTCCGGCGTGGACGAGACCTTCCACACCGCGACCTGTCCCGTGTCCTCATCGAACATGCAGATGTCGGTGAACGTTCCACCTGAGTCCACGCCAACCCGCAATGGCAACTGACACCCTCCTGGAAGTTGGTCTCTTGGACTGGAGCATCGCCCTGGAACGGGCTGCTGTGCAAGGCAGCGCGACCAGCGGCGCTAAGTGAGCCAGCGTGCTTCGGCACTTCCGAGAGGACCGGCTGGACGATCCCAGCGAAACGGCGTGCCGCTTATCTCGGCGGGCGGCCGCAGGCGACGGACAGGACCCCAAATCGTCTGCTCCAGCGGGCCGGCAAAATCGGTCGCGCTTGGCTTGTCCAAACGGCCGTGGAGGTCAGCTTCGCCCGCCGTAGCAGCCAACAGAGCGGCGATGCGGGCCAGCGATGTGCGCGCCATCCAGCCGCGGCCGGATCGGCGCTCGACCAGGCCGCGCAGCACGGCGGCAGCCATGATCCAACCGGCAGCATGGTCCAACGCCTGCACCGGAAGCGGGGTCGGACGGTGGGTGCCGAACCGGCGCATGCCTTCCTCGGCGATGCCGCTGCTCATTTGAACCAAGCTGTCGAAGCCGCGCCGCCGAGCCCACGGCCCCGTCCAGCCATAGGCGTCCAGCGACACGTCGATGAGACCCGGACGAATGCGCTGCCGGTCTGAGGCACCCAATCCAATGCTGTCCATTGCTCCGGGCCGATAGCCATGCACGAGAATGTCGGCTGTTCTTAGCAGGTCGTGCAGAACGGCTCGGGCGTTCGGGTCGCGTGCATCAAGGCGAGCGCACCGCTTGCCCAAAGTCATTTCGGGTACCACCACCGGCTCGTCCCAACTCGGCGGGTCGATGCGCAACACGTCCGCGCCCAGCCCGGCCAGGGCACGGGTGCAGACGGGGCCCGCAAAAACGCGCGTCAGGTCCAGGACGCGAAGTCCATGCAAAGGGCGCGCTGGATTGGGGATCCTCGGCGAAGCAGCTTCCGCTGTACGGTCCCGCCAAACGAGCGGCTCCGAGGCCACCGCTCGGCCTTGCGGGTGCGCAGCCCAGTCGGACAGCGAACGCATGGACGCTGCGCAGCCGCCAGCGGCAAGAACGGCTGCCTCCAGGTCGTCGGCCACCCAACACCGGACGGCCGACGCCACGGCGGCGCGCTCCGGCGGCGCATGCAGCACGAAAAGCGCCGCAGCGAGGTGGTGAGGCGCGTTCGTGTGAAGGCGTATCCAACCGTCCGCTGCCTCGTAGTCGCCCGCAATGGCATTCCACTCGGCTGACCTGGTCCAGCCATCCGGCTGGAACGACCAACCGAACCAATAGGAGGCAAGACGGCGATCCACCGTCACTTGGTCAGGACGTAGTCCGGCATACTCGGCCGCCGCGAGTGCCGCCGCAGCGATAGCACCAGCGGCAAGATCAGATACGGCGAACACCGACCGCAAGCTGCCTGTGCCTGAAAAGGCGACAGCGCCCGTAAGCGTGGCGTCCCCGTCCAGCGCAGCCCAGATTTCTGCCAATATACGCTGCGCCAACGAGCTATCCGTCATTTGCTCTGCTCTTAGAACCCAGCCTTTAGTCACACCCCCCAACTGCCACCGCCAACTCCACCCCACTCATCGTAAACCCGAAACACTGCCGCACATTGTACACCGTTGCGTCCCAGCAAAACTGCGGCGACGTGGTGGCACTGCAGTCCTCCAGCAGAACCGTGTCATAGCCGAGGAAGTTTGCGTCCTGCAGCGTCGCCATCACGCACTGGTCGGCGTTCACGCCGCCGAACAGCACCGTATCCACCCGCAGGTTGCGCAGGATGCTGTCCAGCGGGGTGTCCCAGAAGCCGCTCATGCGGAACTTGTCGACGTGGATGTCGCCGGCCGCGGGCTGCAGCGCGTCCACCACCGCGGCGCCCCAACTGCCACGCTCCAGCACTGGCCCGTTTGACCCGGCGCTGCCGAGGCCGGTGCCGGCGGCCGCCGGGTCGTAGACGTGGAGCAAGGCCGGGCTTAGGTTGAGCCTATCGGGCCGATTGCCCCAGTTCACCCACACGATCGGCACCCCCGCATCGCGCAGCGCCGGCACCACCGCCGCCAGACCGGCCACCGCGCGCCCGGTGGGGGCGACGTCCACGCCGATGCCGTGCAGCCAGCCGCCGGCGGTGCAGAAATCGTTCTGCATGTCGATCACCACGGCGGCAGTGCGCGCGAGGTCGAGCGTGAGCGGCTTCGGCAGCGCCGCCACCTGCACCGGCCGCGGCGGCCGCACGGGGCGGACCAGGCTGGCGCGCTCCGCCGAGACCGACCAGGTGTTTCGCGGCGATGACCCGAGCGGACCCATGGCTCCATGCTAGGCAAGGCCCGGCCGTGGTGCAATGCTGCGCTGCACGGCTCAAAGGGATGGCTGCATGACCGATTGGCCCCGCTTCGCCGCCGAACTCGGGGATATCCCGCACAGCACCGAACCCGCGCTGGTGCGGCAGAAAAGCCGCGACTTCTTCTGGTACAGCCCCATCCTAAAGGCGCAACTGAATGGCATGAGCGCCGACCTCCTCGCCTGCCCCCGCACCGAAGCGGAGGTGATCGCCGTCGCCGCCCAATGCGCGCGCTGGCGCGTGCCGCTCACGGTGCGCGGCGGCGGCACCGGCAATTACGGCCAGGCCGTCCCGCTGCAGGGCGGCGTGGTGCTGGAGATGACGGCGATGGACCGCATCCTGTCGCTGGACGCCGGCATCCTCACCGCCGAGCCCGGCTGCAAGCTGATCGACATCGACGCTGCAACGGCGCCGCAGGGCTGGGAACTGCGCATGCATCCTTCCACCAAGCGCACCGCCACGCTCGGCGGATTCGTGGGCGGGGGCAGCGGCGGCGTTGGCTCCATCACCTGGGGCGGCCTGCGCGACCGGGGCAACGTGCTGGCGGCCCGTGTCGTCTCCTGCGAGGCGACCCCGCGCGTGGTGACGCTCGAAGGGGAAGCGGTCAGCGGCGTCAACCACGCTTACGGCACCACGGGGATCATCACCGCCCTCACCGTGGCGATGGCGCCGGTGCAGCCCTGGACCGACGTGGTGGCGGTGTTCGACGAGTTCGCCGCCGCCGCCCGGTTCGGCTTGGCCCTGGGCCAGGCTGACGGCATCGCCAAGAAGCTGGTCACCGCCGTGCAGGCGCCCTTGCCGGGATATTTCCGCGGGCTGGACCTGCCCTCCAACGCCCACGCCGTGCTGGCCATGGTCGCCCGCGCCGGCCTGCCTGCCTGGGAGGATTTGATGGCCGCGCATGGCGGACGCGAAACCCACCGCGCCGCCTCCGACGCGCCCGGCGCCACACCGGTCTACGAATACACCTGGAACCACACCACGCTGCACGCCCTGCGCGCGGACAAGAGCGTCACCTACCTGCAATGCCTGTTTCCCGCCGAGCACGCGCTGGCGCTGGTGGCGGAGATAGGCGCTGCCTTTCCCGGCGAGCTGATGCAGCATCTGGAATTCCAGCGCGTCGGCGGCCACGTGACCTGCAGCGCCCTGCCGGTGCTACGCTTCACCACGGCCGAGCGGCTGGCGGCCATCATTGCCCATCACGAAGCCGCCGGCGTGACGATTGCCAACCCGCACCACTACACGCTGGAGGACGGCGCCGGGCACAAGCGGGTGGGGGAAAGCCAACCGGCGATGAAAGCCGCGATGGACCCGTACGCCCTGCTCAACCCCGGCAAGATGCGCAGCTACCAACCCGTTACGGAGGAGTGAGATGGAGCTTCCAATCCTTGACGCCAGCCAATTGGACGACCCGGCGGCCATCCGCGCCCTGAACGCGGCCTGCGAGGGCGCCGGCTTCTTCTATCTCGCCAACCATGGCATCAGCGACGCCGTGATGGCGGCGGCGCGGGAGCAGACGCGGCAGTTCTTCGCCCTGCCCCTGCCGGAGCGCATGGCGGTCAGCCTCGACCACTCGGACTGCCACCACGGCTACGAACCCCTGCGCGCCCAAGTGATGGTGGCGGGGGCGCCGCCGGACCTGAAGGAGGGCTTCTACATTGGCAACGACCTGGCGCCCGACCACCGCTATGTCCGCGCCGGCTACTTCAACCAGGGGCCGAACCTATGGCCCGCGGCGCTGCCGGCGTTCCGCCCGGCGATGGAAGCCTACTTCGCTGCGCTGACCGCCCTCGCCGCCCGCCTGATGCGCGCCATGGCGCTGTCGCTCGGCTTCCCCGCCGACCATTTCGCCCGGTTCTGCACCGAACCGATGTGCGTGCTGCGGCTGCTGCACTATCCGCCGCAGCCGGCGAACCCGCAGCCCGGCGAGCAGGGCTGCGGCGAGCACACCGATTGGGGCTGCCTCACCCTGCTCTGGCAGGACGAGGCCGGCGGCCTGCAGGTGCGCAGCGGCGGGAGGTGGATCGACGCGCCCCCGGTGCCGAGCACCTTCGTGGTCAACATCGGCGACATGTTCGCCCGCTGGACCAACGACCGCTACCGCTCGACCCCCCACCGCGTGGTCAATCGCTCGGGGCGGGACCGCTACTCCATGCCGTTCTTCTTTGAGGGCAACCCCGGCCATACCGTGGCGGCGCTGGACGGCTGCGTCCGACCCGGGGAAGCGCCGCGCTATCCGCCCACCACCGTGTCCGATCACCTGGCGGAGATGTACCGCCGCACCTTCGCATGAGCCTACTGGAACTGCCCGGTGGTCGCTTGGCCGGCCACGGCGGAGGCCTGCGGCGTGTTGGAACCCGGCCCGCTGGAGGCGTCATTCTGCAGCAGGGGGCCGCTGCAGGCTGCCAGCGCCAGCAGGCCGGCGAGCGCGGCGACGGTGAGGGACTTGGGCATGTGGTTCACTCCATGTACGTCGCGCACACACGTTGGAGCGCGGCGGGCAGCATCCAACCCCGCGGGGCCAACACGTGAGGCATGAGCTGAGCGCGCTGAACGCGATGCCGGCTGCGGATTTCACCGCAGCCCTCGCCGGCGGGTTCGAGGAGGCGCCCTGGGGCGCCGCCGCGGCCGCAGCCCAGCGCCCCTTCGCCACCGTGGCCGCGCTGCACGCTGCCCTGATGGCGGTGGTGCGCGCCGCCCCCGCAGCGGAGCGGACGGCCTTCCTGCGCACCCACCCGGAAC
>CAXTNN010000153.1:478-8654 GCA_964245545.1 uncultured Acetobacteraceae bacterium | reverse complement strand
GTTGGCTGCTGCGGCGCTGAGACCGGCTGCGCCGATACGGCCTGCGCCAGCACGAGCACGCCGGCTGGAACAAACATGCCGCAGGAAAGGAAACGCCTCATCGTGGTTCCTTAGGATAGGACTAAGTGCAAGGCACAAGGCTGCACGAGCTGCTACGATCGGGTTCGAAGCAGTTTGGCAGGTTTGCTTGGTAACGAGTGCTTTGGGCGGCGCTATCCGGAAGGGCAGCCGCAGCCGAAAGGCAATGGCTCGGGGCCCACGCCAACAGTAGCAGGACTCATGACGATACTCCGACGGGACGCGACCGATCTGGCGGCGGCCGTATTACCGCAACGTCATCTTGCTAGTTCGCATTGACATATAAAAACGATGGTCTTTGGCGCGTTCGCAGCGTTGTCATGGCGATGTTGCGTCCGAAACACGCTGGCTGCGTGCTAATCCAGCCGCGGCGCGCCCAAAATCGCCCGGGTGTCTGCCTGCAGCAGAACAGCCACTTCCTCCCCCGCCGGCTGCGTGGCGGTCTGCGCCTGCGGCCGGCCCGACCAGCGGCCAGCCAGGGTCATCGATCGTACGATGTTGGCCTCCACCAAACTGCGCCCGCTGTTCTCACCGCGCCCGACCCGGGTTTCGTGCTGGCGGTCGTAGCCGATCAGCAGCACCGCGCCCTGCCCGGTCCCCGCACCAACGGAGATCGAAACGCCGCCGCCGGAGCGGCTGACCACCACCTTGGCCGCGCTGCGCTGCTCCGCCTGCGCGCGAAGGATGGCGGCCGCCACGGCCTGGCGGTCGGAGCCGACAACGTCCTGCGTGCCGTCCAGCACCAGGGCCGGCGTGTAGACGTCCGGGCTTACCGCATGCGCCACGTAGCTGCGCTGCCGGTCGGTGGCGGCCTGGAACGAGAACGGGTCCTGCCAGCCCAGCGAGTTCCAATAGGTCACATGGAAGGTGAGCGGCAGCAGGTCGGGGCGGGTGCGGGTCAGCTCGGCCACCAGGGCGTCCGCCGGCGGGCAGGAGGAGCAGCCCTGCGAGGTGAACAGCTCCAGCACCACCGGCTGTCTCCCCTCCTGCGCCGCAGCCGGGCCAAGCACGGCGATGAGACCGAAAGCCAGCCAATAAACCCGCACCGCCGTTCTCCCCCGCCCGCCGACAGGCAGTGGTTGCAGTCTACCGCAAACAGAGGGTGGATGCAGTAGCATCGCCGCGTGGAACTCCACCGCCGCTGCTGCGCTCCATCGCCAGCGCGGAGACCTGCTCATGGACCATTACGACATCATCGTCATCGGCAGCGGCCCAGGCGGCGCCTCGCTGGCTCACCGGCTCGCACCCACCGGCAAGCGCATCCTGTTGCTGGAGCGCGGCGACTACCTGGTGCGGGAGCCGCAGAACTGGAGCTCGCAAGCGGTGTTTGTCGATGCCAAATATCAGGCGCCCGAGACCTGGTATGGCCACGGCGGAACGGCCTTCCATCCGGGACTGCATTACTTCGTCGGCGGCAACTCCAAGGTGTATGGCTCAGCCTTGTTCCGCCTGCGCGAGCGGGACTTCGAGGCGGTGCAGCACAAGGACGGCGTATCCCCTGAATGGCCGCTGAAGTATGCGGATTTCGCCCCTTTCTACACCGAGGCCGAGCGCCTGTTCGCCGTGCACGGGCAGCGCGGCGAGGACCCCAACGAGCCTCCCGCCGACGCGCCCTACCCGTTCCCGCCGGTCTCGCACGAGCCGCGCATCCAGGCGCTGGCGCAGAGCTTTGCCTCCGAGGGCCTGCACCCGTTCCACCTGCCGCTCGGCATCCGGCTGGAGGAGCGCAACGGCAAGCCCACACCCACCAGCATCTGCATCCGCTGCGACGCGTTCGACGGCTTTCCATGCCTGCTCAACGGCAAGGCGGACGCCCAGGTCATGTGCGTGGACCCGGCGCTGGCCGCGCACCCGAATCTCACCCTGCTGACCAACGCCTACGTCTCCCGCCTCGACACCGACCCGGCGGGCCGCAGCGTTACCGCCGTGCAGGTGACCCGCGAGGGCGTGGCGGAACAGTACAGCGCCGACATCGTGGTGGCGGCGTGCGGCGCGCTGTCCTCCGCCCTGTTGCTGCTGCGCTCGGCCAACGACCAGCACCCGAACGGGCTGGCCAATGGCTCCGGCCAGGTCGGGCGCAATTACATCCGCCACAACCAGTCCGTGCTGATGGCGCTGATGAAGCAACCGAACGAGACCGTGTTCCAAAAGACGCTGGCGCTAACCGACTACTACTTCAATGCCGACGACTGGGACTACCCGCTTGGCTTGATCCAGATGTGCGCCACGTCGCATGCCGACCAAATCCGCGGCGAGGCCCTGCCCTCCTGGCTGGATTGGATGCCAAAGATGCCGTTCGAGGAGATGGCGCGGCACTCGATGGACTTCTGGCTGTCCTCGGAGGACCTGCCGCGGCCGGAAAACCGTATCTACTACGAGGGCGACCGCGTTCGGCTCGACCTCACGCCGAACAACATGGAGGCGCATCACCGCCTGAAGCGCAAATTGGAGCAGCATCTCAGCAGCGCCGGCTCCCATCCCGTGCTGCTGGAGCGCAGCCTCTATCTCGGCAAGGACATCCCGGTCAGCGGCACCGCGCACCAGGCGGGGACCTGCCGCTTCGGCACCGACCCGGCGAGTTCCGTGCTCGACCTGCAGTGCAAGGCGCATGAGTTGGACAACCTCTACATCACGGATGCGAGTTTCTTTCCCTCCATCGGCTCGGTGAACCCGACGCTCACCATCATCGCCAATGCCCTGCGCGTGGCCGAGCACATCCGCCAACGGCTTGGGGCATGAGCAATCTCGTGGCGATCGGCGCATGAGCACCCTCGTGGCGCTGGCCGTGCGTTACCTGCTTGTTATCCTGTTCTTCCCGTTCAGCGCCCTCGACAAAATCCTGAACTTCAAGGGCGCCGTCGGGCAGGCGCAGGAATTGGTCACCGCGCGGGGGCCTGCCACGGCCCTCATTTTGACCGGTGTGGCGGTCGAAATCCTGATGCCGATTGCCATCCTCACCGGCACCGCCGACCGGCTCGCCGCCTTCATCATTGCGGGCTATTGCGGCGTCACCGCCCTGCTGTGGAAGCGGTTTTGGGCGCCGGGGGATTTCTGGCGTGCCGGGCAGAGCAAGGGGCGAGACCTGTTCTGGGATTTCCTGAAGAACTTCTCCCTGGCTGGCGGCTTTCTCCTGCTGACCTTTGGCTTGGGGAGCGCCACCGTGACCAGCTTCATCACCCATCCCTTCGCCTCCTCGCACCCCTACGCGGCGCACCCATGAGCGAGGCTCCCCGCGTCGGCTACTGGCATCTTTGGACCGACGAACAGGGCGTGAGCCATCACACCCGCTGCGAGCTGACCGAGTGGGAGCTGAAAGGCGTTGGCGGCGCGGCGCCGCAGTGGAACGACAAGCAAGCCCGCAGCGAGGCCACGGCCGTGTTCACCGTGCAGCCAGTCGGATGGGTTGGCGAGTGGCACGAGAACCCCGCGCCGCAGTGGATCGTCCCGCTCTCCGGCCGCTGGTGGGTGGAGGCAATGGACGGCACCCGGGTGGAGATGGGACCCGGCGAACTCTCCTTTGGCGAGGACCAGGGCTGCACCCCCGATGCACAGGGCCGCGCCGGCCACCGGTCCGGCACGATCGGCGACCAACCCGCCGTGCTGATGACGGTGCAGCTCCACGTCCCTCCCGTGCACCGACCTGGCCATTTGAAGTAGGCATGCCTGACTGGATCGTTGAACTCGACCCGCGCTTCCACGCTTGCGTGCTGCCAAATGCGGCCCTGCTCACCTTGGGCGAGGGCTATGGCTGGCTGGAGGGGCCGGTCTGGTTCGCCGACGCCTGCCACCTGCTGGTCAGCGACATCCCCGGCGACCGCATCCTGCGCTGGACCGAGCAGACCGGCGTCTCGGTGTTCCGCCAGCCGTCCAACTTCGCCAACGGCCACACGCGCGACCGGGAGGGCCGGCTGGTTGGCTGCTCGCATCGCGGCCGTTGCATCACCCGCACCGAATTGGACGGCTCCATCACCGTGCTGGCCGACCGCTTCAAGGGCAAGCGGCTGAACGGCCCAAACGACGTGGTGGTGGCGGGCGATGGCGCCATCTGGTTCAGCGACCCGCATTATGGCGGCAACACCGACTATGAAGGCGGCAAACACGAGCCTGAACTGCCGCCAACGCTCTACCGGCTGGATCCAGGCGGCATGTTGGAGGTGGCGGCGGACGACTTCGCCGGGCCGAACGGGCTGTGCTTCTCGCCGGACGGCCGCACGCTCTACGTGGCGGAAACTGGGCCCCAGTTCGACGCCGGAGCCGAGCGGCACATCCGCGCCTTCACCGTGGACGGCACACGGCTGCGCGATGGCCGGGTGTTCCACACCGTGTCCCCCGGCTATGCCGACGGCTTCCGCTGCGACACCGAGGGGCGGATCTGGAGCAGCGCCGGCGATGGCGTGCATTGCATCCACCCAGACGGCGCCCTGCTGGGCAAGATCCTCACCGGAGGCACGGTGGCGAACCTCACCTTCGGCGGCCGCAACCACTCGCGGCTATTCATCTGCGCCTCGCACAGCTTGATGGCAGTCTACACCAATGTCCGCGGTTCCCAGCGACCATGACCGGGCGGGCCGTCCGGCTGCTGCGGGTGGAACTCGTGGTGAGCGACCTTGCGCGGGCAACCCGCTTCTATGTGGAGGCGCTTGGCTTCGAAGCCGACCCCGCCCACCCGCTCGGCGCCGCGCTGCTGCAGCGGCTCGGCGCCGAGCGGGGCGAAGGAGTGCGGCTGCGGCAAGGCGCCCAAGTGGTGGCGCTGCAGCGGTTCGAGCCGGCGGGCGCTCCTTACCCCACGGGCTGCACGGCGGCCGATACGGTGTTCCAGCATTGTGCCATCGTCACCCGGGCAATGGCGCCAGCGTATGACCGCTTGCGCCCGTTTGCACCGGTGGCGATCAGCCGCGGTGGCCCACAGCGCCTGCCGCCCGCATCGGGCGGCGCCATCGCCTTCAAGTTCCGCGACCCGGACGGCCACCCGTTGGAGCTGATCGAGTTTGCCGACCGGCATGGCGGCGGGATCGACCACACCGCGATTGCCGTGGCGGAGGCAGGGCGCAGCATCGCGTTCTACCAGCAGCGCTTCGGCCTGCGCTTGGCCGCCCGGCAAACCAACACTGGCGCGGAGCAGGACCGTTTGGACGGGCTGGACGGGGTGCAGGTCGAAGTGGTCGCCTTGGCCCCCGAGGCGCCGACGCCGCATCTGGAGCTGCTCGCCTACGTGCAGCCCAGCGGCCGCCCCAACCCGGCCCCGCGCCCAACCGACATCGCCGCTACCCGCACCGTGCTGGCCGTGGCGGGCGGCCCGGCGGAGCTAGTGCAGGATCCAGACGGGCATTGGCTGATGACGGAGGAAAACGGGCCGTAGCTAGCCTGCGATCGCACCGGGTGGAATCACCCGGTGCGTGAATCGCCAGGCCAGTCTAGTGCACGAACACCTGCACCTGCCGGCTCGTGGCTTGCGGGCTGGAGCGGGCGGTCAGTTCGATGCTCTCGTCGGAAACCCCAGCCTCGGCGATGTCGCGGGCGACCTGGCGGGCATCGGGGGTGAGGCTCTCCGCCGCCCCGGCCTGGTCGGCGGCAGTGCCGGTGGCGGGAACCACGGTGGCCACCTCGAAGCGGACATCGGGCTTACGAGCCAGTGCCGACTCGACCGCCTGATCCAGGGCCTCCGTGTAGTCGGGGTTGGGCTTGGCGAAGTCGATCACCACCAGGGCCGTCGGCGCGGCGGGCCCGGGCGGCTGGATGATCTTGGCGGGCTGGCCGGCCGCGGGGTCGAAAGTGCGCTGATCCATCAGGGTGCAGCCGCCCAGGGCGCAGGCGCAGAGCCCCCCGGCGAGCGCGAACGGAAACCAGCGGACGGGGATGCGGGGCATGCTGCGTCGTTGCATCAAAGCGGCACCCGGGCAAGACTCGGCCGCGCCGCAACAGGGGAGACCGCCATGGCCGCCAACAACCACCGCATCGACGGGCGCCGGCTTTGGGATGCGCTGATGGCCATGGCAGCCATCGGCGCCACCGCCAAAGGCGGAGTGCGGCGGCTGGCGTTGTCGGACGTGGACCAGGCCGGGCGGCAGCATTTTGCCGGCTGGTGCGAGGCGGCCGGGCTTACGCTGCGGACGGACGCGATGGGCAACATGTTCGCGCGCCGTCCCGGGCGCGACCCGGCACGCGCCCCCGTGCTGTTCGGCAGCCACCTCGACAGCCAGCCATCCGGTGGCAAGTTCGACGGCGCCTTGGGCGTGATCGCCGGGCTGGAGGTGATGCGCACCCTGAATGAACTCGGCATCGAGACCGAGGCGCCGCTGGAATTGGTGAATTGGACCGACGAGGAAGGGGCGCGGTTCGGGCATGCCATGATGGGCTCCGGCGTTTGGACGGGCACGTTCGCCCAGGCCGCCGTGGAGGCGCTGCGCGACGCGGACGGGGTGCGGCTCGGAGATGCGCTGGAGGCGACCGGGTTTCGCGGCGAAGCAGCGGCGGCGGCGTTCCCGGCCGACAGCTACTTCGAGCTGCATATCGAGCAGGGCCCCATTCTGGAGCGCGAAGGCAAGCAGATCGGCATTGTGACGGGGGGACAGGCGCAGGTTTGGTACGACGCCGTGGTGACGGGGCAGGACAGCCACGCCGGCACCACGCCGCCCAGCGCGCGGCAGGATGCGCTGGTGGGCGCGGCCGCGGTAATCGCGCTGGTGGACCGCACCATGCGGGCGCAGGGCGAGGATGGGCGCGGAACCGTGGGCCAGCTCTTCGTCAGCCCCAACAGCCGCAACGTGATTCCGGGCGAGGTGCGGTTCTCGGTCGAGTTCCGCCACCCCGACCCGGCCCGGCTGGAGCCAATCGCCGCCCGCTTCCCCGCCGAGGCGTCGGCAGCCGCGCGGGAGGCGGGCACGCGGCTGGAGCTGGTGGAACGGGTGCGCATCCCGGCCCAACCGTTCGACCCGGCGTGTGTGGCGCTGGTGCGGGAGGCAGCCGCGCGGCTGGGGTTTTCGGCCCGCGAGATCGTTTCCGGCGCCGGGCACGACGCGATCTACGTCGCCTCCCACGTGCCGACGGCGATGATCTTCACGCCCTGCCGCGATGGCCTCTCGCACAACGAAGCCGAGCACATCGAGCCGGAGCAGGCGGAGGCGGGGTGCCAGGTGCTGCTGGAGGTGGTGCTGGCGCGGGCGGGCCGGGTGGAGGAGCGGTTGTAACACGATCCCGGCTTCCCTTCGCTCCCGCCGCCACCTACACGGGGGAAATGCAGGTCGCCGGATGACGTGGCTGGATGACATACGGCTGATCGAGCCAACGGCCGGGGTGGAGCCGCCTGGACCGCTGGATGGCGCAATGGCGGAGCAGTTGCGCCGGGTCGCTGCCGGGCTGGCAGGTGAGGCTGGCTCGGCCGGGCATGGCTTCGCCGACGTGATGGCCGAGGCGGCTTCTGTGCTCTGGTCTGGGTTCCACCGCTTCGACGCCGCGGACCCGCATTGGCCGGACCGGGACCGGTTTGTGGTCTCGCCCGGCTATGGCGCTCCGCTGCTCTACGGGCTGCTGCATCTGACTGAGCATGACGGGATGGAGGCGGCGGCGCTAGCCGGGCATCGCCGCCTGGGCAGCCCCTGCGGCGGGCATCCGGACGCGCAGGCGCATGCTGGCATCGAGGCGACCACCGGGCCGCTGGGCCAGGGCTTGGGCATGGCGGTGGGGATGGCATTGGCGGAGCGGCTGCTGGCAGCACGGTTCGGCAAAAGCCTGGTGGACCATCGCACCTGGGTACTGGCCAGCCCTGGCGACCTGGCGGAGGGTGTGGGCCAGGAGGCGGTGTGCCTGGCCGGGCAGCTTCGCCTGGAGAAGCTTTGCGTGCTGCTGCAGGACCCGCGCGGCGCCCACGGCGCGGACGGGCTGCCGGGGCTGGAGGACACGCTGCGGCGGTTCACCGCGCAGGGCTGGTCGACCCGCAGCGTGGACGCGCATGACGGCACCGCCATCGAAGCGGCGCTGTCGTTGTCGGCCCGGGCGCGGCGACCGACCCTGATTGCGTGCCGCAACGACGCACGGGAGCGCCCCTGGGCCCGCCGTGCCTTGCCGCGGACGGACGCATTGTGGACGGAGGCGGGACGGC
>CAXTNN010000153.1:0-468 GCA_964245545.1 uncultured Acetobacteraceae bacterium | reverse complement strand
GCGGGTTTGGCTGAAGCGGCTGGCGCATCACCCGCTGCGGGCGGAGTTCGATCGCGTCATGGCGGGCCGACTGCCGGACGGGTGGGCGGAGCGGCTCGGGGCGGTGAAGGCGAGGCTGGCGGCGGACCGCAGCGCCGCGAGCACGCGGGACTGGGCGGACCAACTGCTCGCCGCGCTGGTGCCGGACGTGCCAGAACTCGTGGGCGGCCAGACCGAATTGGCCGCCCCCATGGCCGCCGTCGTGGCCCCGGGCAGCTTCGCGCGGCGGCAGGTGCATTACGGGCCGCGCAAACATGGCATGGCCGCCTGCCTGAACGGATTGGCGCTGCATGGCGGGGTGCTGCCCTATGCCGTGGCCCCGCTGGCCGCCACCGACGCGATGCGGCCGGCCTTGCGGCTGTCCGCGCTGATGGGGGTGCGGGCGATCTACGTCGCCACCCATGACAGCATCGGCGTGGGTGCGGAGGG
>CAXTNN010000152.1:8246-8654 GCA_964245545.1 uncultured Acetobacteraceae bacterium | reverse complement strand
CCAATAGCGGCAGCAGGGCGGCGGACCAGGCGCTGGCTGGGTCGTCCTCGCCATCCGGCCGGTGTATTGCAGCCGCCGGGTCGGTGTCGGCCAGCGCGGGCAGATGGTGTACCTCGTCCACCACCAGCAGGGTGCGGCGGCGGTGGAATTCGGCCAAGTGCAGGTCCGGCGCCGCGGCCACTGCCTGGTAGGTGGTGATGTAGCCCGCCAGGCCGCGCGACGGGTCGGGCGCGTTCTCGGCGGCGCGCACCGCCAGCGTGTGCCCCAGCGCGGCCCGCCAGGCCGGGTCGGCAAACGCCTCCTCGGCTTGCAGGCGCAGGCTGTCGCGCGGCACCACCCAGCAGACGCGCTCCACCAAGCCGGCGGCGACCAGCCGGGCGGCGGCAATCACGGGGAGCAAGGATTTGC
>CAXTNN010000152.1:0-8236 GCA_964245545.1 uncultured Acetobacteraceae bacterium | reverse complement strand
CAACGGCGCTGAGCTGGGCTTGATGGGTCCGGAGCGAGCGGGGCAGGGCAGGCAGGTCGAGGGAGGCTTTCGCAGCGAGTGACCCGGCGGAGTCTCCGCCATCCGGCCGCCCTTGTGAATCCCCCCGGGTTGCTCCCGTGCTAGCGGTCGGCGTCCACCGAGCGCCAGGCGACGGTGAGGTCGTCCAGCTTGGCCTTCAACTCGCCCGGCAGCGCTCCATGCTCGGCCGCCGCCAGCGTGTCGGCGAGCTGCTCGGGGCGGCTGGCGCCGATGATCGGCGCGGTAATTGCCGGGTTCGACAGCACCCACCGCATGGCCATGGTTGTCATGCTCATCTCCGCCTCCGCGGCAACCGTGCGCAACGCCTCGATGGTCTCGAACTCCCGCGCATGCCAGTATCGATTTTGATAGCGGGCGCCGGCCGTGCCGAGCTGGAAGCGCGATCCCTCCGGCGGGGCGGCCGTGTTGTCGTGCTTGCCGGTGAGCAGCCCGCCCGCCAACGGGTTGTAGGGGATCACGGCCACCCCCTCTTCGGCGCAAAGCGGCAGCAGGTCGCGCTCGAAGCTGCGGAACAGCAGGTTGTAGCGCGGCTGCACCGACTTGATCGGCATCAGATGGTGCAGCTCGCTGCGGCCGATCGCCCGCGCCACCTTGTAGGCCGGCCAGTTGGAGACGCCGACATAGCGCGCCTTGCCGTGGCGCACGACGGTGTCCAGCGCCTCCAGCGCCTCGTCGAGCGGCGTGCTCGGGTCGTAGCTGTGGAGCTGGTAGAGGTCGATGTAATCGGTGCCGAGCCGGCGCAATGACGCTTCGACCGCATCCAAGATGTGCTTGCGCGACATGCCCCCGTCCCAGGGTTTCGGCCCCATGGCGCCGACGCATTTGGTGGCCAGGATGAACTGGTGGCGCTTGCCGCGCAGCCAACTGCCGACGATATCCTCGGTCCGGCCCGCCGTGTTGTGGCCGCCGCCAAGCGGATACACGTCGGCGGCGTCGAGGAAATCGATCCCGCCGGTCGCCGCCGTGTCGAGGATGGCGTGGCTTTGCGCCTCGTCGCATTGCAGGCCGAAGGTCATCGTGCCCAGGCACAGCCTGGAGACTTGCAGGCCGGTCTTGCCGAATTGGATGGTGTGCATAGCGCTGCTCCTCACGTTGGGGCGGTCAGCCCTCGGGGAAGTCGGCGCCCAGCGTGGTCGCCTCCCAGGTGTCGAAATCTTGCTTCAACGCGGCCAATTTGGCGCGCGCAATCTCCAGCGCCGGCTTGCCAAGCACGAGGTGCAGCGGCGGCTGCGGGGACTGCACGGCGGCAATGATGGCTTCGGCCGCGCGCACCGGGTCACCGGGCTGCTTGCCGCTGCGCGCTTCCGTCTGCGCCCGGCGAGCGCCGGCGGTGTCGTCGTAATCGGCGATCCGGGTGGCGGATTGCTTGATCGACGGCCCGGCCCAATTGGTGCGGAACGGCCCCGGCTCCACGATGACGACCTTGATGCCCAGCGGGCCGACCTCCTGCGCCAGCGACTCAGACAGGCCTTCCACTGCGTATTTGGTCGCGTGATAATAGCCGGTCGCCGGGAAGCTCGCGATGCCGCCGATAGAGGATATGTTCACGATGCAGCCGCTGCGGCGGGCGCGCATGCCGGGCAGTACCGCGCGCGTCATCGCCACTAGCCCGAAAAAGTTGGCCTCGAACATGGCGCGCACCGCGCGGTCCTCGCCCTCCTCCACGGCGGCCAGGTAGCCGTAGCCGGCATTGTTCACCAGCACGTCGACCTGGCCGAACCGCTCATGCGCGGCCTTCACCGCCGCGCCCACCTGTTGGTCGTCGGTCACGTCCAGCTTCAGCGCGACCGCCGTCTCCCCATAGCTTTGCACCAGGTCTTCCACCTGGGCAGGGTTGCGCGCCGTGACCGCCGCGCGCCACCCGCGCTTGAGCACGAGGCGGGCGAGCTCGCGGCCGAAGCCGGTCGAGCACCCTGTGATGAACCATACCGGGCCGGTGGATTGCGACATTGGTTTAGGTCCTGACTGGATCGGCGCCGGGCTGTGCCCGTGCAAGCCGCTGGCGGTTGCTGGACTGGTATGAAGACGCCGCGCCGATCACGCGCGACAGTGATGGAGGTCCTTCATGCGCCTGATAACGGCAGCGGCCCGCGATGGTGGCAGCGCGGTTATGGCAGCTTCGTTCACGCTTTGATGGGCACCCGCCGGGTCAGCCCGGTGGCCGCGATAGCCATGCCGCACCGCACACCCGGTCGCTATGAATGGGCGTGCAGAGCGCATAGGCTCGTCCTGAAGCCTTGGTAGCGGCTGCCCGGGTTCAGCTCGGCTCGACGTGATCCATAATAACGGCAGACAAAAAAGCAGGGGGGAAACGACAATGGTCGACAAGGTTCTCAGCGATATCGCCAAGGAGATCGCAATCCGTCCGCACTACGACAACTGGATCGGCGGCAAGTGGGTGCCGGCGGTGCGGGGCCAACACTTCGACAACATCTCTCCCGTCACCGGCCGGGTGATCTGCACCGTTGCGCGCTCGACCGCGGAGGACGTCGAGCTGGCGCTGGACGCGGCCCACGCCGCGCGCGAGGCCTGGGGGCGGACGGCCGCAGCCGAGCGGGCCAACCTGCTCAACAAGATTGCCGACCGCATCGAAAGCCGGCTGTCCACCCTGGCGCTGGTGGAGGCGATCGACAACGGCAAGCCGATCCGCGAGACGACGCTGGCCGACCTGCCGCTCGCCATCGACCACTTCCGCTACTTCGCCGGCTGCATCCGCGCCCAGGAAGGCCATGTCAGCGAAATCGACCACGACACGGTCGCTTATCACTTCCATGAGCCGTTGGGCGTGGTTGCGCAGATCATCCCGTGGAACTTCCCGCTGCTGATGGCGGTGTGGAAGCTGGCGCCCGCCCTGGCCGCGGGCAACTGCGTGGTGCTCAAGCCCGCCGAGCAGACGCCCATGAGCATCGGCGTGCTGATGGACATGATTGCCGACCTGCTGCCGCCGGGCGTCGTGAACGTGGTGCAGGGCTTCGGCGTGGAGGCGGGCAAGCCGCTGGCCCAGTCCAAGCGGGTCGCCAAGGTCGCCTTCACCGGGGAGACCACCACCGGCCGGCTGATCATGCAGTATGCCTCCGAGAACATCATCCCGGTCACCTTGGAGCTGGGCGGCAAGTCGCCGAACATCTTCTTCAAGGATGTGATGGCCGAGGATGACGAGTTCCTCGACAAGGCGCTCGAGGGCTTCACCATGTTCGCGCTCAACCAGGGCGAGGTCTGCACCTGCCCCTCGCGCGCGCTGGTGCATGAGAGCATCTATGACCGCTTCATGGAGCGGGCGGTGGCACGGACCCGGCGGATCGTGCAGGGCAACCCGCTCGAGATGACCACCATGGTCGGAGCCCAGGCCTCCAACGACCAACTCGAGAAGATCCTGTCCTATTTCGACATCGGCCGGCAGGAGGGTGCCCGCGCGCTGACCGGCGGCAAGCGCGCGGAGCTCGGCGGCGACTTGGCGGGCGGGTTCTACGTCGAGCCCACCATCCTGGAAGGCCACAACAAGATGCGGGTGTTCCAGGAGGAGATCTTTGGCCCCGTGGTGTCCGTGACCCGGTTCAAGGACGACGAGGAAGCGCTGGCGATCGCCAACGACACGCTGTACGGGCTGGGCGCCGGCGTGTGGTCGCGGGACGGCAACCGCGCCTACCGCTTTGGCCGCGCGGTGCAGGCCGGGCGGGTCTGGACCAACTGCTACCACCTCTACCCGGCCCACGCCGCGTTCGGCGGCTACAAGGCGTCCGGCATCGGGCGGGAGAACCACCGCATGATGCTCGACCACTATCAGCAGACCAAGAACATGCTGGTCAGCTACAGCCCGAAAGCGATGGGTTTCTTCTAAGCAAGGCAGGGGCGGCCCATGGGTCCGCCCCTGCCCGATTTTCGGAGGCCGCATGGTCGACCGCGTCACCGTTACGCAAGCTGCCGAGGCCGTTATCGCCAAGTTGGCGGCGATGCATGGCCCCTTGATGTTCCACCAGTCCGGCGGCTGCTGCGACGGCAGTTCGCCCATGTGCTACCCGTTGCACGAGTTCCGCGTCGGGGCGCAGGACCTTTGCCTCGGCGCAATCGCCGGGGCGCCGTTCTACATAGGCGCTGCGCAGTTCTCCTACTGGGAACACACGCAGCTCATCATTGACGTGGTGCCCGGCCGCGGCGCCGGCTTTTCGCTGGAGGCGCCAGAGGGCGTCCGCTTTCTCACCCGCAGCCGGGTGTTCAGCGACGACGAGGCGGACGCGCTGCGCGCCGCCGGGCCGCCCCCGCGCGGCGATGCGGCTTTGACGGGCTTAACCTCTGCTTAACCAGCCGCGATCTATCATGCCGGATGCGCCGCGTGCTGCTTCTCGCCAGTCTCTGCTCCACCATGCCCGCCTGGGCTGGCTGGCCGTTGCCGCCTTGCGGCCCGGCGCTGGACGGCCAGGTGTCGGAGTCGGGCTGCACTTGCCGCCATCAGCAAGCCTCCCAGCTCTCTGCCGAGCCAGCCGGCTGGCGCTGGACGTGTGACCTGCTGCGGGGCAGCTCCGCCCCGCCCGCGCCGGCTGATTTACGGTCGAACGACTTGCCTGCCGGGAGCATTGACATGCAGCCGCAAGCGAGCAACTCGCACGGCTACTGACTGCCGGACGCACGAACCAAGCACGCTCGGTCACACGCGTGTGAAAACATCTGGAAAAAGCCGGCAAAAACTTGTGCGGCGCACAATCAGCGCTTGCCAGCGTTGGGAGCTGGTGCTTTTATAGCCTGGCAGTGGCGCTTGTCGCCCTGCATTCTTGGACGTTTCCTCCCTAAACTTGCGGCACCGAGAGGTGCCGTTTTTTTTCATCCTGTTCACGGGCTGTCAACGCATAGTTGATGCTGCGGGAGGGTTGAACGAAATTGTGTATGAACTTTCGCCCGCTCGGCCGAACCCGCGTGTTTGCGGCGCAGCAATCCTCCGTATAGCCTCCGTGTCCCCGCACCGGAGCAACTGACCCGAACGATGACCAAGCGGCAGATGAGCCTCGGGCTGTCCATGCGCTATCTCGGCTACCACGATGCCGCTTGGCGCCACCCGGACGTTCCGGCCGGCGGAGCCTCCGACTACCACCACTTCCTCCGTTGCGCCCGCCGCGCCGAGGAAGGCTGCTTCGACATGGTATTCTTTGCCGACGGCATTGGCGTGCGGGCCAATGACGAGCCGCCGGGTTCGCTGTGCCGCTCCAACCGCAACGTCGAGCTTGAACCGCTGACGCTGCTGTCCGCGCTGGCGCCGATGACCCGGCATATCGGCCTCGTGACCACGGCGTCGACCACCTACAACGAGCCCTATCACATTGCCCGCAAGTTCGCCTCGCTCGACCACATCAGCGGCGGCCGCGCCGGCTGGAACATCGTTACCTCCTGGTCGGAGCAGGAGGCCTGGAACTTCAGCCGCGACAGCCACCTCGATTATGACACGCGGTATGACCGCGCCCGCGAGTTCGTGGATGTCGTCACCGGGCTCTGGGACAGTTGGGAGCCGGACGCCTTCGTGCACGACAAGGCCGCCGGCGTGTTCTACGACCCGGCGAAGCTGCACGTGCTGAACCACAAGGGCCGCCACTTCTCCGTCCGCGGCCCGCTCAACGTGAAGCCGACGCCGCAGGGCCGCCCGGTGCTGCTGCAGGCCGGCGCCAATGAGATGGGGCAGGAGATCGCCGCCGCGAGTGCGGACGTGGTCTATGCCTCCACCAACGGCTTCGGCCCCGCGCGCGACTATTACGCCTCGGTGAAGGGCCGGATGGCCAAGTTCGGCCGCGACCCTGATGCGCTCAAGGTCATGCCCGCCTTGGTGCCCATCGTCGGCCGCACCGAGCAGGAGGCGAAGGACAAGCTCGAGCAGCTCCAAGCCCTGATCGACCCGCTGGCCGGCCTCGCCCGCATCTACGGCCTGATGGGGGACCTGTCTGGTTACGACCTGGACGGCCCCGTGCCGGAGCCGAAAGGCGCCAAGGTCCGCAGCATCGCCTATGGCTGGTGGCAGCGGGCGCAGCGCGACGGCCTCTCCATCCGCCAGCTCTACAGCGAATACGCGGTGGGCGAGGGCTTCCGCCTGATCGGCACCGCCAGCCAGGTCGCCGACGGGATGGAGGAGTGGCTGGATGGCGGCGCCGCCGACGGCTTCAACATCACCCCCACCCATCTGCCCGCCGGCATCGATGACTTCGTGGCCGCCGTGGTGCCGGAGCTGCAGCGGCGGGGCCGGTTCCGCACCGAGTACGCCGGCGCGACGCTGCGCGAAAACCTGGGCTTGCCGCCCTATCAAAGCCGCTGGGGCGTTTCATCGGCAGGCAAAACCCAGTAGCGTTTGCCTCCGGGCTGCAGGAGCGCACACATGAAACTGGACTCAGCGTCGGCCCTGGTGCTGCGCGGCGCCCGCGTGATCGACCCGTCGCAGGGCCTCGATGGCGTGATGGATGTCGCCTTCGCGGAGGGCCGCGTGGCCGGCGTGGGCGAGGGCGCCCGCGTGGCCGGCGCGCAGGTGGTAGATGTCTCGGGCAAGATCGTGACGCCGGGCCTGATCGACCTCCATACCCACGTCTATTGGGGTGGCACCTCGCTCGGCGTCGATGCGGAACGCTATGGCCGGGCCAGCGCAGTCACCACCTGCGTCGACACCGGGTCGGCCGGGCCGGGCAACTTCGCCGGCTTCCGCAAGCATGTCATCGAGCCCAGCGCCATCCGCATCCTGGCCTATCTGCACGTGTCGTTTGCCGGCATCTATGCATTCTCCAACCGGGTGATGGTGGGGGAAAGCCACGACATCCGGCTGATGGCCGCGCGCGACGCCGTCGAGGTGGCCGACGCCAACCGGGACCTCATCATCGGCATCAAGGTGCGCATCGGCCGGGTGGCGAGCGGCCCGTCCGGCATTGCCCCGCTCGACATCGCGCTGCAGGTGGCGGACGAGACGGGGCTGCCGATGATGGTGCATATCGACGAGCCGCCGCCCTCCTACGAGGCCGTGGTCGAGCGGCTGCGGCCCGGCGACGTGCTGACCCACTGCTTCCGCCCGTTCCCGAATGCCCCGGTGGACGGGCGCGGGCGGGTGAAGCCGGCGGTGCTGGCGGCGCGGGAGCGTGGCGTGATCTTCGACATCGGCCACGGCAAGGGCAGCTTCGCTTGGAAAACCGCGCGCGCCATGATGGCAGCCGGCTTCCCGCCCGACGTGATTTCGTCGGACGTGCACACGCTGTGCATCGACGGGCCGGCCTATGACCAGGTGACCACCCTGTCCAAATTCCTCGCCTTGGGCATGGAGCTGCCGGACATCGTGGCCGCTTCCACCGTGGCCGCGGCCAAGGCGCTGCAGCGGCCGGAGCTGGGCAGCTTGCGGCCCGGTAGCGTCGGCGACGCCAGCATCCTCGACCTGCTGGACGGCGAGTTCCCGCTGGAGGACGTGGTCGGAGAGGTCGTCACCGCCCGCACGCGCATCGCCGCGGCCGGCCTGGTGGTGGCGGGGCAATGGTGGGGAGCGGCGGAGCTTCGCTGAGTCCGTCCACCAAGCCGCAACGCGCAACGGATCAGCGCCACGCTGGCCCTCGCTTGGACGACCCGCTTGCCCCCTTGCTCGCCCCCATCACCGACCTGCGAGGCATCGGCCCCGCGACCGCGGAGAAGCTGGCGCGGCTGACCGGGGGCGCCCGCGTGCGGGACTTGCTGTTCCACCTGCCGGACAGCTTCATTGACCGCCGGGCCCGGGCCAGCATCAAGGACACGCTGCCGGGCCAGGTGGCGGTGTGGGACAAGCAGCGGCTCGGTGCCCTCATCCGCGCCGCCGCCCGCAGCGCCTGGATGGTGAACGGCCGGGTGGAGGCGTTTGGCAGCCGGCTGTCCATGCGAGACCCGGCCTATGCGGTTCCCGCCGGGCAAGCCGGGCAAATCCCGCCGGTCGACCCGGTGTGGCCAATGACGGCGCGGCTCTCCACCCGCGAACTGCGCGCCGCCATGGCCGCCGCCGCCGCCCGGGTGCCGGAACTGCCGGAATGGCACGATCCGCATTGGCTGCGCCGCCAAGGCTGGCCGAGCTTCCGGGAGGCGCTGCTCGGCTTGCAGGCGCCGGCGGTGCCGCCGTCTCCCTTGCTGCGCGCCCGGCTGGGCTACGACGAGATGCTGGCGCACCAGCTCGCCATGGCCTGGATGAAGGCGCGCGAGAAACACC
>CAXTNN010000151.1:0-8664 GCA_964245545.1 uncultured Acetobacteraceae bacterium | reverse complement strand
CCCCCAGCCTGCCCCCTCCCACGAACACGCCCTCTGAATAGCAGTGGAGGGGAGGGGCCCACGCCCGCACGATCTACGGAGTAAGCTTCAGCAACTGGTCGGCATTGCCATGCGCCAGCTTGATGCGGTCGCTGGGTGAGATCGGCAGCGCATCGAGGAAATCCCGGCCGCGCTGGTTGGCGCTGAACGGGTAGTCGACCGAGAACATCACCCGGTCGGCGCCGAACGTCAGCAGCAGCGGCAGCAATGGCGGCAGGCTGAAGAAGCCGCTGGTGGTCACCCACACCTGGTCGGTCAGCGTCTTGCTGACCGTGCGCGTCAGCCGGTTGCGCGCCTCGTCGGCGAACACCTGGTCGCAGCGCGCGAACATGGCCGGCAAACCCTCACCCATGTGCCCGATGATCAGCTTGAGCTTCGGGTGCCGGTCGAACGTGCCCGCCAGCACCATGCGCAGCACGTGGATCGCCGTCTCCGAATGCCAGCCCCAGCCCGCGATCGACAGCAACTGGCTGGCATCGCCCGGCAGGCGGTCGTAATAAGCGCGGCGCACGGGCTCGGGCGGGGGCGCCGGATGCAGGTAGAGCGGCACGTCGAGAGCCTCAAACCGGGCCAGCAGCGGCTCGAACGAGGGGTCGTCCAGGAACAGGCCGTTCGTCGTGCCATGCACCATGCCGCCGCGGAAGCCATGCTCCCCCGTGCACCGCTCCAGCTCGTCCGCCGCTGCTTGCGGTGCCGTCATCGCCAAGTGGGTGAAGGCGGCAAACCGGTCGGGCCGCTCCGCCACCGTCCGGGCCAACGTGTCATTCATCTCCCGCGCCAACGCGGCCCCCTCCGCCGCCGGCAGCAACTCCGCGCCCGGGCCGGTCAGTGACAGCACCTGCACCGAAATCCCAGCCGCATCCATGTCGGCAATCCGGCCGCCACCGGCGTCCCGCAACTGGTCACCGCGGGCGATGGCAGGCGGAACCTTCCCGCCCGGCGGCGTCATGCCACGCGCGACAATGGCGTCCTTGCCGATGCGGCTGGCGAGATGCGGGAAGGTGAGATGCTCTTCCAGGGCCACGATGCGCACTTAGGACTCTCCTTTGTTCTTACCGGCGGCGGAAAGCCGGTTGCAGGCTCGTCAGGACAGCAGCACCCGGGCAATCGTTCCGTATTCCTCGGCGGTGGGAACGTAGGGGCTGGTGCGATTGAACGGGCTGCGGCACAGGTCCTGAACCAAATCCTCGATTGGCCGCGCGGGGTAGCCCGCCTCGCGGTACGTCGCTGGCAAGCCAAGCGTCCTCACCAGCGCCCGGATCGACCCGGCGAGTTCCTCGCCCCCTGTCAGGCCAAGGGCGGCGGCGATCCGGTCGGCCTTCGCCGGAACCTGCCGGGCGACCAGCTCCACCGTCAGCGGCAACGCCGCCGCCACCAGCACGCCGTGATGCAGGTCCTGGTCGGCGCAGGCGAGGGCGAGGGCATGAGCCGGGCCGAGCCCCTTGTGGATCGCCGCCCCGCCGGCAAACGCCGCCGCCATCAGCGCCGCCCGCGCCTCGTCGCCATCCGGCTCCAGCGCGGCGGCAAGATGGCCGAAAGCGCGCACCACGCCGTCAAGCGCCAGCGCATCAACGATCGGGTTGGCAGGCTCGGCAAAGTATCCTTCCACGCAATGCGACAGCGCGTCGATGCCGGTCGCGGCAACAAGCCGCCGCGGCAGGGTGCGGGCAAGATCCGGGTCGCAGATCGCCGCGCGTGGTACCAAGTGCGGGCTGCGCGTGCCGATCACCGGGCCGCCCGCGACCAGATGCAGCGCTGCCACGGGCGAACTCTCGCTGCCAGTGCCCACCGTGGTCGGGATGGCGATCAACGGCGCCACGCCCGGGCCAATCAATTCGGGTTTGCCTAACAGCCCCGCAGCGCCGCCGAGCCCCGCCATCGCCAGCGCGGCGACGATCTTCGCGGTATCCAGCACCGAGCCGCCGCCAAGCGCCACCACGCCGTCGCAGCCGCCATCGGCGAAGCTTCGGTAAGCTCCATCCGCCCCGGCCGCCGTCGGGTTCTCGGGCACATCGAGGAACTGGGCCGCAGCCTGCGGCAGCACGCGCATGGCCGCCGCTACGGCGCCAGCCCGCTCGAGTCCGCGGTCGCTGATCAGCAACGGCCGCCGCACGCCAAGCCACGCCAGCTCGCCGCCCAGACCCGACAGCGCACCTGCGCCAAACACCAAGCGCGGCAGCGGCAGCAAAGCAGCCATTGTTCCCTCCCGGTGCACCGCGGCCGTTCCGCCATCTTGCACCAAAACCCCACCCGAGTTAGTCAGGAAGCCTGACGGCTGTCAATCACACGCCGGCACGCAACGGCGGCCCTTTCGCCGCGAATAGCTTGCTGCAAAAGCCGCAGACGGGAGCAAACAATGAACGAGATGACGGCAATCCGGCCCTCCATCGGCCGCACCACGCACTTCATCGGCGGCCAGTGGTCGGAACCGTCCGCCCGAACCTTCCCCGACTACAACCCCTATGACGGATCCGTCGTGGCCGCCGTTGCAGCCGGCGGCCGGGCCGAGGCAGAAGCCGCGGTGGCCGCCGCCCACGCCGCCTTTCCCGCCTGGGCCGCCACCCCGCCGAGCGAGCGGCAACGCCTGTTCCTCAAGGCCGCCGACATCGTCGAGCGCCGCCGCCAGGACATCGTCGCCGTCATGGCCGCGGAGGCCGGCACCGCGGCCGCCTTCGCCGGCTACCAGGTCAAATTGGTGGCCGACCAGCTCCGCCATGCCTCCGGCTGGGGGTTCAAGCCCATCGGCGACGTGATCCCAAGCGACGTTCCCGGGCGCATCGCGCTCGCCGTCCGCAAGCCGCTCGGCGTCGTGGCCGGGTTCTCCCCCTGGAACGGCGCCTTCACCTTGGCCTGGCGCACCGTCCTGTTGCCAATGGTGTTCGGCAACACCGTCGTGCTCAAGCCTTCGGAAGAGGCGCCGCTCTCCGCCGGCTTGATCGTCGCGGAAATCATGGAAGAGGCCGGCTTTCCCGCCGGCACGATCAACGTCGTCACCCACGCGCCGGGTGAAGCCGCCGCCGTGGCCGATGTGTTCTTCGAAAGCCCGGCGGTCCGCAGCATCAACTTCACCGGCTCGTCCGCCGTCGGCCGCATGCTGGCGGCCCGGGCCGGCCAGGCGCTCAAGCGCATCGTGCTCGAACTGGGCGGCTACAACCCCATGCTCATCCTGCGCGACGCGGACCTCACCAACGCGGTGAACACGACGGCCTTCAGCGCCTTCTTCCACCAGGGGCAGATCTGCATGAACGCCCGCAAGGTGCTGATCGAACGGCCGATCCACGATGAGTTCGTCGAGCAATTGGCGGCGAAGGTGCGCGGCTTCCCATCCGGCGACCCCGCCACCCCCGGCACCGTCATCGGCCCGCTGATCAACGACCGCGCCCTGCAATCCGTGCAAGACCGGGTGGAGGACGCCATCGCCCGCGGCGCCACGCTGGTCACCGGCGGCCGGGCCGAGGGCCGGGTCTATGCCCCCACCATCCTCACCAATGTGCCCGGCGCCGCGCCGATCTGCCGCGAGGAGACGTTCGGTCCCGTGCTCGTCGTGGAAGCCGTCGACAGCGCCGAGGAAGCGCTGGCCAAGGCGTCCGACACGCCCTACGGCCTGTGCGCCAGCATCCTGACCGGCGACTCAGACCGTGGCTTGGAGCTGGCACAGCGTTTCGACTGCGGCATGGTCCATATCAACGGACCGACCATGGCGAGCGAGCCGTCGATGCCCAACGGCGGCGTCAAGGAAAGCGGCTGGGGCCGGTCAGGGCCCTACGCCGTCGAGGACTTCACCGAGATCCGCCTCACGACCCTAACGCACGGCCGCGGCCGCTACCCGATCTGAAGCGTGATGCAAAGCCCATGAACACCAGCCGCAACGCCGCCTGGCGCAAGCAGAATGCCGGCAGCGTGCTCTCCTCCGCAACCGCCCTGTTCGAGCGCGACGTGCTGAGCGTGGTGCAGGCGGGCGAGTTCTGCTGGGTCACGCGCGTGCAACTGGCCTTGTTCCGCAACCTCGATCTCGAGGGCACGCGGCTGACCGAGCTTGCCATGCGGGCGAGCGTCACCAAGCAAAGCATGCAGGAGCTGGTGGACAAGGCCGAAGCCTTCGGCGTGGTGGAGCGGCGCCCCGCCCCGGAGGATGGCCGCGCCAAGATCGTGGCCTTCACGCCGGCGGGCTTGCGCATGCTGGACCGTTTTCGTGAGGGCGTCGCCGAGGCCGAACGCCGGCTGGCCGCCGCCATCGGCCGCGAGATCCTCGCCGAAGTAAAAACCCGCCTCGCGGCCTATGCCGCCATGGACGAACCAAGCGCCGCCCACCGCGCCGGGTGAGCAGCGGCAAGATGCAAAGCCATGCGCCCGCGGCTTAGGCAGCGCCTATCCCGCTTCCAGCCTAACGGCTGTGGACAACCCTCGCCGGGTGAGGTCTAATCGTCCCCAATAAAAATCGGGAGACGGAAATGACAGCAAGAAGCGTGTGCAGCGCCGTGTCCGAGTCTGTCCGTAAGCGCTGGTTGCGATCCGGCTTGCCCACCATGCTGCTCGCCTTTGCTGCCATGACGCAGGGTGCCGCCGCCCAAATACAGCCGCCGCCGGGCCTGCCTGCCGCGCCCATCATCGATGCGCCCGCCGGGCAAGTGCAGGGCATCGTGGACAAGGAGGTGTTCGAATACTTAGGCATTCCCTACGCGCTGCCGCCCGTCGGCCCGCTGCGTTGGCAGCCGCCGCAGCCCTACCCGGCATGGACGCAGACGCGGGCGGCGGCCCAATTTGGCGGGACCTGTGCCCAAATCACCACCACCGGCGTCTTTTCGTCCCCAAGCACCAACGAGGACTGTCTTTACCTCAATGTATTCACCCCCAACCCGCATCCGCGGCACAAGCTCCCGGTTATGGTGTGGGTCCATGGCGGCGGAAACTATGATGGCGAAAGCAACGACTATGACGCCACCAAGCTGGCAACGCAGGCGCAGGTGGTCGTCGTCACCCTGAACTACCGCGTCGGCTTCCTAGGCTTCCTGGCCGTGCCCGCGCTTGACGCCGAGGGCCACCCGTTCGCCAACTACGGCTTGCTCGACCAGCAATTAGTGCTGAAGTGGGTGCAGCAGAACATCGCCGCGTTTGGCGGCGATCCAAGCGTCGTCGCCCTCACCGGCCAGTCCTCCGGCTCCTACGACAGCGCGGCGAACGTGGTCTCCCCGCTCGCCGCCGGCCTGTTCAACCGCGCCATCTTCCAAAGCGTGCTGTTCGACAGCCTGCCGCTCGCGACCGCGGAGGAGATCGGCACAGGCGTGGCAGAAGCATTGGGTTGCGGCCCCGATCCAACGCCGGCCGCGGCGGCTTGCCTCCGCAGCCTTCCGGTTCAGGCCATCCTGGCCGTGCAAGGCACCCCGCAGGCGAACGGGCCGCTGGTCAGCCCGCTGCCGATTTCCGACGGCACCATCATCCCGGCGGCGGGCCTATACAGCGCCTTTTCGAGCGGCGCCTTCAGCCACATGCCGATCATGAGCGGCTTCGTGCACGACGAGGAGAACTTCTTCGACGCACCGCAAGTGTATTTCAGCGGCATGCCGATCAGCGTCGCCGGCGTCCAGGCGTACGCGCAAGCCTCCTATGGCGCCAATGCAGCCAGCGTGCTGGCGGCGTTCCCGCCAACATCGTTCCCGACGCCGCAACTGGCGCAAGACGCAATCGGCACGCCGTTCTTCCTGTGCCCGCAATACAACATCAACAAGGTGATCTCGACCCAGGTGCCGTTCTACGCCTACGAGTTCAATGACAAGACCGCGCCGTTCTACTACCCGCCGCTGCCGCAATTCCAATCGCTCGCCTATCACACCGGAGACATCCAATACTTGTTCCCGCTGTTCCATGGCAGCGTGAACGGCATCCCGCACCCGTTAAACTTTCTGCAGACGATCCTGTCGGATGAGCTGGTGGCGCTGTGGACCAACTTCGTGCGGACCGGCAATCCGAACGACGTGGGCAACTTCCCATGGCCGCGCTACAACGCCAGCCAGCCCGACTCCTCATACTACCTTTCGGAAAACATCCCCCTGCTGTCGCTGCTCAAGGACTCGACCGTGTCAGACCAACACCATTGCGACTTCTTCTCACCTTTGATCACGTTCTAAGCCGCACCCGCGGCTGCCGGGGTGTCGGCTCCGGCAGGCGGCGTCAGTCCATCACCGCGCCCACGCTGCGCAGGAAGCCGAGCAATGCCAGCATCGGCAGCCCCAGAATGGCGGCATGCTCGCCCTCGACCGCCTCAAAGAGCTGCAAGCCCAGCCCTTCCAGCCGATACGCCCCCACCGAGCCCAGGCAGGCAGCCCCCTCCGCTGCCAGGTACGCGTCCAAGAACCGGTCGGAAAACGCCCGCATCTGCAAGTTCGGCCGGGCCACGTGGCACCATAGCTCGCTTCCGTCCTGCCAGCACGCCACCGCCGTCACCAGCTCATGCCGCCGCCCGCGCAGCGCCAGCAGATGCTCCCGCGCCGCCGCCAGGTCCGCCGGCTTGTCGAACCAGCGGCCTTCACAGACCAGCATCTGATCCGCCCCGATCACCACCGCTCCCGGCCACACCACCGCCCGCGCCTTTGCCGAAGCCAGCGCGAGGGCGCCCGACCCGGCCTCACCCGCCAGCCGCATACGCTCGCGGATAGCCCCTTCCTCGACGCGTGCCGGCGCCACCTGGAACTCCAGCCCCGCTGCCGCCATCAAGCTGCGCCGCGCCGCCGAGCCGCTGGCCAGCACCAGAAGCGGCGCGCCCGGCGCCATCAAGGCGCTGGGGAAGGTGGGGGAGCGGCGTGCCGCTGCCGCGCGTGCCAAGCCTCCATGAGCTGCAGCACGGTGGCGGCGGTCTCCTCGATGGACCGCCGGGTCACGTCGATCACTGGCCAGCCGCGGCGGTTGCAGATCCGGCGGGCCCAGAGCAGCTCGTCCCGCACCGCCTCGGCATCGATATACTCGCTCTTGCCCTGCTGCAGCCCGGTGCTCTGGCCGATCAGCCGCAAGCGATGGCGGCGGATCTCGATCAGCGCCGCCGGGTCCAGCGTCAGCCCGATCACCGGGCAGCGCGGCTGCTCCAGCCCCGGCGGGTCAGGCAGCCCCGGCACCAGCGGCACGTTGGCCGACTTCACCCCGCGATTGGCCAGGTAGAACGAGGTGGGCGTCTTGGAGGAGCGCGACACCCCCACCAGGATCACGTCCGCCTCCTGCATCCCCGCCTGGGCCTGCCCGTCATCATGCGCCAGCACGAAATGCATCGCATCGATGCGGCGGAAGTAGTCCGCATCCAGCACATACTGGCGTCCGGGCCGGGACGCAGCCTGCTCGCCGATCTGCTCCTGCAGCATGCTGAGCACCGGGTCGAGCACATTGACCAGGTCGATCTGCAGCCGGGTGCACATGGTCTGCAGCTCCTCCCGCAACCCGGCGTCCAGCAGGGTCGAGAGCACCGGGCCGGGCTCGGACTCGATGCCCTCCAGCACCCGGTGCAATTGGAACCGCGTCCGCACCAGGCTCCAGCGGTGATACACGATCGACACATGCTCGAATTGCGACACGGTTGCCCGCGCAATCGAGTTCAACGTTTCGCCCGTGGCGTCGGAGACCAGGTGGAGGTTCAGGCGCTGCGTTCCCATGGGTGCGAGGATAGCGGGGATAAGCCGGGCCGCCACTGGATTATGCGGCGCGCCCGCGGGAGAGCGGGGACAAACGCTACGGCTCCGTCCGCCCGGGACGGATGCCGCTGCCTCGGTGTGCAGGGCGGGATAACCGCACCCACACCAAGCTTGCCAGGTGATTAGCCGCCTTCCTTGCTGTGGATGGATGCGGCGGTTCCATTCGCGAGTCCGTGTACCCCTTTATCCACAGGCCCTACCAACCCCTACAGCCTACTTTTGAATCCTTAATGCTTTATAGAGGGGGCATGACCTCACCCTTCCTGCGCGCCCTCGCTGGCGAAGCCGTTTGGCCGCCGCCGATCTGGCTGATGCGCCAAGCCGGGCGCTACCTGCCGGAATACCGCGCCATCCGCGCCAAGGCCGGCGGCATGCTCGACCTCTGCCTCAATGCGGACCTGGCCACCGAGGCCACCCTGCAGCCGATCCGCCGCTACGGGTTCGACGCTGCCATCCTGTTCAGCGACCTGCCGCTGCTGTGCTGGGCGCTCGGCCAAAACCTGCGCTACGACGAGGGCGAAGGCCCGCTGCTGGACCCGATCCGCAGCGCCGCCGACCTCGCCCGCCTGAACCCGGGGCGCGTGCCCGCCGCGGTCAGCCCCGTGCTGGAAACGGTGCGCCGCCTGCGCGCCGAACTCCCGGCCGGCTGCGCCCTGATCGGCTTCGCCGGCAGCCCCTGGACCACCGCCTGCTACATGGCCGAGGGCCGCGGCTCCAAGGAGTTCGCCGCCGCCCGCATCATGGCCTACTCCGACCCGGCGCTGTTCGCCGCCCTCACCGACCTGCTGGTGGAGCAGACCGCCGCCTATCTTTCGCTGCAGATCGAGGCCGGCGCCGACGCGGTGATGCTGTTCGACTCCTGGTCCGGCGTGCTCCCCGCCCCCGGGTTCTGCCAGCACGTCATCGAGCCCACCCGCCGCCTCGTCGCCCCCCTGCGCGAGCGCCATCCGGC
>CAXTNN010000150.1:0-8665 GCA_964245545.1 uncultured Acetobacteraceae bacterium | reverse complement strand
GTGCAGCGCCTGGCGCGGCTGCTGCGCTTGCTGCGCTGGTTGCCTGCCGTGCCGCTGCCGGGGGGCGGGGCAGCGCTGGTGCGGCCGATCTACCAGGATGACGTGACGCGCTGCATCGTGGCTGCGATGGCGCGGGACTGGCGCGGGCCGGAGAGCCTGATCGTTGCTGGCGCGGACCGGGTCAGCTACGCCGGGTTCGTGCGCTCGGTGGCGCAGGCGGCGGGATTGCGGCCGCCGCGCATCGTGCCCATTCCGGGCAAGCTGCTGCGCCGGTTGGCCGGGGTGATGCGGTGGGTGCCCGGCCTGCCGGTGATCCGGCCGGAGGAACTGCAGCGCCTGCTGGAAGACAAGTCGTTCGGGATCGACCCGATGCAGCGGCTGCTGGGCGTGTCGCCGCTTGGGCTGGAGGAAGGCTTGCGCCGGACGTTCGCCGACGTGTCAGCCGCATCGATGCGCTGAGACGGCGCTACCGGCCGCGCGCGAGCCTTCCCTCATACCATTGCACTAGGCGGGTGAGCGGGAACAGCAGCGCGAAGTAGATGATCGCCACCGTGGTGTAGACCTCCAGCGGACGGTAGGTGTCCCCGGTGATCAGCTCGCTTTGGTAAAGCAAATCGGGCACCGCGATGGTGGACACGAGCGACGTGTTCTTCAGTTGCGTGATCGACTGGTTCATGAACGGCGGCACCATGCGGCGGATCGCCTGCGGCAGGATCACCTTGCGCATGACAAGCCAGGGCCGCAGCCCGATCGCCCGCGCCGCATCCCACTGGCCCGGCTCGATGGAGGCGATGCCGGCGCGGAAGATCTCGGCATAAAAGGCCGCCGTGTAGCAGGACAGCACCAGGGTGGCGGCGACCAGCGCCGGTATTTGCAGGCCGAGGATGACCGGCAAGGCATAGTAGAACCACACGATCTGCACCAGCAGCGGAGTGCAGCGGAACAGCTCGATGAAGGCGACCAGCGGCAGGTTCAGCAGGCGCGAGCGGGTGAGCCGGCCAAGCCCGAGCAACAGGCCCAGCAACAGGCCCAGCAGCACGGTGCCGAAGGTGTAGGCCAGCGTGACCTCGGTGCCGGTGACGAACAGGCGGGTGTAGCGGGCGAGAAAGGTGAAGTCCCAATGGTAGCCCATTTAGCGGCCGGGGTCCCCCGCGGCGCGCGCTCCCGCGGGGGGGGGTGGGGGTGGGGGGGGGGGGGGCGGGCGGCCGAACAAAGCTTTGGGCTGCCCTGGCATCTTGACCGTGCCAACCACCCTCACCCAACCCTCTCCCGCCAGCGGGAGAGGGCGTCTGGGGCGAGCAGGGGTAAGACGAACGCCCTCAAAACGTCAGCTCGGCCGGGATGTCCTCGCGCTTGACGCCGTTGAGCGCCAGGCCGTCCAGCAAGTCCTCCCGGATGGTGCCGGTGCCCCGGTTGAAGTCGATCCAGGCGTTCATCACCTCCAGGAACCGGGTGTCCGGCTCGCGGCGCACGCCGAAATTGCTCGGCAAGGCGACCGTCGGGCCGCCGAGCAGGTAGTACGTGCCCATCGAGGGGTTCTTCGCCAGCGCGGACAGGCCGAGCATGGCGGCTAGGATGATCACGTCGGCGCGCCCGGACTGGAAGAACAGCATCGTCTCGTCCGGCGTCTTCAGCGCGGTGATCTGGGCCTTGGGGCAGTAGCGGCGGGCGGCCACCTCGTGCAGCGACCCCAGGTCGCAGGCGATGCGGATATTGGGCTTGTCCAGCTCGTCCCAGGTCTTGGGCGCGAAGCCGGCGCGGGCGACGCAGCCGAACGGATGGATGATGAACGGGTGGGTAAAGCCGATCGCCAACGCCCGGGCGGGGGTGGGATTCAGCGCGAACGCCAGGTCCACCTTGTTGGATTGCAGGTCCAGCACCGACGTCGAGTAGGTGCTGTCGACATAGTCCACTTGGGCGTCGAACACGCGGGCAATATCGGCGGCCATCTCGACGCAGGCGCCCTTCCAGGTGCCGCTGGCGAGATCCTTGATGAAGTATGGGGCTGCGCCGGCCAGGGCGGCGACGCGCAGCGTCTTGGTGCGCTGCCCGCGGTCAAGCGCGCTCTCCGTGGCCGACTGGGCACGGGCGCCGGGCGCCATCAGGGCGGCGGGCAGGATGGCGGCGGCGGTGGCCAGGCCGCGCCGGCTGAAACGGTTCATCCAAAGGGTCCTTTCTACAATCCCAGATAGGCCCGGCGCACATCGCTGTCGGCGGCGATCGCGGCGGCCGGGCCGGACATCACAATACGGCCAGTCTGAAGCACGTAGGCACGGTCGGCCAGCGCCAAGGACTCGGCCAGCCGCTGTTCCACCAGCAAAATAGTGACGCCCAGGTCGCGGATGCGCGCCACGGCGGCCAGGATGTCGTCCACCAGGCGCGGGGCAATGCCCTGGCTTGGCTCGTCCAGCATCAGCAGGCGCGGCCCCGTCATCAGCGCGCGGCCGATGGCGAGCATCTGCTGCTCGCCGCCGGACAGCGTCTCGGCGCGCTGCGACAGCCGCTCGGCCAGGCGGGGGAACAGCGCAAACACGGTGTCGAGCGGGGCGAAGCGGTCGGGCTGGCCGCGGCGGGCGTAGGCGCCGAGACGCAAATTGTCCTCCACCGACAGGCGCGGGAACAGCCGGCGGCCCTCCGGCACCAAGCCGACGCCCAGCCGGGTGATCTGGTGCGGCGGCAGGCGGGTGAGGGCATGGCCGGCGAAGGTGATGACGCCCTCGGTGGCGACCTGCCCGGCGATGGCGCGCAGCAGGGTGCTTTTGCCCGCCCCGTTGGCGCCGACCACCGCCACGATCTCGCCGGGGGCGACGTCGAGCGAGACGCCTTGCAAGGCTTTGAGGCCTTTGTAGGCGGCGGAGACGGTGTTCAGCCGAAGTATAGGCTCAGGCGTCTCCCTCTCCCGCGTGCGGGAGCGGGCTGGGGGGAGGGCACCTTCAACCGGGGCCCCACCCTCACCCCGACCCTCTCCCGCCAGCGGGAGAGGGAGACTGTCTGATGGCTCAGGCGGCATAGCGGTCGCCGAGATAGGCGCGGATCACTGCCGGGTCGCGGACCAGGATGTGGGGGGCGCCCTCGGTGAGCACGCGGCCGAGGTTCAGCACCACGGCGCGGTCGATCAGGGGAGCAGGATCTCCATCACGTGCTCCACCATGATCACGGTGATGCCTTGGGCGCGCACGTCGCGGATCAACTGCACGCCGCCTTGCGCCTCCGTGGGGGTGAGCCCGGTCAGCATCTCGTCGAGCAGCAGCAGGCGGGGGCGGGTGGCCAGGGCGCGGGCGATTTCCAGCCGGCGTTTCTCTGGTGGGCTCAACCCCCAGGCGGGCCGGTCGGCGCGGGCGGCAAGGCCGGTGAAGTCCAGCCCTCGGTCGGCCTCAGCAAGGGCGGCGGCGGCGCGCCGGGTGCGGCTGAAGGCGCCGACCATGACGTTTTCGCGCACCGTCATGCTGTCGAACGAGCGAACCACCTGGAAGGTGCGGGCGATCCCGGCGCGGGCGCAGGCGAGCGGCCCGGCGCCCGAAATGCGGCGGCCGTCCAGCAGGATCTCGCCGCGGTCGGGGGTGACTTCGCCGGCGATGCTGTTGAACAGGCTGGTCTTGCCGGCTCCGTTGGGCCCGATCAGGCCGAGAATTTCCCCCGAGCCCACGGCGAAGCTGATATCCACATTGGCCGCCACGCCGCCGAAGGACTTGCTGACATTGCGTACCTCCAGCAGCTCAGGCATTCGCCGCTCCTGGGGCTGGCACCCGCTTGGCCGCCCGGCTGCGCAGGCCGAACAGGCTGACCAGCCCGGCGGGGCGCAGCAAGGCCACGGCCACGATCAGCCCGCCATAGATCATCAGGTCCACCCCGCCGGCGCCGCCGAGATAGGACCGGGTCAGTTCGCTGGTGGGGATCAGCACCGCCGCACCGACCAGCGGCCCCCACAGCGTGCCGACCCCGCCCAGCACCGCCGGGAGCGCGATGAGGATGGAAAAGGAGGCGGAGAGTACGCTGTCCGGGTCGATGTAGCCGACATACTGGGCGTAGATCGCGCCGCCCATGCCGGTGAAGAAGCCGCTGATGGCGGCGGCGGCCATCTTGGAGGGAAACACCCGCACGGCCAGGCTGCGCGCGGCCACCACGTCGTCGCGCACCGCGCGCCAGGCATAGCCCCAGCGCGACCCCTCGATCAGCCAGGCGGCGACCCAGGTCAGGGCGGCGAACAGCAGGCTGACATAGTGGAACGGCAGCTTGCTGGTGCGGAACTGCAAATCCAGCCAGTTCTGGCCGTGGAACGGCACAAAGACGCCGGTGGCAGCGCCCACGAAGTTCCAATTCAGGAACAACTGGTAGCCGATCTCGGCCACCACCACGGTGGCAATGGCGTAGTAATGGCCGGACAGGCGGAAGCACGGCCAGCCGACCAGCAGCGACACGCCGGCGCCGAACAGGCCGGCGACCACCATGCCGAAGCTGGGCGGCAGGCCGGCGCGGACGAACAGCAGAGTGGAGACGTAAGCGCCGATGCCGAAGTAGAGCCCGTGGCCGAGCGAAATCTGCCCGCAATAGCCGCCGAGGATGTTCCAGGCTTGCGACAGGCCGGCATAGAGGATGGTGAGGATGATCAGGTTCTGTGTGTAGGGATCGTGGATCGGCAGCGGCAGCACGGCAAAGCCGGCAAGCACGACCGCCCCGGTGACGAGTTCGAGGCGGCGCCGGCGGGTGATGGGGTTGGTGGTCACCCTGCCGCCCGCTGCTTGAAGCCCTCTCCACCTGGGAGAGGGTTGGGTGAGGGGTGGTACGAACGGGTGCGAGATTGGGGCGCGCGCCCCTCACCCCTGCCCTCTCCCAGTGGGAGAGGGAGAAGAGTATCGGAGACAAGTCGGTTGGCTGTCATATCGTCCCGAACAGTCCGCGGGGGCGGACCATCAGCACCACTAGGTAGATCGCGAACATGCCCACCTGCTTCAGCGACGGTTCGAAGAGCTGCGCCGTTACCGCTTCCACCTCGCCGATCACCACGCCGGCGACCAGCGCGCCCGTGATGCTGCCGAAACCGCCCAGCGCTACCGTCACGTAGGCGATCAGCGCGAAGTTCGCGCCCACCGTGGGCGAGACATAGTAGAACGTGGCCAGCATCGTGCCCGCTACGCCCACCGTCGCCGCGCCCAAGCCCCAGCCGAGCGCAAAGATGCGGTCGCGGTCGATGCCGATCAGCGCCACGGCGTCGCGATCCTCCCGGGTCGCTTCCAAGGCGCGGCCGAACTCGGTGCGGCTGATCGCCAGCAGCCCGGCGAACGCGCCCACGCACACCAGGCTCGACGCCAATTGCGGGAGCGGCAGGTATACGCCGGCAAAATTCACGGTACGGTTGGCAAGCCAAGAGGCACCAATGCTGCGGAAGTCGCCGCCAAAGGCGAATTGGGCGGCGCCCCGGATGAAGATCGCCAGCCCGAAGGTGACGAAAATCTGCACCATGCCGCGGTTGAACTGCACGCTGAGGGCGCGGGCGATCAGCCCCCGGTAGATCAGCATGCCAAGACCGAACATCAGCGCAGCCACCAGGGGGAGCTGCACCAGCGGGTCCAGCCCCGAGCCGGCGTTGATGAAGAAGGCGGCATACATGGCCAGCATCAGCAGCTCGCCATGGGCGAAGTTCACCACGTCCATCAGGCCGAAGATCAGGCTCAAGCCCGCCGCCACCAGCGCGTAGATGAGCCCCATCAGCAGGCCGCTCGACGCGACCTGCAGGACCGTGGTGAGCGTCACTCTCGGGTGGGCCGATTCAGCGTGTCGGCCAACGCGCCTTCCAGCATTGGACCACTACTTCCCGACGTTCCAAACTGGCGGCTGCACCGCAACGTCAGCCGGGTAGATCGTGTGGTAGCTGCCGTCCTTCACCTGTTGGATCACCGGGGTGGCCTCGGTGTTCTGCCCCGTGCTGTCGAACTTGATGCCCTGCCACGGCATGATGGTCTGGTTGCCAGGAATGTTGGTGGCGACCAGTGCCTTACGGATATCCTCGGGCTTGGTCGAGCCGGCGCGGTCGATCGCGTCGGCCAGCACCTGCAGGCCCACGATCTGGCGCGAGGTGTTGTCGTTCAGGTCCTTGCCTGCTTTGGCGTGGAACATCGCCTCCACGGCCGGGATGGCGGGGCGGGACTTTACCGCATCGCCGGCAAAGGAGGAGCGGCTCATCACCCCCTCCGCCAGCGGCCCGGCGGCGGTCAGGAAGGCTTGCTCTTGGAAGCCGGCGGCCTGCGCCATGATCACCGGATGGTAGCCGATCTCGTTGGTGGAGCGCAGCAGCAGGATGGCGTCCGAGGTGTAGGACGAGGGCATCACCACGTCGGCATCGGCCGATTTCAGCCGCTCGGCCTCGGCGGACAGCGACGGGGAGTTGGCGCGGTACTTAATGTCGGCCGCCACCTTGATGCCATTGGCGGCGGCGAGCTTGGCCTGCACGGCGGCACTGTCGGTGCCGAAGATGCTGTCCTCATGGAACAGCGCCACCGACTTCACCGGATGCCCGGTTGTGGCGCCCACGTCCTTGAAGAAGGCGAACATGGCGGCGGTGAACATCTCGTCCTGTGGGGTGGTGCGGAAGAACCATTGCAGCCCGCGCTGGCTCAGGGTGGGAGACGAATTGTCCATCGAAATGTAGGGGACTTCGTAGCGCTCGGCGACTTGGCTGATGGTGGCGGCGGTGGCGCTGGTGTAGCTGCCGATCAGCGCCACCACATGCTCCTGCGTGATGAGGCGCTCGGCCTCGGAGCGGGCCTTCTGCGGGTCGTTCTGGTGGTCGGCGAAGATCACCTTGATCTGCGCCCCGCCCATATGCGGCAGGCCACCACCCTTGCCCAGCAGCATCGGGATGGGCGGGTGCTCCGTGTTGATGATGTCGCTGATGGTGGCAACGGCGGCTTGCGCGTCGGCGCCGACCTGGGAGGCATTGCCGGAGAGCGGGTAGAGCGCGCCAATCAGGATGTCCTCCGCGCGGGCGGAGGTGATACCAGCGGCCAGCAGGGCCACGACAAGCCACAAACGCCTCATTCGGCAATTCCTTTGACAGTGCGTGGTAGAAAGCACGTCACGTGCCAGCTTGCACGCGCTCTGTAAGGGTGGCGAGGTCGGCCGGCGTGTTGGCGTTCGCGAACGGATCGCCCGCGAATGCCACTGCACGCATCGGCAATGTTTCTGCGAAGCCGCGCACGCTTCGGGAGCCTGGCTGGGCAAGCCAGGCGCGCAGCGGAGCCACGGCGCTGACCGGCCAGAGGGCAACCAGGTGGTGGCGGCGACCGGCGCTTTCGGCCACGGCGGGGGCGGGCATCAGCGCTTGCGCCAGGTTGGCGGGGATCAGCGGCGTGTCGCCGGGCACGGTGAGCAGAGAGTGGGCACCGAGGCCGGCCGCCCAGTCCAGGCCGGCGAGGACGCCGCTCAACGGGCCCTGGCCAGGGATAGGGTCGGGAAGGATCGGCAGGCTGGTTCGGAAGCGCGCCGGGTCACCGTTGGCGCTGATGGCGATGTGGGCGTGATGCAGCACCAGGCGGTCGAGGATATGGCCGAGCATGCTGCGGCCGGCGAGGAGGAGAAGCGGCTTGTCGGCTGCACCCATGCGGCGGGAGGCTCCGCCTGCGAGGATGAGGGCGGGGATTTGGGTTGTGTTGGGGGCCACCCTCACCCCCTACCCTCTCCCGCCAGCGGGAGAGGGGGAATGGTCGTCGTAGAGGGAAAGATTGGGGCGAACGATGGGGCTCGAACCCACGACCACCGGTACCACAAACCGGCGCTCTACCAGCTGAGCTACGTCCGCCGTCAAGGCCGCGGAGATACCGCCCTCACCCCGCCGCCGTCAACGTCCGTCCCCGGGGCAAGGCGGTCTGGGTGAAATGCCGCTGCAGACGCGCGATGGCCTCGTCCAGCACTTCGTCGCGCTTGCAGAAGGCGAACCGGGCGTAGTGGCCCGGCGCCGGGCCACCCTCGGCGTCATAAAACGCGCTGACCGGGATCGCCGTCACGCCCGCCTGTTCGGTGATGTGGCGGCAAAACGCCACGTCGTCGCCGTGGAAGCGGAGCGGGGTGAAGTCGGCGGTGACGAAGTAGCTGCCCTGGGAGGGCAGCACGTCCAAGCCAAGGGCCGCCAGCCCGGCCAAAAGCCGGTCCCGCTTGGCCGCCAGCCCGGCGGGCAGCGCAGCGAAGTAGGCGTCATCCTTGGCCAGGCCGACCGCCACCGCGCGCTGCAGGTTGGGCGGCGTGGTGAAGGTGAGGTTCTGGTGCCCGCGGGCAGCCAGCAGGGCGAGGGACGCGGGCGCCGTGATGTAGCCCACCTTCCAGCCCGTCAGGCTGAAGGTCTTGCCCGCGCTGCCGATGCGCAGGCAGCGGTCGCGCAGGCCCGGCAGCGTCATCAAGGGGATGTGGCGCCAGCCGTCGTAAGTCAGGTGTTCATACACCTCGTCGCAGACCGCGTAGGCATCGTGCTTCACCAGCAGGTCGGCGATGAAGGCCAGTTCGGCGGCGGTGAACACCTTGGAGGTGGGGTTCATCGGCGTGTTCAGCAGGATCGCCTTGGTGCGCGGGCCGAACGCGGCGGCAAGCGCGGCGCGCGGCAGCTCCCAGCGCGGCGGGGTCAGGCGTACCAGCTTCGGCACCGCGCCGAGCATGCGCACCACCGGCAGATAGGTGT
>CAXTNN010000149.1:0-8669 GCA_964245545.1 uncultured Acetobacteraceae bacterium | reverse complement strand
GGGCGGCACGCAGCGGCTGCCGCGCCTGATCGCCGCGTCCAAGGCGTTCAGCTTGATGCAGACCGGCACCCCCGTGGCGGCCAAGGAGGCGCTGGAGCTGGGCCTGATCGACCAGATTGCCGACGGCGACCTGGTGCAGGCGGCCAAAGCCCTGGCCCTGAGCTTGACCGGCGCCCCGCTGCGCCGCACCAGCGAGCTCCGCATCGGGCTGACCGAGGCCGAGCGCGCCCTGTTCGAGCAAGCCGCTGCCGAGGCGGCCAAGCGCGACCGCGACAAGCCCAACGTGCAATCCATCAGCGAGGCGGTGCGCGCCGCGTTCGACCTGCCGTTCGCGGAAGGCCTCGCCTTCGAGCGCGCGGAATTCGTCAAGCTGGTGGGGGACGACCGCTCCAAGGCCCTGCGCCACGCCTTCTTCGCCGAGCGGGAGGCGGCGCACGTCCCGGCGATCCCGAAGGGCACCGCCGAACGCCCGGTCGCCCGGGCGGCGGTGATCGGCGGCGGCACCATGGGCGGCGGCATCGCAGCGTGTTTTGCCAATGCCGGCATCCCCGTGACCCTGATCGAAACCGACGCGGACGCCCTGGCGCGCGGCCTGGCCCGCATCGCCCAAACCTACGACATCTCGGTCAAGCGCGGCAGCCTGCAACCGGCGCTGCGCGAAGCGAGGCTGGCGCTGATCGACGGCCAAGTGGGGCTGGAGGCCGCGGGCGCCGCCGACCTGGTCGTCGAGGCGGTGTTCGAGGACATGGCCCTGAAGCAGGACATCTTCGCCACCCTCGGCCGCACCGCCAAGCCCGGCGCCATCCTGGCCACCAACACCTCCTACCTGGACGTAAACGCCATTGCCGCCGCCACCGGCCGGCCGCAGGACGTGGTGGGCATGCACTTCTTCAGCCCAGCCAATGTCATGCGGCTGCTGGAAGTGGTGCGCGGCGCAGACACGGCGCCCGATACCCTGGCCACCGCCGTGCGCATCGGGCGCAAGCTGGACAAGGTGACCGCGGTGGTTGGCGTGTGCCACGGCTTCGTCGGCAACCGCATGCTGGCCGCCCGCACCGTCGAGGCGGAGCGGGTGCTGATCGAGGGTGCGCTGCCCGCGGACGTGGACCGCGCCATCACCGGCTTCGGCTTCCGCATGGGGCCCTATGCCATGGCCGACCTCGCCGGGCTCGACATCGGCTGGCGCATCCGCCGGGCCACGGGCAAGACGGCGCCGGTGGCCGACGCGCTGTGCGAGGCCGGGCGACTGGGGCAAAAGACCGGCCGCGGCTATTACCTCTACGCCGAGGGGGATCGCACCCCCCGCCCCGACCCGGCGGTGGCCCAGATCATCGAGGACGTGTCCGCACGGCTCGCCGTTCCCCGCCACGCGATCCCCGAGCCGGAGATCGTGGAGCGGCTGATCTATCCCATGATCAATGAGGGCGCCCGCATCCTGGAGGAAGGCATCGCCGCGCGGCCCGGCGACATCGACGTGATTTGGCTGCACGGCTATAACTGGCCAGCTTGGCGCGGCGGCCCCATGTTCTATGCCGACCAGGTGGGCCTGCCGCGGATCGTAGCCCGGCTGGACAGTTTTGCTGACAGCTCCGGCATTGACGCGCTGCGCCCGGCGCCCCTGCTGCGCCGCCTGGCCGAAGCGGGGCAAAGCTTCGCCTCACTCGCCGCCAAAGCCTGAACGCCCACCAAGCAAGACCTCGGAGACGCCCCCATGACCGACGCCGTCATTGTCGCCACCGCCCGCACGCCGATCGGCAAGGCGCATCGCGGCGCCCTCAACATCACCCATGGGGCCGACCTCGGCGCCCACGCCATCACCGCGGCGCTCGAGCGCAGCGGGCTTGAACGCAGCGAAGTTGAGGAGGTGGTGCTGGGCACCGGCTATCCGGAAGGCGCCACCGGCGGCAACATCGCCCGCCATGCCGCCCTGCGCGCAGGCTTCCCCGTCACGGCGGCGGCGGTGACGGTGAGCCGCTTTTGCGCCTCGGGCCTGGAGGCGATCGCCCATGCGGCCAAGCGGGTGATCGTGGACGGGGTGCCAGCCGCGATCGCCGGCGGCGTCGAATCGATCAGCCTGGTACAGCCGACGGTCAATCGCAACCACTACCAGAACCCCTGGCTGCTGGAGCACAAGCCCGACCTTTACATGACCATGATCGACACCGCCGACCTGGTGGCCGAACGCTACGGCATCAGCCGCGAGGCGCAGGATGAGTTTGCCCTGGAAAGCCAGCGCCGCACCGCGACGGCGCAGCAGAAAGGCTATTTCCAGAACGAGATCGTGCCGATCACCGGCCCCATGCAGATCACCGACAAGGCCACGGGAGAGACGCGGGTCGAGACCGTTACCCTGACGCGCGACGAGGGCAACCGGCCGGAGACCACGCTGGAGGGGCTGCTCAAGCTCAAGCCGGTGCGCCCCGACCAGTACATCACCGCCGGCAATGCCAGCCAGTTATCCGACGGCGCCTCGGCCTGCGTGGTGATGTCGGACCGCGAGGCGGCGCGCCGCGGATTGGCGCCGCTCGGCATCTTCCGCGGCTTTGCCTCCGCCGGCTGCGAGCCGGACGAAATGGGGATCGGGCCGGTGTTTGCCGTCCCCCGCCTGCTGGAGCGCCACGGCCTCAGCGTGGACGACATCGACCTTTGGGAGCTGAACGAGGCGTTTGCGTCCCAATCGCTGTATTGCCGCAACCGCCTCGGCATCGACCCGGCGAAGCTGAACGTGAACGGCGGCGCCATCTCGGTCGGCCATCCGTTCGGCATGAGCGGGGCGCGCCTGGTCGGGCACGCCTTGCTGGAGGGGCAGCGGCGCCGGGTCCGCTATGCGGTCGTCACCATGTGCGTTGCCGGCGGACTAGGATGCGCCGGCCTGCTCGAAATCAACTGAGAAAGCGCCATGGACCTGCAGCTCACGGCCGACGAGATCGCGTTCCGCGACGACCTGCGCCGGTTCTTCCGCACCGAAATCCCGGCCGAAATCCGCCGCAAGGTCAGCGAAGGACACACGCTCAAACGCGAGGACTACGTGACCTCGCAGCGCATCCTCAACGCTCATGGCCTGGCGGTGCCGAACTGGCCGGTCGCGTGGGGCGGCCGCGACTGGACCCCGGTGCAGCGCTACATCTTCACCGAGGAGCTGCAGCTTGCCGCCGTGCCGCTGCCGCTGCAGTTCAACTGCTTCATGATCGGCCCGGTGATCGCAGCGTTCGGGTCGGAGGAGCAGAAGCGCCGCTTCCTGCCCCGGGTTGCCAACCTTGATGACTGGTGGTGCCAGGGCTTCTCCGAGCCGGGCGCCGGGTCCGACCTGGCGTCGCTGCGGACCCGCGCCGTGCGCGAGGGCGACGGCTACATCGTCGATGGCCAAAAGACCTGGACCACGCTCGGGCAGTATGCGGACTGGATTTTCTGCCTGGTGCGCACCGATCCGGCCGCCAAGAAGCAGGCCGGCATTTCCTTCCTGCTGATCGACATGAGCAGCCCCGGCATCACCGTGCGGCCGATCATCACCATCGATGGCCGCCACGAGGTCAACGAGGTGTTCTTCGACAGCGTGAAGGTGCCGGCCGAGAACCTGGTCGGCGAGGAGAACAAGGGCTGGGATTACGCCAAGTTCCTGCTCTCCAACGAGCGCACCGGCATCGCCCGCATCGGCATGTCGAAGGAGCGGATCGCCCGCATCAAGCGGCTGGCGCGCAGCGTTCCGGCCGGCGCCGGGGTGATGTGGGACGACCCGGATTTCCGCGCCCGCCTGATCGAGGTCGAGATCCAGTTGAAGGCGCTCGAGATCACCCAGATGCGGGTGGTGGCCCGGGGTGCGAGCGAGGGCGAGGCTGGCAAGCCGGACCCGGCGTCCTCCATCCTCAAGATCAAGGGCACCGAGCTGACGCAAGCCACCACCGAGTTGCTGCTCGACCTGGCGGGGCCGGCCGCGTTGGCCTTCCGCAGCGGCGACGAACCGGGGCGCAACGACCTGCTTGCCGACCTCGATTGGGCCGCGCCCGCCGCACCCACATACTTCAACTATCGCAAGGCCTCGATCTATGGCGGGTCCAACGAGATCCAGCACAACATCATCGCCAAGGGGATCCTTGGTCTCTGACCCGCGGGGCCCGGCATGAATTTCGACCTGTCCGGCGATCAGCAGCTTCTGAAGGACAGCGTCGATCGCCTGTTCAGCGACGCCTATGGCGACTTCACCAAGCGCCGCCGCTACGGGGCCGAACCCGGGGGCTGGCCCCGCGACGTGTGGCAGCGCTACGCCGAGATGGGCCTGCTGGCGCTGCCGTTCTCGGAGGCAGATGGCGGCTTCGGCGGCGGCCCGGTCGAGACCATGCTGGTGATGGAGGCGATCGGCCGCAGCCTGGCGCTGGAACCCTACCTCGCCACGGTGGTGCTCGCCGGCAACCTGCTGCGGCTGGGCGGCAGTCCCGAGCAACGGGCCAGCCTCATCCCGCAGATCGCCGACGGCTCGCTGACGGTGGCCTTCGCCCACGCCGAACGCCAAGCCCGTTACGACCTGCAGGACGTGGCAACGGCAGCGCGCCGCACCGAGGCTGGCACCGTGATCAACGGACGCAAGTCGGCCGTGCTGGCCGCCGAAGGCGCCACTCTCCTGCTGGTCAGCGCCCGCAGTACCGGCGAACGGCGCGACCGGCACGGTATCAGCCTGTTCCTCGTTCCCGCCGATGCACCCGGCGTGACCGTGCAAGGCTACCCCACGCAGGACGGCCAGCGTGCTGCCGAGATTGCCTTCTCGGACGTGGCCGTGGCCGAGTCAGCCCTGCTGGGCAGCCCCGGCGAGGCGCTGGCGCTGATCGAACACGCGGTCGATATCGCCATCGCCGCGCTAGCGGCGGAGGCGGTGGGCGCCATGGACGAAACCCTTGCCATGACGGTCGACTACCTCAAGACCCGCAAGCAATTCGGTGTGCCGATCGGCAGCTTCCAGGCGCTGCAGCACAAGGCGGTGGACATGATGATCGCTGGCGAACAGGCCCGCTCGATGGCGGTTTACGCCGCCATGATGGCTGGCTCCCCACCCGCCGAACGGCGCCTGGCGATGGCAGCCGCCAAGGTGCAGATCAACCGCTCCGCCCGCTTCGTCGGCCAGACCGCCGTGCAACTGCATGGCGGGATCGGGGTGACGATGGAGTACAAGCTGGGGCACCTGTTCAAGCGCCTGGCGGTGATCGAGCTGCTGTTCGGCGACACCAGCCACCACCTGCGCGCCCTTACCGAGGCAGGCGGGTTGGAAGGGGAGGGGCTGGGGAACGTGGAAGGAAAGCTCCTCAACGTCTGATAAGCATTATTGGTGACTTACGACAACTCAGATAACAGGTTCTGTTCTCTAGTCTGCAAAGCACACAAATGTCGCTGCATTGAATTGGTCGCTAAATGCTATTCCAACCCGTCCGGCAGTCCGGCAGTCTGGCTCTAATTTTCGCCGCTGACCGATCTGGCCTAGGCGGATTTTGGCTCATATTCCTGCTAAATGCATCCGTATATTAGAAGTTAACGGAAACGCATCACGCTAGTAAAGCAAAAACATAAGCGGCTGTAACAATTGTTGCAGTAGCCGCTGCTACTACTTTGAAAGGATGCTTCTCTGCGTCTAGCACGAAGGAGAAAACTCCAACGATGGCAATCAGTTTCTTCATCTGCCGAGATGTAAATATACCGATTAAGTGAAACAAAAGCCAAAGCGACGTCAAGGTCACCGAAAAAAAAGCAAAGTACTCTCCCCAAATTCCCAGCGCAAATTTTAGATAGACATTAGTAAATAAGCCGCTTGTTACGAGTTTTATTGGAAGAAGAAAAAACTGTCTCGAGAGAGCCGGAGCATCTAAATAGTTGAAATCGTACAACGTTATCATGCCTGAAATATACGAACTGAGAGTAAAAGATACAAAAATTTTGACGACAATATCTAGGAATGAAAACAGGACAAGGAACACTATGTTGGCTCTCCTTACCACAGCAGCTTTCAATATCAACCTTAATTCCCAAACTGATAGAAAATCAACAAAGAAGCAGGTCGTCAATAGAGCAAAAAAGCTTTGCTGCCTTGTTTCTAATATGACAAGCGCGAATCCTAAGCCGTAATTAGGCGCAATAAGGGGCCTTGGATTAAAGTAGAAATCACGGACTTCTACAAGGGTGATATGGTTACGGGCTGCAATTATCAGAGACGTAGATGCAAGGGCAATGATGGTCCAAACCGCGGATCCAAAGAGGCACCGAAAGCTGATTTGAGAAGGCCCAAAAAAATCGACGAAAGCCTGCTCGGCCATATTTAGAAATAATTGGCTGGGATTTGAAAAATCTGGTTTCCGAAGCCATTGAACCAAACGCTCTCTAAACCCCGGCGACGCAACCCGCTCAAGGCCAGAAAGTCGATTATAGATGAGTAGCCACATACCGAATCCCACTGGCCATTTGGAAAGTTCGATCGCATGGGCAAAGAGGGGACTGATATCCATAATCTGTCGCAACAATGAGTGAAACAGCATCACATTGCCAAGGCACCGCTCGACTTGAAAGCTTTAGCCTGTTGCAAGATCGGTGTCTCACACAGCCTTGGTCTTGTGAGACTTGCAGCCGACTCCAGGCAGGCGTTAGGGATGCGGCTCGGATCGCGAGGACGTGGAATGAACAACCACGACCCAAGCGGCCATCCGTGAAACATCGTGCCTGATGCTTGCCGGGCGTGGCTCAGTAACCTGGCTCATCCCCAGTCAAAGGGTGTGGTCGCCGCCGGACCTCTAGCAAGCAAGGGAGTTCACACGATGCCTTGGGGCGCTGACAGCTAAGGCAATCCAGGGGCCGATGATCCTCTGAACGGCGGTCAAACCGTTCCGAAGGGGCCAAACCGCAACCCTCTTGGGAAGCGGCGCGTCGCTGCCCGGAGTTATAGGCCATGAGGCCGAACCTTCGGATTACCGTGGCAGTCAAGATTGACGTAGCTGCCATCATCCTCGCGGTGGTGGCCCTACTGCATTTCTTGATGTGATATCGGTGGGGGTTGTTCCGTTGGAGCGATCCCCACTTTCCCAGTGCTCCCCAAGCCTCCAGGCAGTCCCCTCGCCACCACGCTTGTCCGGCTCACCATGGCAACCACTGCCACGGTATGGCTGCCACACGACTGCACCGCTGACATCATGTTCAGCCACTGCATCATCAGGTCAGTCGCGTTCGTCACATCGTTTGTCATCGTGTCGCGTTGCGGATCGTGATGCACGATTGTCACAGCGTTCGACCATCCACCCCCATTGTCTGAAGACCGGTTTCAAGGTTGGGGCTAAAGGTCAAACCCTACGTAAGACTTTGGCCAACGTGCTCGCGGGACTCCCTGGAAAATCGGGGGACCAAACACAGACCCACCCCAGGGGGCTGCCGGGTCATCCAGAAACAAGGGGGCCTCATTCTTCCAGGCAGGAGTCCCAAGAAAAATGGGCCATGGTGGTCCTGGAGAATTATTACGGCTTCATCATGACTTCCATGGAGCGCCCTCTTGACCCCGCGTGAGCATCGTGCTCCCAAAATGGTCACACACGCCAACAAGAGCCCTCGCTGAGACCGTCTTACATCAATGACTTAGAGCCGGGGCTGGGGGACGTGGATTCGAACCACGATAAGCAGAGTCAGAGTCTGCTGTCCTACCGTTAGACGATCCCCCAAACGGCGCCGGGGCTGATACCATCCCCCGCCAGCGGGAGCAATGCACCAGCGCAGACATCTCCCTCTCCCGCGTGCGGGAGAGGGGCGGGGTGAGGGGGCCACGCGACTCGTGTGCTATCTTCCGTAGACTGGCCTGCCGCCCTCACCCTCTCCCGCCAGCGGGAGAGGGAACCAATGTGCGATATCCCTCCTCCTTCCGGTATCACCCCTTTGAGCAAGAAACCCTCCGCTCCCCGCCATCTGGACGTCGCGTTGCGCACCGCGCGGGGGCGCACGGCGGCGCAGCAAGCCTGGCTGCGGCGGCAGTTGAACGATCCCTATGTCGCGGCTGCCCGTGCCGGCGGGTGGCGGTCGCGGGCGGCGTTCAAGCTGATGGAGCTTGACGACCGCTTCCACCTCCTTACCAAGGGCGCCCGGGTGCTCGACCTGGGCGCGGCGCCGGGGGGCTGGAGCCAGGTTGCGGTGCGGCGCGGTGCGGGGGCGGTCTTGGGCGTGGACCTGCTTGCCATTGAGCCAGTGCCGGGAGCGGCGTTCCTGCAAGGAGACTTCGCCGACCCGGCGCTGCCCGCGCAACTCACCGCCGCGTTGGGCGGCCCGCCCAGCCTCGTGCTGTCCGACATGGCGCCCAACACCACGGGGCACACGGCGACCGACCACCAGCGCATCGTGGCGATGGCGGAGCTGGCGGCGGAGTTCGCTATGGAGGTGCTCGCCCCCGACGGCGGGTTTGTCGCCAAGGTGCTGCAGGGCGGGTCGGAAAAGCAGTTGCTGGACCGGCTGAAGCAGGCGTTCGGTTCCGTGCGCCATGCCAAGCCGCCGGCCAGCCGCAAGGAGTCGAGCGAACTCTACGTGGTGGCGACCGGGTTTCGCGGGCGGCCCGTCACGGGCTGATAACTTGCGTGGGCGGCACGCCCGGCCTATGTCGGGTCGCCAAGGCGCGGGCGCTCTTGCCCCCGGAGATTGCGGCTCATGGCACCCGACACTGGCTC
>CAXTNN010000148.1:4892-8690 GCA_964245545.1 uncultured Acetobacteraceae bacterium | reverse complement strand
CTCCCGGCTTGGCCGGCGGCCAGCCGGGAGCGCGGGCGTTCGCCGGCGTGCGCCGCCCAGACGGAACGCTGCTGCGCGACTGCGGCGCGGGCGAGCTTGTCACCCTCACCCGCACGGACGAGGTGGCGGAAATCGTGTTCGCCGGCGGCGCCGGCTACGGCGACCCCCGGCGGCGCCCCCGTTCGCTTCTGGCCGCAGACTTGCAAGACGGCCGCATCACCGAGGCGGCCGGAAGCGACAGCGACGGGGCCGCCCTCTCCACCGCCGCGGAGTAGCCGCCCATGGACACCATCACCACCGCCCGGCCTGCCAGCCTCCGCCACCCCACCATCTTCGACCCGGCGACGCTGATCCTGCTCACCGTGCTCTGCGTCGTCGGCGCCATCATCGGCATGCAGCTCCTGGTGACGCTCGGGGTGACGGCCAACACCTCGGTCGTGGGCGCCTTGGTCGCCATGGCGCTGGCCCGGGTGCCGTTGCGCGCGTTCACCCGCTACCGCTCGATCCACGTGCAGAACCTTGCCCAAAGCGCCATCTCCGCCGCCACCTTCGGCGCCGGCAACAGCCTGCTGCTGCCGATCGGCATTCCCTTCCTGCTCGGCCGGGCAGACCTGGTGCTGCCGCTGCTGGGCGGCGTCGCCCTGGCGATGCTGGTGGACGGCACGATGCTCTACCGCCTGTTCGACTCCCGCGCCTTCCCGGCCGAGGGCGCCTGGCCGCCCGGGGTGGCCGCGGCCGAGGCGATCCGCGCCGGAGACGAGGGCGGCCGCCGGGTCGCGGTGCTGGGCGGCGGCGTGCTGGCGGGAATCGTCGGCACCGGCTTCCTCGGCATCCCGATGTCGGCATTCGGCGTTGCATTCATCGGCAATGTGTGGGCGCTGACCATGTTCGGCGTGGGCTTGCTGCTGCGCGGCTACTCATCCACCTTGTTCTCCGCCTGGCTGCCCGGCGGCGACATCAACAAGGCCTTCATCCCGCACGGGCTGATGATCGGCGCCGGGCTAGTGGCGCTGGCGCAGGTGGTGCTGGTGATGACGGCGCGCCGGACGGCGGCGGCGCTGCCCACCGAGCGCCGGTCCGGCCTGTCGCTGGGGGTGGGGGCGGTGGCGTATGTGGTCATTGCGGTGCTGATCGCGGCCGTGGGCGGCCTCGCCAGCGCCCTGTCGCCCGCAATGCTGATCGCCTTCGTGGTTTACGCGGCGTTCGCAGCCCTGGTGCATGAGCTGATCGTCGGGCTGGCAGCGATGCATTCCGGCTGGTTCCCCGCCTTCGCGGTGGCGCTGATCACGCTGATCATCGGCATGCTGGCCGGCTTCCCGCCGGTGGCGCTCGCGCTGCTGGTGGGGTTCTCGGCCGCCACCGGCCCCGCCTTCGCCGACATGGGCTACGACCTGAAGGCCGGCTTCATGCTGCGCGGCAACGGCGCCGACCCGGCGTTCGAGGCCGATGGCCGCTTCCAGCAATACCTGGCCGCCACCTTCGCCTTCGCCGTTGCGGCGGTCGTGGTGCTGCTGTCGTACCAGCGCTACTTCGCGGTCGGCCTGGTGGCCCCCGTCGCCAAAGTCTACGTGACCACGATCAAAGCCGGCGCCACGCCCGGTGCGGCGATGCAGTTGCTGCTTTGGGCGATCCCCGGCGCGCTGCTGCAGTTCGCGGGCGGCCCGAAGCGCCAGTTGGGCGTGCTGTTCGCGACCGGCATGCTGATCCTGTTCCCAATGGCGGGCTGGGCGGTGCTGGCGGGCGTGGCGGCGCGCGTGATTTACGGCCGCATCCGGGGCGAGGCGGCAAAAAGCGAGATGGAGGTGTTCGCCGGCGGCGTAATCGCCGGCGACGCGCTGACTGGGTTCTACAACGGCGTCGCTGCAAACCTCAGGCGGTAGCGCCATCAGATCCGTTCAGCCCCGCCTGCCGTCGCCATGACCCGGCGCCCGCCCGCTGCTCACCATCGACACCTGGACACGTGGGTGCGGTTGTTTCCGCAAGCAGCCCTGGTCTGCTGCGGCGTCGGCGCCCTCCGCTTTGTCGAGATCATGGTCAGCCCGCCGCCGCAAGAAGCCGCGCCGCGATGGATCGTCGCAGTGGCTGGCGGCAGCTTATACTGGCTCGCCGGTGCCTTGCTGGGCGCCGCGGCGCTGGCGGCCTGGGCCGTGCGGCGCGCCTTCGGCCCCCGGCGGCGGCTGCCAAACCCGCTGCGCCATCCCAGCCGCCAACCCAGGACATGCGGCTCCGCGGCTGGGGCGTCAATGTCGTGCTCGGCTGGATGGCCCTGAGCTTTCTAGTGCTGATCGTGATGAGCGATACCAAGACCGGACCGTTTGCATGGCTCGCAACCGCGGTGCTCGGCCTGCAAGGCTTCGCCGGCGTCATGACCTTCCTGCTCGGCTTGCCAGCGTTCCTGTTGCCGCTGGTGCTATTGGCGGTGCTGCCCTGGCAAACCCGCTGGCCGCTGCTCGCCGGCATGCAGGGGGTGGTCAAACCAGTCCGCCAGGCCAAAGCACGCAAGCGCCGGCGATGAGGCGCTGGGTCGAGACCGGTGCGGTTGGCAGCCTGTTCGCATTGTCGGCCGCGCCGTTCGTCGCCCTGTTTCCCGAACCGCCGGCCTTTGGGCGGCGTGGCGCCGGCATCGTGGCCGCCGCCGCCGTCCTGGCCGCCCTCGGCAAGACCGTCCGCACGGCACAGCCAGGACGGCAGCGCATTCTCCGCTGGGCCGCCCTCCTCCTCGCCGTCACCATCGGCTCGATCGCCGTCCAGATCGGCCTGGCGCGCACCCTCCCGGGCGGAGTGCTAACCCTGGACATCCTGCCCGCGGCGTTCGGCTTGGAAGGCGAGGACGTCGGCGACGCCCTCCTGTATGAGGGATGGCTCGAAGTATGGCTCTGCTGTGCGCTTGCAGCCGCGCTGGCGATTGGCCTGCGCCGGGCCGCCCAGCCGCGCCGGCCGTCACCCCCGGCCTCCGCCGGGCCGCCCGCGTGACCGGCTGGGCAGGCCGATGGTGAAGCGGCCTGGTCTTCACCCGCAGGCCAGCAACACCTCGACGGCGCGGCCAATTCCATGACATCGTTACGCTCCATGCGCGTGAGCAGGCGGAAAGCGCCCGCTGCCGGGCTTGTAGCCCGCTTGGGAGCGACCACCGTGTCCGACGTCAACCGCCGCCCCATTGCCGCCCGCCGGCTTCGGCCCGTCGAAGGTGCGGCCGGGTGGCTGATCCGGCGCCGCGCCACGCCGAACCTGATCTCACTCCTCGGCATGGCAGCCGCGCTGGCGGCTGGGCTCGCCTTTGCCGACGCGCAGCGCCACCCCTGGCTCTGGCTGCTGGGCGCACTGCTGGTGCAGGCGCGGCTGATGGCGAACCTGCTGGACGGGATGGTGGCGATCGGGCGCGGCATCGCCTCGCCGGTGGGCGAGCTGTTCAACGAGGTGCCGGACCGGGTGTCGGACACGGCCGTGTTCGCCGGTTTGGGGCTGGCGGCGGGGCGGCCGGCGCTCGGGCTGGGTGTGGCGCTGGCGGCGATGGCGACCGCCTATGTGCGTGCGGTTGGCAAGGCAGCCGGGCAAGCCAGCGATTTCTGCGGCCCCGGCGCCAAGCAGCATCGCATGGCCGCCGTCACCGCCTTCGCCATATGGGCCGCCACCGCGCCCGCGCGCTTGGCCGACCCGGCCTGGCTGCTGTGGCTGCTCCTGGCGATGGGCTCCGTCACCGCCGTCCGGCGCCTGTGGCGGCTTGCGCAGGCGCGGCGTCGCTGATGTTCGCCGGCGCCTCCTGGCCGCAGGCCTTCGCCAGCCCGGTCACGGCCATGC
>CAXTNN010000148.1:2295-4882 GCA_964245545.1 uncultured Acetobacteraceae bacterium | reverse complement strand
GCGGTGGGCGCCGCCGTGCTGGCCGGCGTGCTCGCAATTGCCGCCGTGTCGCTGACCGGCATCGCCGGACCGGCCCTGCAGCGGGAATTATGGCTGCGCCTCGGCTCCTGGCTGGTGTTGCTGCCGCTGATGATCGGCCCGGTGCTGGCCGGCCGCGCCTGGACCATCCTGGCCGTGACCGTGCTCGGCGTGCTGTGCCTGCGCGAGTACAGCCGCGCCACCGGCCTGTTCCGGCAACCGGCGGTGCAGGGCACGGCGCTGCTGGGCTTGCTGGCGGTGAACTTCGCCGCCCTGGACCATTGGTACGGCTTCTTCGTCGCCATCCCGTCGCTGACCATCGCCCTGCTCTCCGTGGCGTCGATCCCGTCCGACCGGCCGGCGGGCTACGTCCAGCGCACCGGCCTCGGCGTGTTCGGCTTCATGCTGTTCGGCAGCGGGCTGGCCCATCTCGGCTACATGGCGAACGACCGGAACTACCGCCCGATCGTGCTGATGCTGCTGCTGTGCGTGGCGCTCAACGACGTGTTGGCCTTCACCGTCGGCAAGCTGGCCGGCGGCCGCAAGCTGCTGCCGGCGACCAGCCCGGGCAAGACAGTATCAGGTGCCGTGGGCGCATTGGTGCTGGTAACGCCGCTGGTGGCCTGGCTGAGCCACCGCATCTTCGCCGGCACGCCGATGGACCAGGCCTGGCTGCTGCTGGCGCTGGGCGCGCTGGTCAGCGTGGCGGCGCAGGCCGGCGACCTGATGCTGTCCTCCATCAAGCGCGACCTGGGTATCAAGGACATGGGCGTGATCCTGCCCGGGCATGGCGGCATCCTGGATCGCTACAACAGCCTGCTGCTGGTGGCGCCGGCGGCCTTCCACCTCATCGGCTACTATGTCGGCTTCGGCCTGGACCAGCCAGCGCGGCTGATCACCGGGCCATGACAGACTGGCAGATGCGCTCGGCGCGCGACCTGGAGCTATCGCTGGGCGCCCGGCTGCGCTCGCACCGGCGCGAGCGCGGATTGCTGGGCCTGGCCGGCAACGCGGCGTGGCGGGCCGCGGTGCGCTGCTACCTGGCGGCGGCGCACCGGCTGGAGGTGACCGGCGCCGCGCACCTGCCGGCGGCACCGCCCTTCGTCATGGTCGGCAACCACACCAGCCACCTTGACGCGCTCTCGCTGGGTGCGGCCCTGCCCGGCCGGCTGGCGCGGCACGCCGTCGCACTGGCCGCAGGCGACGTGTTCTTCCGGTCCGCCGCCACCGCCACCTTCGCCGCCACGGCGCTGAATGCGCTGCCGATCTGGCGGGATAGCACCTCCACGGACGACCTGGCCTTTCTGCGGGCCCGGCTGGCCGAGGATGGCATGGTGTTCATCCTGTTCCCCGAGGGCACGCGATCGCGGGATGGCGCCCTGGGCCGCTTCCGCCCCGGCCTGGGCGCGTTTGTGGCTGGGTCGGCCGTGCCCGTGGTGCCGTGCTGGCTCGGCGGCGCCCATGCCTGCTGGCCAGCCACCCGGCGCCTGCCGCGCCCGGGCAAGCTGCGGCTGGCGATCGGCGCCCCACTCCGCTTCGACAGCGTGCCCAATGACCGCGACGGCTGGAAGCAGGTCGCGTCGCAAGCGGAACAAGCAGTGCGCACGTTGGGCGCGGAACTCGTGCCACGATAGGCTAGCCTGCGATCGCGCCGAGTGGAATCACTCGGTGCGTGAATCGCCAGGCCAGACAACGCTAGATTCGTTTCCATCTGGTGACGGCCGGATGGAAGCGAGCCTGGACCTAAGCAACCGCAGGCTGTAACGATGGCCGCCATGGCGCATCGCCGCAAGCATGGCCACGCGGCTGTAAACCTAGCCATGGCCGCTGCTCCACCAACACCGGCTGTCATCCATCCCGCACGGTCGCGTTGGACCACGCTTGGTCGCGCAGCCGTGCTGGTTTGGGTTGGCGGCGGCTGCGCCGCCCTGTTCGCAGGCGCGCTCCTGCAGGTCGGACCGTTCGCCTGGGCGGCGGCCTGGCAATCCCGGCACTGGGGCTTCAACAGTGTCGTGCTCTCCGCCTTGCCCGGCTTTGCCGTGCTGGCAGCGACGGTCGTCCTGTTGCAGCTCTTGCCCCGGCGCCCAGACTGGCCGTTCCTGTGCGGGGCACAGGATGTCCTTTCGCCGCGGCGCAGCCTGCCGCTCACCCCACCGCCGCCGGACCGGATGGCACGCGTGCTGCTGCGGTGCGCCCAGCTTGGCTTGGCGCTGTCCGTCTTGTTCCCGGTTGCTGGCGGAGCCGCCTACGTCCTGACCGTTGCGATCGGCAATCGTGGCGCCGGCTCGCCGCTGCCTGAGCTGACCCTCGCCGCGCTGACGCAAGCAGCACTGCCGGGCTATGCCAGGCTGACCGGCGCCGTCCCCCACCCAGAAGCACGCTGGGTGCATGACTACACTGTCCGGCAAACCCGTTACCACACCGTCTATTGGCCGCTGACCGACCCGGGCTGGCGCCCCGGCGACCCGGTAGGGCTGCTTGAGGAAAACAGCAGCGTCGTCGGCGATGGCCCGGCATCGGCCGGCCTTGCCGAGCCAGGTCCGATCGAGGGCAGGTTGGAACGGGGAGC
>CAXTNN010000148.1:0-2285 GCA_964245545.1 uncultured Acetobacteraceae bacterium | reverse complement strand
GCTGGCTGGATGCGGTCGGAGTTGCGCCGCACCGGTGTTGCGGTGGTCGGCGACCCGGTCGTGCTGGTTCGCCGCGACCTGCACGGAGTGGTGCCGGGCGCCGACATGATTGGCGCCGGTATGGCCGTATTGCTCGGGGCCTGGCTCGGCCTGTTCTCGCTCGGCATCTCGCTCGCCTGGCTGCATCGGCGGCGCAAGCTGCTGCGGGCGGCCAGCCAGCCGTGATGCAGCCGGCAAGCCCCCGTCCCTGGACCAGCCGCCTGGGCACCGGGCTGCTCATCCTGGCATCCCCTTTGTTCCTGGTCGTCGGCTGGCTCGTGCTTGTTGATTGGCCTTGGGATGTCGGGATTGGCATCGCCGCCGCCTTCTCCGGCCACGACGTGATCCAGACCGCAGATGCGGAGGAGACCGGCGTCTCGCTGGTGCTGCTAGGCCTGGTTGTCTGGGCGGTATGCTGGCTGCTGCACCTGCGGCTGCCGGACCGCATTGCCTGGCAGGCCGGGCTTTATGGCGCGCTGCTCTGCATTCCGTTGATGGCCGCCCTGGGCATCGGCATGAATGGCCTGCTGCAGGAGCTGCTCGCGATCCGGGGCTACAGCTATTGCACCTACCACGTCATCAGCACCGACCGGGGCGGGCACGGAACGTATGTCTATGTCAGGAACAGCCTGCCGGATGGCTGCGCCGCCGTGCAGGCCAGCTTTCCAGCCGGCAAGCCGGTGCCGGGCCGCAGGGCGCCATTCGATTTGCTGCCCAGCCGTCTTGGGCCCATTGACCCGGGAGGCTGAGCGCGCGGCACACCATCTCGCACCTCCTCACGTCGACGCCGGGTCCGTCGCGGACGGCGGGGCGCCCTCATCAGCTTCGGCCGCGAGCAGGTCCTGCAGCTCCGCCTCCGAAAGGATGGCGGTGTAGCCGGGTTCCGCCTCCCCTGCCAGCAGGGCCCGGGCGTGGGCGGCGCTCCAATACCGGTTGATGAGCTGAACAAACTCGTCGAGCGACATGCCACGCGGGCTCAGGCTGAGGATCGTGATGGTTCGCCGCCGGGCATTGACCAGCACGCCCCAGCCGGACACGCGCTTTGGCAGCTTCGTCATGCCGGTCAGGCGGATGATCACGTGCGCCGAACGCTGCCGGATCACCTGCATGCGCTCAACTCCGAGCCATGGCACCATCCGATCCAGGCCGCGGCAAAGGAAGCCATCGGCATGCAGCGTCATCAGCGGCGTGGTGCGCCCGCGCCATAGCAGGACAGGGCGCGTGGCGGCGGCAACAGCGACGGCAGCCAAGCTGGCCGCGACCAGTCCCATGGTGGGGATTTGCGATCGGTCGGTCACCGTGCCGAACACCATCGCGAAGGCGAGCAGAAGCCCGATGGCGAGGAACAGCACCGCCACCACCGCCCAGGCGGCGGCCGGCCTGCGCCAAGTCCTGAAGACGTCGACGGCTGCCTCGGTCGTTTGGCTGGCGGTGTCGCGCAGATGGGCAATGCGCCTGGCGCGGCTGGACGCGGCCACTCCGGCCGCATCGGCGCTGACGACCCGGCATAGGCCGGCCCAATCGTTGAACAGGCTGCGGGCGAAGTCATCCGTGGCGGTTTGCACGGGCCGGCACGCCGCCGCCAGCAGCGTCGCATCCGTGGCCAAGCCGAGCGCAGCCAGCCGTTGGCTGGTCGGAGGGTGGCTGTCCGTTGGATGCGGCTGGCGTTGCTCCAAGGCTGCAGCGGGGTCGCCCAGGCCGTCCGCCGCGGCGCGTGCGATGGTGGCGGCAACAAGGTCGCAAGCGGTGCTGCCGGGCTGGCGCCAGGTGTCGTTCAGCACGGTGTCGATCACCGGCTGCAGCAGGGCGGTGCGCACCAGGGCCCGTGCTGCGGCCTCCGCGCTGCTGTGCTGGGCGCCGGCACGGTCCGCCTCGATCTCGCGCAGGCGGCTCCAATGCTTCACCGCACCATCGAACACCGCCATCATATGCGTCCCAAGCAGCATTGCCGGCCCTTGCGTCCAGCGTGCGGCCGCCGTGTCGCGGACGGAGCGCAAGGCTTGCAGGTTGCGCTCGATGCCGACGTAGATCGGCAGGAACCGCGTGCTGTATCCGGTGTCGGTCGCGAAATGCGCCAACTCGTGGCCGATGATGGCGGCGGTCTCATCCGCATCCAGCATCGCCAGCATGGCGAGCGGGATATTCAGCGTGCGGCCGGTGAGCAGGGTACGGCCGGGCTCCAGCGCCACGTTCGCCGAGGTCACGAAGAAGCCGTCCACCAGCCCTGCCACCACGTGGTCCGGCAT
>CAXTNN010000147.1:0-8731 GCA_964245545.1 uncultured Acetobacteraceae bacterium | reverse complement strand
GCGCAGGGCCGTGCTGTCCGCGTCCCATCCGGCGGCACGCAACTGGCCGTCGATCATGGCGCGGGTGGTGGGCTCGTCCAGTTCCACGGTCGCGGCGCTGGCGCTGGCGGCCTGGGCAAGCTGATCGAGTTGGGCCGCGGGGGCGGCGGCGGCGGCACGCTGGGTCTCGGCCAGCGCGCGCTCCGCTTTGCGGAGCTGTTCCTCCATCTCCGCTGCCTGTTGTTCCCAGAACGCGCGGTCAGCCGCCTCCGCAGCGGCCTGCGCCGCGTGGCGGGCGCCGTCCTCCTCCGCCTGTTGGGCGGCAAGGCGGGCCTTGGCCTCGCCATCGGTGCTGGCGGCCACCGCCGCTTGCAGGCGTTCCATTTCCGCGCGCAACCCGGCCGTCGCGTCCGGCGGCGCAGTCGGCGGAACGAAGGGGCCGGGCCGAAAGCCGGGCGCGTGGCCGTAGACCTGGTGAAACCAGACGGCGGCGGCACGGGCGATCTTCAGCGCCTGCAGGGCGTCGCCGGCACTGCCACGATCCTCGTGGGCGGCGAGGTTGCCGACCCGCTTGAGGTGGAAGAACAGCTCCCCGACCGTCGGCGGCAGGACCGACCTGGCGCGCAGCAGTTGCAGCACCTCGTCGAACCCGGCCTTGCCGTTGGGAAGCAGGGCGTGGCGGGCGGCGACGTCCTTGGCCATGAACTCCGCAAGCTGGCGCAGCTTGACCAGTGTATCGGGCGGATGGGTGGTGAAGTGCTTCTCGGCCAGCGCCGCCAGCCGCGCCAGTTCGGGGCTGTGCGACGCCAGGAACGCGAAATTGCCTCCGACCTGCTGCACGGCGCCTTCCCGGTGACGTCGCTCCGTCTATCATTTGAAGCGGGATTTCTCAAACAGTCCCCTGAAGGGAACAATTCCCGGGCGACCTGACGGAACTTGCGCGCTCGCTGCAGACGCTCGTTTGGCGGCAAGCGTCACCAACTCCTGCAACCCCATGAGGACTTCCCAGGCAGCGGAACGGCGGCAGGAGATAGGTTCCAACGAACCTGAGTTTTTACCCGTCCGCTAGGGCTTGCAGGGTCATTTCCGCTTTGGGATATCGGAAAGGGTTGCTGAACGTCGGAGATGCGGTACAGAGCAGACGTCTCGACGTCACCCGGTCACTAGCAAATCAAGATACTTGCGCGTCCCTGCAATCATCTTAACACTACCCGCCGGAACCAGCCTGCAGTGCCGCGCTCTGGCCATGGCCTAGTGACGAAACCTCAGCCGCCGCACTGTGCAGTATTGACGCCGCGACGCCATCTTCACCCGCTCTGTCGATAACTTGGTCAAGGCGATGGGCGTGGAAGGGCTCGGCAAGAGCCAGGTGTTGCGGCTTTGTGGCGAGCTCGATGAGTGGGTGGATGCGAGCACTGGCCGTCCGATCGAGGGCGACTGGCCCTCTCTCTGGCTGGACGCCACCTACGTGAAGGTTCGCTGCGACCATCCCGATCGCAAACGCCCTTGCTGCCGCACCTCCTTGTCCATCGGAACGCGATGGGGACGGGAAAGCATTTGCTCATTCGTACTGGCTGGACGAGTTGCTTTTTCTATAAACGCCATCAGCCGCAACCGTATCCCTGCTTTCTGACGTGGCAGTCGAACTGTATGTTGACGCATCCGTCTTGGCTGACCAGCATTCAGGTATGCGCAACTTCCTCACGACCTCTCAGCATCAAGCACGGCATGGCGGCGCCCCATGTTGACGTGTTGTCGCCGTCAGTCTTCCTGATCCGGTGCCGCCGACACCCGGCGGCGATGCGTTCGAACAGCTTGCTCGGGCAAGAGGCATCCATGATCCAGTCGCATGTCGTCGAGGTCGACGGCGTTTTTGTTGGTGCCGCAATTACCACCGCCACGGGCGTCCGCTTCCGCGCCGTCCACATGATGGTCGAGGAACTGGACGAGAGCGTGTGGCGGTCTCCGGACGATCTCCATGCGGCAGTCCGGCACTTGTTTAAGACGGGCCGGCTTAGCGGCATCCGCTCGCCGGTCGAGGCCGACCCGGTGCAGAGCGCCGCCAATCCATTCATGCGCGCATCTTCCACGAGGGCCACCTCACGGATGGAATGAACTTCGCCAGACCGCTTTGGTCCGCTGCGTTGCGAACCGCCCGGCCCCTCCCGTGCTCACCTCACGCAGCCGGGCCGGAGCTTGCGTATCGAGCCAACGGTCTAAATGCTGCGGATTATCCGGCAGCACGCTCATGTTGGCGGAGCGGACATTGAGCAGATGAAGTCAGATCGCCGCGAGCGCCCGCTGGAGGTCGGCCACGATATCGTCCGGATGCTCGATGCCGATCGACAGGCGGATATAGCCCTCGGTGACGCCGGTGGATGACTGCTCAACTTCGGTGAGCTGGGAATGCGTTGTCGTTGCCGGATGGATCGCCAGGCTGCGCGCGTCGCCGATATTGGCGACGTGATAGAACATGCGGAGGCTCTCGATGAAGCGCCGCCCCGCCTGGAGGCCGCCCTTGAGTTCGAAACCGAGCAGCGCGCCCCAGCCGCCGCGCAGCACCGCCTCGGCCCGGCGGCGCGACTCGCCTGTCTGCAAGCCGGGGTAGATCACGCGGGCGACCTTATCGTGGCCGGCAAGGAAGCGCGCGGCAATGTCGGCATTCGCGTTATGCTGCCGCATGCGCAGCGGCAGCGTCTCAAGCCCTTGGATGAGCTGGAAGGTCGAGAGCGGCGAGGCCGCGGCGCCGAGGTCGCGCAGCAGAACGACCCGGGCGCGCAACGCATAGGCAACGGGGCCGAGCGGCTTGGCGGCATCAATCCAGTTCATGCCATGATACGCGGCGTCGGGTTCGGACAGCAGCGGGAAGCGCGCGGCATGCTGCGCCCAAGGGAACGTACCGCCATCGACGATGATGCCGCCGATCGTGGTGCCATGGCCGCCGATGAACTTCGTCGTCGAGTAGACCACCACCGCCGCGCCATGATCGAGCGGGCGGGCAATGATGGGCGACGCGGTATTGTCCACGATCAGCGGAATGCCCAGCCGACGGCCGATGGCGGCCACCTCCGCAATCGGGAACACCTCCAGCTTGGGATTGGGCAGCGTCTCGGCATACCAGGCGCGGGTGCGGTCGTCCGACGCATGGGCAAACGCCTCTGGGTCGGCAGGATCGACGAACCGGACCTCGATCCCCAGGCGCCGGATGGTGTTGGCAAACAGCGCCCAGGTGCCGCCGTAAAGGTCCGTCGAGCTGACCACGTTGTCGCCGGACTGCGCCACGTTCAGCAGCGCGAAGGCGGAGGCGGCCTGCCCGGAGGCGACCGCAACCGACGCGGCACCGCCTTCCAAGGCGGTAATCCGCTGCTCGAACGCGTCGTGCGTCGGGTTGCCGACGCGGGTGTAGATGTTGCCAAGCTCTTCGAGGGCGAACAGCCGCGAAGCGTGGCCGGTGTCGCGAAACTGGTAGGAAGTGGTTTGATAGATCGGCACTGCCACAGCACCCGTCGCCGGGTCAGCGCGCCAGGTACCACCGTGAAGGGCAAGGGTTTCGGGCCGCCATGCGCTGCGGTCAGCAGCTTCTGCGGTCTGGAAGACAGGCAAGTCGGCCATGGTGGTCCTCATGTTTGCTGGCGGTGAGATGTTTGAACCCCACGCTTGCCCAATCCTCCGGCGCTAGACCCCGATCGCCCGGCTTGCGTCAGGCCGAATTGGGTTCGGCTATTCCGACTCTGAAGACACCGGCAACGTCAAGACCCGGCGCGAGTGAACCAAGGCCAGCGCCACTGGAAGGCACCGGGTTTCGGCTGACCGCGCGCCATGCTGTCCGGCCGGTGGAGACGTGTTCATGATTGATGCTGATGAGCCGGTTGGGATGCGTCAACAGACTGTTTGAGCACAGCGCCAGAAAGCCAAGTTTTGGTTGATGCTGACGTCGTTTGTAGACAGAATTGCTTGCCGCATCGTCGCGGGCGCATACGCGGTTCTCCTGTGCAGCTCCACGCATTGCCTCCGGGCTTAGCGCGCGGCAGGGCGATTGAGGTTGACCCCGGTTTGGGGAGCCTTGGGAAAGTGTTCGAATCGTGATCGTTCTTTGCCCGATACAGACACTCCCGTCACCCTCACGCGGAGCTGTGCACCCTGCGCCTGCCCCCCACCGACGGCACGGATGTCCACGGCCGAACTCCTACGGCTGCATCATCACGTCCTGCCCGCGCGAGAGCGCGTCTGGAACTGCAACAATTATGTCCCCGCCGTGACACCATGAGGCTTGTCGTTCTGGCGTCTGCCGTGGTCATCGCCGGCTCCGCCCACGCGCAGCCGCCGGCCTGTGCGCACTGGCCCACGACCATGGCCCTGGTGCACTTAAAGAACGCCGGCGCCATTGATCCCGCAACGCTCGATCAGGCCGCCACCAAGGCCACGCTGCTCGCCGCACAACCCATGGGGCGCGGCCTCTACAAGGAGATCTACCATGTCACCTTTCGCGAGACGGGAGGACAGACCGTCGAGGTTCTCACGGCGAGCTTCGCATCAAACGAGGAGTGCTCGATGTCGGCGGTGGATGTGTGGGTGATCTCCAAGCACCTCGGCGGCAAGTAGCGCGGCCGGAGCAAAGACCTCCATGCCTTCAAGCGGTGGACCTTGGCGTCCCACATCCAGTTGTCGATCGCGCGCGCCTGCAAGCCGGTGTAGATGTCATCAAACGCCACCCGCGTCGCCGCCGCGCCCATCAGCCGCACCAATTCCGTCACCACGGTCAATGGCAGGCAGCGTATCTTGCGGCCGGCCAGCCCGGCGGGCTCGGCGCAGGCGCTACAGGACGGCCAGCATGCCTCCATCGACGTAGATGATCTGGCCGTTGACGTAGTCGGATGCGTTGGAAGCCAGGAACACGGCCGTGCCGATCAGCTCCTCGGGCTTGCCCCAGCGTTTGGCGGGCGTGCGACCGATGACCCAGGCGTTGAATGCCGGGTCGTTCACCAACGCCTCGTTCATGTCCGTCAGCATGTAGCCGGGGCCGATGGCGTTGGCCTGGATGTTGTGCACGGCCCATTCCGCGGCCATGGCCTGGGTCAGCATCTTGATGCCGCCTTTGGCCACGGTGTAGGGCGCGACCGTGGCGCGGGCCAGCGCGCTGGTGAGCGAGCCGATGTTGATGATCTTGCCGCCGCCGCGCCCGACCATGCGGCGGGCCGCTTCTCGCCCGATCACGAAGGCGCTGGTGAGATTGGTGTCGATCACGCGCTGCCAGTCTGCGGTCTGCAGCTCCAGCATCGGCTTGCGGAACTGGATGCCGGCGTTGTTCACCAGAATGTCGACGGGGACGCCCCGCGCGTCCAAATCCGCGAAGGCCGCTATGATGGCGGTCTCGTCCGTCACGTCGAACCGGCTCTCGTGCACGGTGTGCCCCGCCTCGCGCAGGGCGGCCACCGCAGCCTGCAGACGAGCTTTGTCTGATCCGTTGAGCACCACGGCGGCGCCGGCCTCGGCGAGGCCTTGGGCCATCGCGCGGCCGAGCCCGCGGGAGGAGCCGGTGACGAGCGCCGTGCGGCCCGTCAGCCCGAACAGCTTGGCCGACATCGGCCCTACGCCTCCGACCGGCGGACGGTCAGGTCCGACCGTTCGAACACGGCAGGCACTAGTTCAGTCCCAAGGCCCGGGCCTTCCATCGGCAGCACGAAGCCGTTCTCGATTGTCGGCATGACCGTCACCAGCTCCTTGTACCAACCCGTGTAGAAGGCCCGGACGCTTTCCTGGATCAGCGTGTTGGGCTGGCTGAACGAGGCATGGATGCCGGCGATAAAGCCGACGGGGCCCACGCAATCGTGCGGCGCGAACGGGCGATGATAGGTGTCTGCCATCGCGGCGATCTTGCGCCCTTCCGTCAGGCCGCCGGTCCAGCACAGATCGGCCATCACAACGCCCATTGCGTCATGGTCCAGCATGTCCTTGTAAGGAAAGCGGCTGCCTAGCGTTTCGCTGGCGCAGATCCAGACGTCGGTGGACCGGGCCAGCTCACCCAACGCCTGGGGGGAATTCATCCGGATGGGATCCTCATACCAGGTTGGGCAGTACGGCCCGAGCCACTTGGCCAGCTTCTTGGCCATTGGCAGGTTCCAGAGCGAGTGGAACTCCACCATGATCTCCATGTTGTCGCCCACTGCCCGGCGGATTTTCTCGAACGGCGCGATCGCCGCCTTCAGCTCGTCCGGGGTGATGAACATGCCGTCATTGGCGATTGCCGCGGGGTCAAACGGCCAAATCTTCATTGCGGTGATGCCGGACTCGAGCAAGCTTTCCGCGATTGCATCGGCCCGGGTCATGAAACCGTGCAGGTCCTCATAGGGCCCGGCGCTCTCGTCGAAGTTCCAAGTGGAAACCGGCTTGATGTTGTGTGACCGGACGTAGCCGTAGCCGGCGCAAGTGTTGTAGATGCGTTGCTTCGGCCGGCACAGGCCGCCCAGCATCTGGTGCACTGGTTGGTTGCACACCTTGCCGAACACATCCCACAGCGCAATGTCGATCGCCGAGGCGGCGCGGTATTCGACGCCGGTGCTGGACTGCGCCATCGGCAGGTTCAGCATGTCGCGATGGATGGCCTCGATGTGCAGCGGGTTCTTGCCCAGCAACCGGCCGCACAGCGTGTCGTGAATATGCGCTTCGGCCGCTGCGGCGCCGTAAAACGTTTCTCCTAAACCGATCACCCCGGCGTCGGTGTGGACGCGGGCCCACAGCACATTGGAGAACTCGGCCGCCCGCAACGTCTCGATCGCGGTGATTTTCACGTGCATGTCTCCCCAGCGCCTTGGACCGTGGCGGCTCTTTACCCGCGCCTTGGCGTCAGCCTAGGCCCTGCGGTGAAATATCACAACATTAGAAGCTTCCGCCGAGCCCGCCGTTTGGCATAGCTTGGCGGCATGAAAGCCATCGTTGGCCAGAGCACCCGCTTGATAGGGTCCGGCGCGCCGAAGATCGCGCGCAAGCGTGCCGTCAACTTGGCCGAGCAGGCCTATGACCGCCTGGAGGAAGCGATCGTGTCGTGCGCGCTACCGCCGGGCCTGTTCCTGTCCATCCCCGAGCTGCAAACGCGTACGGGTGTTGGCCGCACGCCGACGCACCAGGCGGTCAGCCGCCTGCACGCGGACACGCTTGTCGTCATCCGGCCCCGCCACGGTCTGCAGATCGCGCCGATCGACTTGGCTCGGGAGCGAACGCTGCTGGAGTTGCGGCGGGATTTGGAGCGGTTTGCTGTTCGGCTGGCGATCGAACGGGCCAGCGCATCCCATCACAACCAGATGCTTTTTCTCCGTGACCGCTTGCGCGAGCTTGGCAGCAACGACCCCGTGCTCGCGTTCAATAAGCTCGATCGGCGGATCGACCAGGTCCTGCTCGCTGCGGCCGGCGAAGTGTTCCTGGAGCACTCTCTGCGCCCGCTGCACACGCTGTTCCGCCGCATTGGTTGGATCTACTACAGCGCCATCCATACCGCCGACGGGATGGCGCGCACGGTCGAGTGCCATCTCGCGATCCTGGATGCGGTGACGGCGTCGCGGTCCGGCGCGGCCATCGCTGCGACCGATGGCGTGGTCGCCCTCAACCACAGCATGATCGACGCGCTAAGCCGCGGCGTCGATCCGGCATTGTTCGACTGCAACCTCGAAATCCGCGCCGCCGAGTGACGATTGCGGCCACGCGAAGGAGTTTCCATGAAAGCCGCAACCATCCATGCACCTCGAGATCTGCGGATCGAGGAGGCGGACGTGCCTGGTATGGGCCCGCACGATGTGACCGTCCGGATCCGGTCCGGCGGTATCTGTGGCTCCGACCTCCACTATTACCTGCACGGCGGCTTCGGCGCGATCCGCATCCAGCAGCCCATGATTTTGGGCCACGAGATCGCCGGCGAGGTGATCGACACGGGTGCCGAGGTGGTCCGCGTCAAGCCGGGCGATCGGGTGGCGGTCAATCCCAGCCTGCCCTGCGGCAAGTGCCGCTTCTGCCTGGACGGGCAGCCAAACCACTGCCTTGACATGCGCTTCTATGGCAGCGCGATGCGCAACCCGCACGTGCAGGGTGGTTTCCGCGAAGTGCTGGTCTGCACGGAGGCGCAGGCGGTGCCGGTGCCTGCCGGGGTCGAGCTGGAGCTCGCCGTCTTCGCCGAGCCGCTGGCCGTGTGCCTGCACGCGGCTAGGCAGGCTGGGCCGCTGCTGGGCCGCCGGGTGCTGGTGACCGGCGCCGGCCCGATCGGTGCGCTGGCGATCATGGTCGCCCGGCGCGCCGGCGCCCGCGAGGTGGTGGCGACGGACATTACCGAGATGCCGTTGGCCATGGCCCGCCGCGTCGGCGCGGACCAAGCGTTCAATACGCTGGCGGACAAGGACGCGCTGACCAGGTTCGGCACGGACAAGGGCACCTTTGACGTTGTGTTTGAAGCCTCCGGCAGCGCCGCCGCCCTTGCCGGAGCGATCCCAGCGGCGCGGCCCGGCGCCACCATCGTGCAGCTCGGGTTGGGGAGCGGCGACATGACGCTGCCGGTGAACATGTTGGTGGCCAAGGAAATCAGCCTGCGCGGCACCTTCCGCTTCCACGAGGAATTCGCCTGGGCGGTGGATTTCCTCGCCAGCGGCGCCATCGACCCGGCGCCGCTGCTAACTGAAGTGGTGCCGCTCGCCGATGCCGTGCGCGCCTTCGAGTTGGCTGCCGACAAGTCCCGCGCGATGAAGGTGCAACTGGCGCTCTGACGCTGCCC
>CAXTNN010000146.1:0-8741 GCA_964245545.1 uncultured Acetobacteraceae bacterium | reverse complement strand
ATGGCGGGGGCGTGGGGCGGGTGGGGCGGGGCCTGGAGCCGCTCACCGACGCCAAGCGCGTGGTGGAGGAGGCGGGCGGCACCGCCTATATTGCAATTGCCGATGTGAGCGACGCAGCCGCGCTCGAGCGGGCGGCGGTGGAGATCGAAGCCGAGTTGGGTCCAGTCGACGTGTGGGTGAACAATGCTGCCACCGGCTTCTTCGGCCATTTCTCCGACATGCCGGAAGACGCGTTCAATCGAGTGATCGCCGTCAACCTGCTCGGCGCCGCCAACGGCACCCGCATCGCGCTGCGCCGGATGCGGCCGCGCAACCGCGGCACGGTCGTGCAGGTGATCTCGGCCATCTCGTTCCGCGCGGCACCACTGCAGTCGGCCTACTCCGCTTCGAAATACGGGTTGCGCGGCTTCACCGAGGCGGTCCGGTCCGACCTGCTGGCCGAGCACTCGAAGGTGCACCTGACGATGGTGCACCCGCCAGCGGTCAACACGCCGTTCTACAGCCACGCCGGCACGTCGATGGCGAAGTCGCCGCGCCCGCCGCCCCCCGTGTACCAGCCGGAAATCATCGGCGAGGCAATCTACTTTGCAGCAACCGAGCGGCGGCGCGAGTGGCGGGTGACCGGCATGACCGACGCGTTCGCTATCGGCAACCGGGTCGCGCCGGCGTTGCTCGACTATGTCGGCGGTGTGGTGGGCACCTTTGTGCAGTCCACCCGCAACAAGAAGGTGGCTGCGGCGCGTGACCCCTCGCTGTTCACCCCGTCCTCGCGCCCGCTCGGCATGCACGGCCCGTTTGACCGCGAGTCGCTCAGCAGCAGCCTACACTGGTCCATCACCAAGAGCCCGGCGCCGGTGCGCTTGGCGCTCGGCGTGATGGCCTTGGGCCTGCTCGGCAGCACGTTGCGGCGGCCGCGCTGACAACGCGGTTCAATGCGACGGCACCGGCCCACTCCGCCGTTTGCCGCCTTTGAACAGGAACACCAGCGGCACCATGCAGAATGACGCCGTGGTGGTTATGGTGAACACGTCCTGATAGGCCAGGATCGAGGCCTGTCCCGTCAGCGTTTGGTTCAGCAAGCCCTGCGCCGTCGCCGCAAGCGAGCTGCCGGAGAAACCCTGCGCTTGCAGCGTGCGCTCCATCCCGGTCAGCAACTGCGTGTAGTTGGGATTGAACGGGTTGAGCCATCGGGACAGATAGGCCCGGTGCACTTGCGTCTGCTGCGTGATCAGGGCGGTTGAAAGCGAGATCGAGATCGAGCCCGATACATTGCGCAGCATCACGTACAGCGAGCTGGCATCCGTGTTCAGCCAGCGCGGCATGGTGGAATAGCTGATGGTGCTGTTCGGCACAAACAGGAAAGCCAGCCCGAACGTCTGCGTCAGCCGCAAGGTCGCCAGATGGAAGAACGACAGGTCTGGGGTGAGGCGGGTGGCGTAGGCCAGGGCAGACCCCAGCGACAGGAAGCCGAACGCGATCACCCAGCGCGTTTCGACGCGCGGCAGCAGCCAGCTCACCACGGGGATCAGCGGCAGGATGACGAAGCCGCCCGGCGACAGGATCAGCCCGGCCAAGAGGGCGGTGTAGCCATACTGGGTTTGCGCCAGTTGCGGGATCAGCACCGCACTGGCGTAAAGCACTGAAAACATCGCCAGCACCACGATCGAGCCCACGGCGAAGTTGCGGTCCCGAAACGGCAGCAGGCTGACCACGGGTCGTTTGGCCACCAGCAGCCAGCCAACGGCGCTCAACAGGCCGACGAAAGCGCCGACTCCCATGATGCGGATAAACGGCGAGCCAAACCAGTCCTCGTCCTCGCCCCGGTCCATCATGATCTGCAGGCAGCCGAACCCGATCGCGATCAGACCGATCCCCACCCAGTCGAGGTCCAGCCATCCCTGCCGGTCCCGCTTCACCCAGGGCGGATCCTCCACCAAAGTTACCACCGCGATGGTGGTGAGAATGCCGATCGGCACGTTGATGAAGAAAATCCAGCGCCAGGAATAGGTGTCGGTCAGCCAGCCGCCCAAGGTGGGCCCGATCACGGGGGCGAAGATGGTCGCTACCGCCACCACCGAGAACGCCCGGCCGCGCTGCGACGGCTCGAACGTGTCGAGGATGATGGATTGCTGGTTGGGCTGCAGGCCGCCGCCGAAGAACCCTTGCAGCAACCGGAACACGATGAGCTCGGGCAGGCTGTCGGAGATACCGCAGAGCAAGGAGAAGATGGTAAAGGCGACGATGCAGATGATGAAGTAGCGCTTGCGCCCCAGCACGCGCCCGAGCGAGCCCGAGATTGGCAGCACGATGCCATTGGCCACCAGGTAGGAGGTGAGCGTCCAGGTCGCATCGTCGTAGGAGGAGGATACGCTGCCGGCGATATGGGGCAGGCTGACATTGACGATGGTGGTGTCCAGCACCTCCATGAACGCCGCCATGGTGACCGCGATGGCGATCAACCACGGGTTGGCACGCGGGCGCCAGCTTTCCTCCGATCCACTCATCTGACGCGCGCGCCACCTTTCTGTCGTCGGCGGCAACGCAGCGCGTGCGAGTTGGTTGGAGCGGTGCTGCGGTGGATCGATCCGGGGCTAAACCGGCCGGAACAGCACCTCGGTGAGTGCCGCAAAACCGGCCGGGTCGGGCGCGCAGACCAGCCCGCCGCCGACATGCGTGGGCAGGTAGGGCGTGCCATCGAAATGCGCCGAAAAGCCGCCCGCCTCCTGATGCAGCAGCCAGCCGGGCAGGTGGTCCCACGGCATCAGCTTGTTGAACACCAGGAAGTGGAGGTGGCCGGCCGCCAGCATGCGGTACTGGTGCGCGGCGCAGCGGTAGTCCGACACCTGCGCCAGGCCGGTCATGTTGGCGACCACGGCCCCGCGCAGGTCCGCCGGCAGGTAGCGCCAGGAGATGCAGCCGCTCATGGCGGGCGGCGCGGCGGGGGCGGCAACGTGGAGCGGGGTGCGCTGGCCCGTGGGAAGCTGGGTCCAAGCGCCGCTGCCGCGCAGTGCGATGGCAACATCGTCGCACACCGGGTCGAGGATGGCGGAGGCGGCGACGACGCCATTCACCACCGCGGCCACCATCACGCCGAACAGCGGCAGGCCGGCGCAGTAATTGCCGGTGCCATCGATCGGGTCGAGCACGAAGGCCAGCTCGGCGCCCGCCAGCCGGCCCAGGAGCGCCGGGTCGGCCGCGCACGCCTCCTCGCCCACCACCAGGCAGCCGGGGAACAAGCGCTCCAGCCCCCGGGTGATGGCGGCCTCGGCGGCTTCATCGGCCTCCGTCACCAGGTCGGTGGGGCTGCTCTTCTCGCGGATGGCGCCCGGCCGCAGGTTGCGGAAGCGGGGCATGATCTCCGAGCGGGCAGCGGCCCGGATCACCTGCACCACCTCCTGCCAGGCCGGCTCCTCGATGGTGGCGGCGGCCGCTATGGCAGGTGCTCGAACCGTGCGCGGTCGGCCGGCAACAGGCGCACCCGCATATGGACCGCCTCGTCCCCGTCCTGCCGCTCCAGCACCTCGCCATGCTGGTAGAGCCAGGCGATGCGCGCTCCGTCGGCCGGCGCGAGGTCGTAATCCGCCTGCTCCATGAAGCGGGCGAGCCGCGCCGCGATGGCCGAGCGCAACGCCGGCAGCCCCTCACCCGTCACTGCCGAAATGGCGACCGCGTCCGCCTTGCGCTGGACTTGGTCTACCCCGCCCAGAAGGTCCGCCTTGTTCAGTACCTCGACCGTGCGGCTGGGCCAATCCGGGTCCAGCGTGCCCTCCTGCTCCAGCCCTTGCAGCACCGCCAGCACGTCGGCGCGCTGGGCGGCGCTGTCCGGGTGGGCAACGTCCCGCACATGCAGGATCACGTCCGCCGCAGCCACCTCTTCCAGCGTCGCGCGGAAGGCGGCGACCAGTTCGGTGGGCAGCTCGCTGATGAACCCCACCGTGTCCGACAGGATGACCCGGCGGCCGCCGGGCAGCTCTATCCCCCGCATGGTCGGGTCCAGCGTGGCGAAAAGCTGATCCTCGGCATGCACCTGCGCGCCGGTGAGCGTGTTGAACAGCGTGGACTTGCCGGCATTGGTGTAGCCGACCAGCGCTACCACCGGCAGCGGCGTGCGGGTGCGCGCCGAGCGGTGCAGCCCGCGCGTGCGGCGCACCTGCTCCAGCTCCTTTTTCAGGCGCACGATTCGATCGGTGATCAGCCGGCGGTCCGCCTCGATCTGCGTCTCGCCCGGGCCGCCTAGGAAGCCGAAGCCGCCGCGCTGCCGTTCCAAGTGCGTCCAGGAGCGGACCAGGCGGCTGCGCTGATAGTCCAGGTGGGCCAACTCGACCTGCAGCGACCCTTCGCGGGTGCGGGCGCGTTCGCCGAAAATATCGAGGATGAGCCCGGTGCGGTCGATGACCTTGCAGCCCCAATCCCGCTCCAAGTTGCGCTGCTGCACCGGCGACAACGCCGCGTCCACCACTGCCACCGTCACGGCGGCGGCCGAAACCGCCTCGTGCTGGGCCGCGACTTGCCCCTCGCCGAGCAAGGAGGAAGAGCGGCGGGTGCGCAACGGCAGGATCGCGGTATGCACCACGTCCAGCCCAATCGACTGCGCCAGGCCGACCGCCTCGGCCAGCCTGGCTTCCGCCGCGCGGGAGGCGTCGCCCCGGTCTGGCCGTTCCCAGGGCAGGATGACGGCGGCCCGGGTCAGGGCCGCCGACGTATCAGAGGAGGCCGTCAGTCACCATCTCCCGCACCGGTGCGGCCGCCGGGCTGGCCGCGGTTTCCACCTTGGTGGCGTCAAAAAGCTGGATTGGCGCGCCGGGCATCACGGTGCTGATCGCATGCTTGTAGACGAGTTGGGTATGCCCATCCCGCCGCAGCAGAACTGAGAAGTTGTCGAACCACGTGATGATGCCTTGCAGCTTCACGCCGTTAACAAGGAACACCGTGACGGGTGCTTTGCTTTTGCGAACGTGGTTGAGGAATACATCCTGCACGTTCTGAGACTTTTCATTAGGCATATGCCTATCCTTTTGTTGTTGTTGCCACCCACTCTCAGCTTTTTGCCACCAAGACAGGCACCCAGGTCCTGCCTCTGCACCGACACCCTATCAAGGTGGAACTATGCTGCAAAGCAACATTCCCCTGGCGCAGCCCTCCCATACCTGGAGAGAGTGCGGATACTATACCATTGTGTTCAATCCACCACGAGCATGGCGGGCAAATAGCCCGAATAATTGTGCCGTCACCGGTCCAACCGCTCCATCTCCGACCGAGACTCCATCCAGCTTGGTGATCGGCTTCACGAACGAGGTGGCGCTGGTAAGGAATACCTCCCGCGCCTGCCGTAGTTCCGCTTCGCTGAATGCACGTTCCTCGGCGGTGATGGCGACCTCCGCCATTTGCCCCAGGAGGGATTGGCGCGTGCAGCCAGGGAGGATGGCATCGCTCAACGCCCGGGTCCGCAACACGCCGGCGCCATCGACCATCCACACGCTGGTGGAGGCGCCTTCGGTCACCATGCCGTCGCGGTCGATCAGGATCGCCTCGGTTGCCCCGGCGGCGCGCGCGGCCTGCTTGGCCAGCACGTTGGGCAGCAGCGCCACCGACTTGATGTCACAGCGCGCCCAACGCTGGTCCGGCACGGTGATGGCGCTGCCCGCCCAGGTCGCCGCACTGGACGGGACGCCAGGGGTGCGGCGGCAGGTGACGACCAGCGCCGGCGGGATGGCGGCGGCTGGAAAGGCGTGGTCGCGCCGGGCCACTCCGCGGGTGATCTGCATATAGACCAGCCCGGTGTGCAGCCGGTTGCGCCGGGTCACCTCACGCAGGACGTGCAGCAGGGCCGCGCGGCCCATCGGCGGAGTGATGGCGAGCTCCCGCAGCGAGCGCTCCAGCCGGTCCATATGCAGGTCCTGGTCAAGGAAGCGGCCGTCGGCGAGGTAGAGCACCTCGTAAACACCGTCGGCGAACTGGTAGCCGCGATCCTCCACGTTCACGGCGGCATCCCGCTGCGGCAGGTAGCGGCCGTTGACGTAAGCGGTCCGGCTCATACCAGCCCCTGCCCGGCTCGCGGTGCACGCGAAGTCATGCCTGATGCTCTTGCATGTTGCCTCTCATTTCTTTAGTCTAGTCTCATAAACGACACAGCGCGAGCAATGCCTATGGATAGTCCCGCCGCCGGCGCTCCGAGCCTGCACCTCCCTGCCGAAGCCCTGCAAGCCGCCTTTGACCGTGTTCCGGTGGCATTCACCCATGAGCTGCATCGCTCGCCGCTGTTCGCCCGCCCGTCCCTGGAGCGCCTCGCCGAGCGTTATCGCGGGCATCGCGGGGACTACTTCGTGGCTGGCAGCGCGGCCGCGCCCGGCACGCCGTTCTACGCCGTGCCGACCGTCGAGACCACGCCGCTGGAGGCGCTGGCCCGGATCGACGCGGCGCCGACGCGGTTGCTGCTCAAGCGCCCCGAATGGTTTGACGATGGGTTCCGCACCCTGCTGGAGCAGGTGTTCGCCCAGGTGGCCGCCACCGGCATCGGGGTGCGCCGGCGGGACCTGGTGCGGCTTGAAGGCGGCATCCTGATCACCTCGGCCGCCTCCACCACCCCGTTCCACTTCGACCCGGAAAGCAACTTCTTCTCCCAAATCGAGGGTGAGAAGACCTACCACCTGTATGAGCCAGATGCGCTGAGCGAGGCCGAGAAGGAGCCGTTCTTCCGGGCCGCCAAGGTCGATATCGGCCAGGTGACCCTGGCCGGCCGTGACCCGGCGAAGGAGCATGTGTTCCATCTCAAGCCGGGCCTCGGCTTCCACCAGCCGCATAGCGCGCCCCACTGGGTGCAGACCGTCGCCAGCCGTTCCGTGTCCTACACGGTCGTGTTCGAAACGCGCGAAAGCCGCCTGCGCAGCCGGGCCCGCGGCTTCAACCACTACATGCGCCAGGCCGGCATCACGCCCTCCGCCCCCGGCACCCGCCCTGTGGTTGACGCAGCCAAGGGGCGGACCATGGTGGTGGTGTCAAAGGCGCAGCGGGCGGTGGCACGGGCGAGGCGCTCGCTGTCGGCCTAGCACCCGCACGGGTTTGCGCCAGCCAGCAACCGGGTCAGACTGCCGGCGTTGGCGAGCCTCGCTGAGCGGAATTGACTGACCCATGCCTCGCGTCCGCGTCACCCATGTCACGGAATACCGCTACCGCACGCCGGTGCGGCTGCTCGAGCATCGGCTGATGCTGCGCCCGCGTGACAGCCACGACCTGCGGCTGCTGGAAACCCGGCTGTCGGTCTCGCCGCCGGCGCGCAGCACGCGTTGGGCGCATGACGTGTTCGGCAACTCCGTCTGCTTCCTTGGCTTTCCCGAGGCTTCGGCGGTCACCGCGCTGCGCATCACCTCCCGGCTTGACCTGCACCATTACCCGACCCGCGCCGAACTCCCGCTCGACCCGGCGGCCGAATTGTTCCCGTTCAGCTACACCTCAGCCGAAGTGCCTGACCTCGCCCGCTCTATCGAGCGGCACTGTTCCGACCCGGAACGCCGGGTGGACGCTTGGGCGCATCGCTTCCTCGCCCGCGGCGAGCCCACCCACACCATGGCGCTGCTGACCGCCATGACGGAGGCGGTGCGGGCGGAGTTCCGCTACGAAAGCCGCCTCGCGGAGGGCACCAACGACCCGCTGGTGACCCTGCAAAGCGGCTCCGGCGCTTGCCGGGACTTCGCGCTGTTCATGATGGAAGCCGTCCGCTCGCTCGGCCTCGCGGCACGTTTCGTCAGCGGCTACCTTTACGATGAAACCCTCACCAATGCCGGCGCCGCCCCGCCGGCAGTGGGCGGCGGGGCCACCCATGCCTGGGTCGAGGTCTACCTGCCCGGGGCCGGCTGGGTCGAGTTTGACCCGACCAATGGCTGGATCGCGGGGCGTAACCTGATCCGCGTCAGCGTCGCCCGGACCCCGCACCAGGCGGTGCCGATCGCCGGCAGCTTTCTTGGCGCGCCGGACGCGTTCGAGGGCATGGATGTGCGCGTGGAGGTGGCGACGGGCACGCCATAGCCCCGCTATTCCGCGGCGATGGCGTAGTCCTCCATGGGGGCGCAGGTGCAGACCAGGTTGCGGTCGCCATAAACGTTGTCGACCCGCTTGACCGGCGGCCAGTACTTGGCGGCCCTTACCCACGGCAGCGGGAAGGCAGCCTCCCCGCGTGAATAGGGGTGCGCCCATGCCTCTGCCATGACTTCGGCGGCGGTGTGCGGCGCGTGCTTCAGCGGGTTGTCGGCCCGGTCCGCCCTGCCCTCCGCCACCGCGGCGATTTCGGCCCGGATCGCCAGCATGGCGTCGCAGAACCGGTCGAGCTCGGCCAGCGGCTCGCTTTCGGTCGGCTCGATCATCAGCGTGCCGGCCACCGGCCAGGACATGGTGGGGGCGTGGAAGCCGTAATCCTGCAGGCGCTTGGCGATGTCTTCCACCGTAATGCCGGCCTCGGCCTGGAAGCCGCGGCAGTCGATGATGCACTCATGCGCCACCCGCCCCGCCTGTCCGGCGTAGAGCACGGGGTAGGCGCCGCGCAGGCGGGAGGCCATGTAGTTGGCGTTCAGGATCGCCACCTGGGAGGCGCGGGTGAGGCCGGCGGCGCCCATCATGCGGATATAGGCGTAGGAGATCGGCAGGATCAGCGCCGAGCCGAACGGGGCAGCGCTGACCGGGCCGAACCCGGTCGCCGGGCCGGCGTCGGGGCGGGCCGGGTGGTTGGGCAGATGCGGGGCCAGGTGCGC
>CAXTNN010000145.1:0-8780 GCA_964245545.1 uncultured Acetobacteraceae bacterium | reverse complement strand
GATCCCTACCCGCCGGGCCGCCTCCGAGTTGCTGCCGACGGCGGTGATCCGCCGCCCGTAGCGCGTCTGCCCCAGCGCGATGGTGCCGGCGACCGCCACCACCAGGGCAATGATCGCCGGCAGCGGCAATCCGGCCACCCAGCCGCGGCCCAGCGCCATGAAGGCGGGATTGTTGTCGATCGGGACGGAAAAGCCTTCGGTCAGCAGCAGCGCAAAACCGCGCAGCATGGACAGCCCGGCCAGCGTGACAATGAATGACGGCACCGCCTGGAAGGCGATGAACCAGCCCTGCACCGCGCCGATCACCGCGCCCAGCACCAGCATCGCCACCACTACCAGCAGCCAGGGCCACCCGGCGGCGAGCAGGATGGCGGCGAGCGCATTGGTCAGCGCGACCGTGCTGCCGACGGAAAGATCAATGGCCCCCGTGGTGATGACGAACGTCATGCCGATCGCCACGATCAGCGTGGGGGCAGACTGGCGCAGCAGGTTCAGCAGGTTGCCCGGCAGCAGGAAATACGGTGAGAGCGCGGCGAAGGTAACCGCGCACAGCAGGAAGAACGCGCCGATGGACAGGACCTGCGCATGGTCCAGCGCCACATCCAGCAGCGCCGGGCGGGCGTTGCCGCGAACAGCGCTGCTCATGCTGGCGCCCCGCCCACGATCAGCCGGACGATCTCGTCCAGGTTGGTCTCGCCGATCAGCCGCTCGGCCACTTTCTGCCCCTCGTACATGAAGACGATGCGGTCGCAAACGCGGAACAGGTCCTGCAGGCGGTGGGTGATCAGCAGCACCGCCACTCCCTGCGCCTTGACGCGCCGGATCAGTGCCAGCACGGCCTCGACCTCCGCCACCGCGAGCGCCGAGGTGGGCTCGTCCAGCAACAGCAGTTGCGGCGAGAACGAGACGGCGCGGGCGATGGCGATGGATTGGCGCTGCCCGCCCGACAGCCGTGCGACTTTCGCCCGCAGGTTGGCAATGCGAATGCCGAGCGAATCCAGCATTGTCTGCGCCTGCACGCGCATCGCCCGCTTGGCCAGGAAGCCGTGCCGCACGATCTCCCGTCCCAGGAACAGGTTACCGGCAACGTCGATGGTGTCGCACAGGCTGAGCTCCTGATAGACCATTTCGATGCCGCGCGTGCGTGCCTCCGCCGGGCCGGACAGGCGCACGGGCGTGCCGGAGAGCGCCATGGCGCCCACATCGGGCAGGTAGGCGCCCGCCATCACCTTGCTGAGCGTCGATTTGCCGGCGCCGTTGTCCCCGACCAAGCCGACGCATTCGCCGCCGAACAAGTCCAGGTCGATCCCGCGCAGCACGCTCTGCGAGCCGAAGCCCTTGCCGATGCCGCGCAGCGACATCAACGGTGGCGCACCTGTTGCTCCGTCTTGGCGTGGCATGCACGGCTACTTAAAGATCGCGCGGTACGGGTCAACGTTGGCTTTGGTGACGATGGTCACGGGAACCGAGATCGCCTTGTCCACGCTCTCGCCGTGGGACAGCTTCACCAGCGATTCGATCCCGGCGCTGCCCATGCCGGCCGGGTCCTGCTGCACCACGGCGACGACGTAGCCGGCGTCGATACCCTTGATGGCCTGCGCGGTCAGGTCCCAGCCGAACACCTTCACCCCGTCCTGCTTGCCCTGGCTCTCCACCGCCGCAATGGCGCCAAGCAGCGCGGGTTCGCCGGTGGCGTAGATCGCGGTCAGGTCTGGGTTGCCGGTCATCAGCGTTTCGGCGGCGGCGAGCGCGTTGTCTTGGATGTTGCGCCCGTCGACAACGCCGGCGATGCTGATGCCGGGCTTGCCGGTGATAGCGTCGACGAACGCCTTCTGGCGCTCATTCTGAATGAACGAGTTGAGCGCGCCCACGATGCCCAGGCGGACCTTGCCGCCCATGCTGGCCTTCACATAGGGCAGGAACACATCGGCCAACTGCGCGCCGGCCTTGGCATTGTCCACGCCAATCTGGGCCTTTTGCGGCCCGTCCCCCGGCAGCACGGCATCCACTGCCACCACGGGGATGCCCGCCTTCGCCGCCGCCTGCACCGCCGGCATGAGTCCATTGACGTCGATGGCATCCACTAAGATCCCGGCGACCTTTTGCTGGATGTAGGCATCGATGGCGTTGTTCTGCTCGGTCGGCCGGTCATTGGCGTTGAACACGATCAGCGTCGCGCTCGCCTTATTCGCCGCCGCCTGCGCGCCATCCTGCATCTGCTTGAAGAACAGCGCCTGTTCGTTGATCTGGATCATCGCCAGCGTGAGGGGCGCCGCGGCGGCTCTGCGGGCGCCGGCGAGATCAAAGGCCAGCCCGCTGGCGGCGGCCGTGAGCAGAGTGCGTCGGCCAATCATGGTCATGGTTCAGTCCCCCTGTTGTATGTCCGTCAGCCAGCGATCGGCTGCGGCGTGGTGCGGCGACCGAGCCGCGGTTCACCAATGCAACGGGCAGGCGCAGCACCGGCGCCCGGCGCGGGGCGGTTCCGGCGATCTGCGCCAGCAGCAACTCCACCGCATGGCGTCCGACTTCGGCCACCGGCTGGCGGATGGCGGTGACGGGCGGCGCAAACAGGCTGAGCGGCTCCACGTCGTCGAAGCTGATAACGGAGACGTCGTGCGGCACGGTCAGCCCGCGCGCGGCGAGCACGGCGAGGAAGCCGCAGGTGGCGGCGTCGCTGGTCAGGAAGACGCCGGTGGCCGGGCGGTCTGCCGCCAACAGCGCCTCGGCCGCGCGAGCGCCGCCGGGGGGGGTGTAATCGTCATAGATGGCCTGAACCAGCTCAGCGTCCGTCCCAGCCAAGGCACGGCGGAAGCCGGCAAGACGCTCGGTGGTGCTGAGCATGCCCGCCGGGCCGCCCACGAAAGCAAGCCGGCGATGGCCTGCGCCCAGCAGCGCTGCGCCAGCCAGGAAGCCGCCGGCCTCATTGTCGATGAACACTTTGGGCACCCGGGCGTCCGGCACGTCCTCGTCCAGCACCACCACGTGGCGCAGGGCGTTGATCGAGCGGGTCAGTGCCTTGGTGCCCAAGTGGTTGGTCAGAAACAGCAGCCCGTCCACCTGGTTGCTGCGCAGCAGCGCCAGGTAGTCCAGTTCGCGTTGCGGCTGATTGCGGCTGACGCAGAGCAGCAGCCCGAGGCCGTGCTGCTCGGCGGCGAGTTCCACCGCGTCGGCCATGCGGGCGAAGAACGGATTGTCGATTTCCGGGACAACAAGGCCGATGGTTTCCGATCGTCCGAGACTGAGGTGGCGAGCCTGCGAGTTGGCGCGGTAGTCCAGCGCGCGGACCGCCCGCTCGATGCACTGCGCGGTCTCCGGCGGCAGCTTGAGCCCGCCATCGAGGAAGCGGGAGACGGTGGCCATCGATACGCTGGCAGACGCTGCAACGTCCCGGATGCCGGCAATTTTGGCCAGGCAAACACCCCTGCTGGTAAACCGTTTTACAAGCTGAAAGCCAATGCTCCTGCTTGTCAAGCATCTCGGATGGCGGCTACGAGCCCGAAGCCGAACTCGTCCGGCTGCTCTGCGGTCTGCCGATCGCATCCAGGAACCCCGGCCGAGGTCCGGGCTTCAGCCGCAGGATGTGCGTGCAGACGATCGCCTGCAAAGCCCCCGCGTCTCTCCGCTTCAAAGCACCGACCATCGCCAGGTGATCGGCGGCACTCCTGCGGCTGTGCGCAACCGTCTTCCAGTGCTGCCAGCCCGACGGCTTGGTCCGCTCCCGCAATTCGTTGATCAGCCGCTCCAAGGCAGGATTGCCGCACAGCCCGACCAGCTCGCGGTGAAACCGGTGGTTGGCGGCATCCAGCTCAGGGACCGGCTCGGTCTCGATCGCCTCCTCAAACTGGCAGGCCAGGCCAAGCAGCCGCTTGCAGTCGGCCGGAGTGACGCGCCTGGCGATCAGCTCGCAGGTTTGGAGTTCCAGCATCAGACGGATCTCGACCCGCTGGCTGAGTTCCGCTTCGCTGACGAGCAGGACGCGGAAGCCCCGGTGGGGGACATGCTCCAACACGCCTTGCGCAGCCAAGCGGGCCAAAGCGCCGCGGATTTCGAACCGGCTGGCGCCATACCGTTGCTCGACATCGATCAGTTTCAGCCACTCTCCCGAGCGGAGCTGGCCCAGAAGGATGTCGTTCTCGATCTGCCGCGCGATCCGGCTGGGCGCGGGCACGGCAAGGCCGGGCTGGTTTTCAGTCGCGAGTTCGCCGTCGACCATGCCTCCTCCGTCAGCCAGCCTGGGACCAGCGCGTTGCATTTGCGCAAATCTTGAAGCAAAGATGGGCACAAAGCAAAGGGAGGTGGTCTCATGCTGCTGCGCCGACAGGTCCTGGGCACGGCGGCCGGCACGCTCGCGGGTGTGCCGCTCCGAACGCCAGCACGGGCGCAGTCGACGGCTGCGACGCCAACTGCGCTGAGCTTCGGCAGGGCGACCGAGCAATCCTCCATCGACCCGCATTTCTCCCAAACCGGCCCCAACAACGCGACCGCCTCCGGCATCTTCGAGCGCCTGGTCACCTTCACCGCCGCCAACCAGGTGCGGCCCGGACTCGCGCTGTCGTGGCGCCCGCTTGATCCGCTGACCTGGGAGATCAAGCTGCGTCCAGGCGTCAAATTCCAAGACGGCAGCCCGTTCACCGCGGCCGACGTCGTATTCTCGCTCGAGCGGGTGAAACACATTGCCCGCAGCCCCGCGCCATGGACGCATGCCGTCACCAACGTCGCGGCCACGCAGGTGATGGACCCGCTGACGCTGCAGGTGCGCACGCCGCAGCCGACACCGCTATTGATGGAGCAGATCGGCCTGATCTTCATCGTGCCGGCGAAACTGGGCGACGTTGCCAACGAGGATTTCAACAGCGGCCGCGCGGCGATCGGCACTGGCCCGTACCGCTTCGTAAGCTGGACGCCGAACGATCGGCTGCTGATGCAAGCCTATGACGGCTGGTGGGGCGGCAAGCCTGATTGGGAGAGCATCACGCTGCGCTTTATCCCGGACGACGCTGCACGGGTCGCCGCCCTGCTGTCGGGCCAGGTCGGCCTGATCGACAGCGTGCCGCCGGTCGATGCGCTCGAGCTTGGGCGCAACAAGGAGGTCAGCCTCTATAGCGGGGCGACCAACCGCATCATCTACTTCGCCGTTGACTCAGCGCGCGACGACTCACCGTTTGTCACCGGCTTGGATGGCAAGAAACTCGCGCATAATCCATTAGGCGACGCTCGTGTGCGGCATGCGCTGTCGGAGATGATCAACCGCCCGCTGATCACGACACGGCTGCTGAACGGGGCCGCAGAACCGGCCGGCCAGATCGTGCCAGAGGGCGAGGGCGGCTATGACCCGGCGTTGACGCCGACGCCGTTCGATCCGAAGGCGGCACGCGCCCTGTTGGCGGAGGCCGGCTATCCAAGCGGGTTCGGCATCACGCTCCACTCTTCGTCCGACCGCTACCCAGGCGACGCGCAGGTGGCGCAGGCGGTCGGCCAGATGTTCGCCCGCGGCGGGCTGCACGTGAACGGCGTCGAGGCGCTGCCTTACAACGTGTTTGCACCGGCCGCGACCGCCCGCAAATACAGCCTGTTCCTGTTTGGATGGAGCAGCAGCACCGGCAATGCCTCGGAGGCGCTGCGGTCCATCCTCGCCACCTATGATCCCGAGAACGGCCTGGGGGCGCTGAACCGCGTCCGCTACTCCAACCCCGAGTTCGACAAGCTGCTGGCCCAGGCGACGGTGGAGTTTGATGAGGCGAAGCGGAATGCCTTGCTGGCCCAGGCGACTGCAGTGGCGATGAACGACTACGCCCTGCTGCCGCTCTACTGGGAGAAGGCAAGCTGGGCCGCCCGCCCAGGCGTGCGGTTTGAGGCCAACGAGAGCGAGGATTCCTCGGTCCTGTTCGCGCACCCGACTGTCGCATGAGCCGCCAGCTCCTCAAGGAGGGCTGTACGTTTTGATCGCGTGGCTGGGCCGCCGCCTGCTGCAGGCAGCCACCGTGATCCTTGCCATGACGGCGATCGTGTTCATCGCCGTCAACGTGATCGGCAATCCCGTCGATGTGCTGATCTCGCCGGACGCAAGCCAAGCCGACCGGCTGCAGGCGATCCACGCCCTCGGGCTCGATCAGCCGCTTTGGCTGCAGTACCTGCGCTTTTTTGCTGCGGCCTGCCACGGCGACTTAGGGCGGTCCTTCGTCTATAATGTTCCCGCCCTGCAGCTTATCCTGCAGCATATGCCGGCGACGATGGAGCTTGCCGTGGCCGCCGTGCTGCTCGCGGTCACGATCGGGGTTCCGCTCGGGCTCTATGCCGGTTTGCGCCCGCGCGCCGCCATCTCGCGCATGGTGATGGCAGGCAGCATCTTGGGTCTCAGCTTGCCCACCTTTTGGGTCGGCCTGATGAGCATCGTCGCCTTTTCGGTGGAGCTCGGCTGGCTGCCCAGCAGTGGCCGGGGCCGCACCGTCACCGTGCTCGGAGTCGGTTGGTCCTTCCTGACTGCCGATGGCTTGCGGCACCTGCTGCTGCCGGCGCTGAACCTGGCGCTGTTCAACATCGCCGTCGTGCTGCGGCTGACACGCGCCGGCACGTTGGAGGTATTGCCGACCGACTTCATCAAGTTCGCACGCGCGAAGGGCCTGACCCCGGCCCGAATCGTGGGTGTGCACGTGCTGCGCAACATCGCCGTGCCGCTTGTCACGGTGATCGGGCTGGAGTTCGGCTCGACCGTCGCCTTTGCCGTCGTGACCGAGACGGTGTTCGCCTGGCCGGGCATGGGCAAGCTGATCATCGACAGCATCAACGTGCTCGACCGCCCGGTGATCGTGGCCTACCTGATGATCATCGTGGTGCTGTTCGTGTTGATTAACCTGGTGGTGGACATCCTCTACACGGTGATCGACCCGCGCATGCGGGCGCAAGCGTTCCGGTGAGCGCCACCGCGCTGTCCAACGGGGAAGGGAGGCTGCGCCGGGTCGCGCGCAGTTTCGCTTCGTCTCCGGGCGCCGCGCTGGGATTGCTGCTGGTGCTGGCGGCCTTGCTGGCGGCGGTGCTGGGCCCGCTCGTCGCGCCGCAGAACCCTTATGATCTCGCTCAGCTTGACATCATGGATGCCCGGCTGCCGCCGGGTTCGGAGAGTTCTGCCGGCTTCCCCTTGCTGCTTGGGAGTGACGGGCAGGGGCGGGACATGCTGTCCGGCATTCTCTATGGGCTGCGCATCTCGCTCGAAATCGGCGTCGGCTCGGCCGTGTTCGCCGCCATCCTGGGCACCAGCCTCGGGTTGCTGGCAGCCTATGCGGGTGGGCGCGTCGACGCTGCCATCATGCGTCTGGTGGATTTGCAGCTTTCGTTTCCGGCAATCCTCGCGGCGCTGATGATCCTGGCGCTGCTCGGGCGGGGTGACGGCAACGTGCTGCTGGCCTTGCTGCTGGTGGAATGGGCGTATTACGCCCGCACCGCGCGCGGCACCGCACTTGCCGAGCGGCGGCGGGAATATATCGAGGCCGCAGAGTGTCTGGCCTTGCCGCGTTGGCGCATCGTGTTCCGGCATCTGCTGCCGAACTGCCTTCCGCCGCTGATCGTGGTGTTCACCACGCAGACGGCACGCGCGATCACGCTGGAGGCGACGCTCAGCTTTCTCGGCATCGGCGTGCCGATCACCGAGCCCTCACTCGGACTGCTGATTGCCAATGGGTATCAGTACGTGCTTTCGGGCCAATACTGGATCAGCCTGTATCCCGGATTGGCGCTGCTGCTGACGGTGCTCGGCATCAATCTCCTGGGCGACCATGCGCGCGACGCGCTAAACCCGCGTGCGGAGCGCTAGCGTGATTGGGTGGGCCGATTTAGCCGACGCGCAGAAGTGCGCGTCAGCATCGGACCACTAGATGGGCGTGGCCTTGCAGGTCGAGGGCCTGTGCACCGAATTCGCCAGCCGGGCCGGCACGCTGCGTGCCGTGGATGGCCTGTCGATCAGTGTCGAGCGCGGGCGCATCCTGGGGCTGGTTGGCGAGTCTGGGTCGGGCAAGTCGGTTACTGGCTTTTCCCTGATGGGGCTTGTCGATCCCCCAGGCCGCGTCACCGCCGGGCGCATCCTGCTGGACGGCCGGGAGCTGCGCGGCCTTCCGGAACGCGAGATGCGCCGCTTGCGCGGCAGCCGCATCGCCATGGTGTTTCAGGACCCGATGATGACGCTGAACCCCGTGCTGCGCATCGGCACCCAGATGACCGAAGCCGTGGCGGCGCATGAGCGGGTCGGCCGGGCCGAGGCCCGTGCGCGCGCGTTGGAGGCGCTTGGCAAGGTGGGCATCCCGTCGCCGGAGGAGCGGCTGCAGGCCTATCCGCACCAGTTCTCCGGCGGCATGCGGCAGCGCGTCGCCATCGCCATCGCGCTGCTGCACCGGCCGAGCTTGATCATCGCCGACGAGCCCACGACGGCGCTCGACGTCACCATCCAGGCGCAGATCCTGGCCGAGATGCAGGCGCTGGTGCGGCGGGATGGCACCGCTCTGATCTGGATCACGCACGACCTCGCCGTTGTGGCCGGCCTGGCGGATGAGCTGGCGGTGATGTACGCCGGACGCATCGTGGAGAGCGGAGGGCTGGACGAGGTGCTGGACAACCCGTCCCACCCGTACACGCGGGGGCTGATCGGCAGCGTCCCGAGTGCCAACCAGCGCGGGCAACGGCTGCGCCAGATCCCCGGCACGACGCCGGGTCTGCTCGACCGCCCGGAGGGCTGCGCCTTCCGCACCCGCTGCCGCCATGCGGACGCGGCCTGCCTTCACGATCCCCCGCTC
>CAXTNN010000144.1:7516-8785 GCA_964245545.1 uncultured Acetobacteraceae bacterium | reverse complement strand
ACGCGCAACTGCCGTCGCCGCCCTGGCGCGCCGCGCTGGAAACCCGGCTTGCGTACATCGTTTCGGGCGACCCGGGTGTCGACGCGGTGGCGCGGGCCGGCCTGGCGGGGCTCTCGGCCTATGTCAATGCGCGCACGGCGGCCCATTTGGGCGACCCATCGGGTGTTGCCCCTGGCACGGATGATCTGAGCTTCTACCCGCTGCTGTACTGGCCCGTGGCGTCAGGCCAGCCGCCGAGTCCGGCCGCCATCGAGGCGTTGAACGGGTTCATGCGCGACGGCGGCATCATCGTCATCGACAGCCGCGGCGATTCGGGGGCGCTGCGCACGGCCGCGGCCGGGCTGCAAATCCCGCCGCTGACGCCGCTGACCACGGAGCACGTGCTGTCACGCGCGTTCTACTTGCTCAGCGAGTATCCCGGGCGAAGTGCGGGGGACACGGTCTGGGTGCAGCGCCAGGGCGACCGCAGCAACGACGACGTGAGCCCCGTGGTGATCGGCTCCAACGATTGGGCCTCGGCCTGGGCGGTGGACAACGGCGGCCACACCTTGTTCGAGCTGGACGGGGGGCCGCGGCAGCGCACGCTGGCCTACCGGTTCGGCGTAAACCTCGTGATGTACGCGCTGACTGGTAACTATAAGGGCGACCAAGTGCACGTGCCGCATATCTTGGAACGGTTGGGGCAATAACGATGCAGGCGATCAGCGCCATCCGTTTCGTGCCCACGCTACCTTGGCAGGTGCTGGCGGCGCTGGCGGCGCTCTGCGTGCTGGCGCTGGTGCCGGCGCTGTGGCGGCGGGCGCGGGGCTCGCTCCTGCGCACCCTGGCTTTCGCCGTGGTGCTGCTTTGGCTGTCCGGCCCGCAACTGGTGCAAGAAACGCGAGACCCGCTGAACGACATCGCTGTCATGGTGGTCGACAAGTCCGACTCGATGGGGGTGGCGAACCGGGGCGCGCTGGTGGACGCGGCGGCGGCCAAGCTCACGGCGGAGGCGGCGCAGATCCCAGGTCTTGAGCTGCGCACCGTCACGGTGCCGGAGTCGGGGCATGACGGCACAAGGCTGTTCACGGCGCTGGACCGGGCGCTGGCGGACATCCCACGCGCCCGGCTGTCGGGCGTGATGATGCTGACCGACGGGCAGGTGCACGACATCCCCACCAACCCGCCGCCGGCGCCGTTGAGCGTGCTTCTGCCCGCGGCGGGGGAGCAGACGGACCGGCGCATCCGCATCATTGAGGCACCAGCCTACGGCATCGTGGGCAAATCGGT
>CAXTNN010000144.1:6076-7506 GCA_964245545.1 uncultured Acetobacteraceae bacterium | reverse complement strand
CCGGGCCGACGGTGCTGGAGCTGACGGCGGCGCCGCTGGCGGGCGAGGTGAGCGACCTCAACAACCACGCCGTGGTGTCGATCAACGGGGTGCGGGACCGGCTGCGCGTGCTGCTGGTGTCGGGCGAGCCGCATGCCGGGGAACGGACCTGGCGGCGGCTGCTGAAGGCCGACCCGGCGGTGGACCTGGTGCATTTCACCATCCTGCGCCCGCCGGAAAAGGACGACATGACGCCGTTGAACGAGCTGGCGTTGATCGCCTTTCCGGTGCGTGAGCTGTTCCAGGTCAAGATCAAGGAGTTCGACTTGATCATCCTGGACCGGTTCTCCAATCGGGGCATCCTGCCGGCGCCGTACCTGCGCAACATCGCCGACTACGTGCGCGACGGCGGGGCGCTGCTGCTGTCCGTTGGCCCGGAGTTCAGCGGGCCGTCTTCGCTCGCCTACAGCCCGCTCGCGCCCGTGCTGCCGGCCGAGCCGCTGAGCGGGGGAGCAAGCACGCTGGATGGACCGTTCCGCCCCCTGGTGACGGCGCTGGGCGAGCGCCACCCGGTGACGGCGGGTCTGCCGGGGGACAAGCCCGGCGGGCAGCCGAGTTGGGGCCAGTGGTACCGCCGGCTGCAGCCCAACAGCTCGCGCGGCCAGGCTGTGATGAGTGGGCCAGACGGGCAGCCGCTGCTGTTGCTCGACCGGGTGGGCGAAGGGCGGACGGCGCTGCTGCTGTCTGACCAAATCTGGCTGTGGTCGCGGGACCATCAGGGCGGCGGACCCCAGGCCGAACTACTGCGGCGGACCGCGCATTGGCTGATGAAAGAGCCAGCGTTGGAAGAGGAGGCGTTGACCGCGTCGATCGAGGAAGCCACGCTGCGGGTGGAGCGGCGCACGACGATCGACGGTCCGCCGCCGCCGATCACGGTGACATCGCCCACCGGGCAAACCAGCACGCTCACGCTGCAACCGGCCGGGCCAGGCCGAGCCGCCGGGTCGGTGCCGGCGGCGGCCCCAGGGGTGTGGCGGGCGAGTGATGGGCAACGCACCGCATTTGCCGCGGCAGGGACGGCCAATCCGCTGGAGATTGCCGACCTGCGGGCCTCGGCCGAGCATATCGGCCAGATCGCGCGTGCTTCCGGCGGGGGCGTGCATTGGCTGGAGCCGTCCGGCGCGCCGGAGCTGCGCATGGTGGAGGCGGACCGTGCAGCCTCCGGCAATGGCTGGATCGGGCTGCGCCGCAACCACGACCACATCGTAACCGGACTGGACGCAATCCCGCTGCTGCCAGCCTGGGCGGCGCTGCCGCTGCTGCTGGGCCTGACCCTGGTAGCCTGGCGCCGAGAAGGCGCGGGTTAGCCGCTCCGCTTCCTTCTCGCAAAGGAGAGGGCTTGATTTCAGGGGGGTAAAAGGAAAATCTCGCGCGGGGTCTCAACTTTGCTT
>CAXTNN010000144.1:5096-6066 GCA_964245545.1 uncultured Acetobacteraceae bacterium | reverse complement strand
TGGTGGTCTCGACCTGGCTCGCTATAAGCGGACCGAATCAACTTAGGGAGAGGCTGCCATGACCCGTTTCCGCTGCGCAATCGCGTGCGTGGCCTTGCTGGCAGGGGTGCCGGCGGTTGCACAAGCGCAGCGATCACAGCAGGAGTTGGTGGACCGCTCCACCCTGACCGCGCAGGACATGCTGAACGACCGGGACGGGCACGATGCGCAAGGCTTGCTGCGTCACGCGCGAGCCACCTTGATCTGCCCGCGCGTGTTCCGGGCCGGGTTCCTATTTGGGGCGCAAGGCGGGGACTGCGTGCTGGTAGCGCGGGATGGCGCCGGGTCTTGGTCGTCACCGGCGTTCTACACCATTGCCGCCGGGTCGTTCGGTTTCCAGGCCGGGCTGCAGGATAGCGAGCTGATGCTGATGATTCTCACCGAGCGCGGGCTACGCGCCATTCTGGACGACCAGTTCAAGCTGGGCGCCGATGCCGGGGCGGTGTTCGTGCAGTGGGGCGGCGGCGTGGAGGGCGACACCACGACCGCGGTGGGCGCCGATATCGTGGGCTTTACCCGGTCGCGCGGCTTGTATGCCGGCATCTCGCTGTCGGGCAGCATCATGGCAAGCGACAGCCAATCGGATCGGGCTTATTACGGCCGCGAGGAGGCAGCGCAGCAGATCGTTATTTCGATGGACGCCAACAACCCGGGCGCGGCGCCGTTGCGCGAGGTGTTGAGCCGGTATGGCAGCGTGGTGCCGGTGCCGCCTGTCTCGGTGCCGCTGGCAGCGGCACAACCGCTGCCGCCGGTGCAGTCGGCAGCACTGCCTCCGCCCACGTCTTATGCCCCGATCGCACGGCAGCCGCTGCCGCCACCGCCAGCATCGCCGATGCGCTATTAGGACGCCTCGCTGTTACTCGCCTTGTCGTTCGCCATCTCGGGAACGGGTGGGTCGTGGTCCATGCCGTTCGGCTGGTTGGGCGTTGGT
>CAXTNN010000144.1:0-5086 GCA_964245545.1 uncultured Acetobacteraceae bacterium | reverse complement strand
GCGTTGGTTCGGGCGCCCGGGCGCTGGCCTGGGCGGCGGCGAGTTGCTGCCGGAGAAGTTCAATCTCGTGCCGCAAGGCGGCGGCGGTCACATCGGGCTCAGCCGGGAGCGGCGCGTCGCCCTCCGCCGGCGTGGCAGGGCGGTAGAAAGGCGAGAACAGGCTCATCGCCCGTTCCATCATGGCCATGTTTTGCCGGCCCACTTCCTGCATGCCTGGAAACGGGAAGAAGTTGCCCATGGTCTGCTGCATCGCCGTGCGCATCTGCTCCTGTTGCACGGCGAAGGAGGTTAGCGCCTGCTCCAGGTAGGCGGGAACAAGCTGTTGCATGCTGTCGCCGTAGAAGCCGATGATCTGCCGCAGGAAGGCGGTAGGCAGGATGGCGCGGCCCTTGCTTTCCTCGTCCACGATGATTTGGGTGAGCACGCCGCGGGTGATATCCTCGCCCGTCTTGGCGTCGTACACCACGAAGTCCCGCCCGACGCGGATCATGCCGGCCAGGCTGTCCAGCGTGATGTAGCTCGAGCTTTCGGTGTTGTAGAGGCGGCGGTTGGCATACTTCTTCACCACAACCGGCGCCTGTTGTGGGGTCTCCTCGGTTGAGGGCGATTCGGAAACTGACATGTTATCCTCCATGTTGGCGAGCGTAGCACGGTCTGGCGCGCCGGGCGTAGCCCTTGAGACCAGAGGATTTGGCGATGGCGGGCAGCGGTTTCAGTGCGGAGGATTGGGTCACCATCTGGCAAAGCGAGATGGCGGCCCGCGCGGTGGACCGGGAGGCGCACGAGTTCGTGGCCCAATGTGCCGCGAGTTGGAGCCGGCTGGCGCATGACGCAGCAAGAGGGAATGACGGATCGGCCGGACGCGCCGGCGCCGATGCGGCGGCTTGGCCCACGTCCCTTGGCGCTGCACCTGATGCTGTCCGGGATGGATTGGAGCAGCTTGCCCGCGGGTTCGAGGCCCTCCAGCGCACCACCGGCGGCGCCTGACCCGGCGTTTGTCGCCGGCGTCGCGGCCTACCGGCGCCATCCTTACCACCGCACCCTCCGGGATCCGCCGACGATCTGGGCCGAGGGCGGCAGCCGCCTGCTCGATTACGGCGGCAGCGGCACCACCGTGCTGGCGGTGCCGAGCCTGGTCAACCGCGCCTATGTGCTCGATCTGGCGCCGGGCCGCTCCATGCTGCGGCACCTGGCGGCGGGAGGCGTGCGGCCGGTGCTGCTGGATTGGGGCTGGCCGGGTGCTGAAGAGCGGCAGTTCGGACTGGCGGACTACGTGGCGCGGCTGGAACGGGCGTTGCTAGCCCTGGGGGAGCCGGCCGTGCTGCTGGGCTACTGCATGGGGGGGCTGCTGACCCTGGCGGCGGCACTGCGCCAGGCGGCGGCGGTGCGCGGGCTGGTCCTGCTCGCCACGCCATGGGACTTCCACACCGGGCCGCTGCAAACGGGGCCGTTGCAAGCCAGCGCCCGCACGCTGGCGCAGCAGGCGGCCGCCCTGCCTGAGGGCAGCACGGTGCCCGTGGACACGATCCAAAGCCTGTTTGCCTTCGCTGACCCGCTCTCCGTCGCCGAGAAATACCGCGCGTTCGCCGGCCTGGACCCGCACAGCGAGCGGGCAACCATGTTCGTGGCGCTCGAAGACTGGTTGGCCGATGGGGTGCCGCTGGCCGCCTCGGCGGCGCACGAGTGCTTCGGCCTCTGGTATGGCGAGAACGCACCCGGCCGCAGCACCTGGACGGTGGCGGGCGAACCGGTCGACCCGGCGGCGCTGCGCACCCCGGCGCTGATCGCGCTGCCCTCCCACGACCGTATCGTGCCGCCGCAAAGTGCCGCCGCGCTGGTGCCCTTGATCGCAGGCGCGCGCGTGCTGCATCCAGCGGCCGGGCATGTGGGCATGGTTGCAGGGGCGCGGGCACGCGAACAGCTTTGGGTGCCGCTAACAGACTGGCTGCGCGCGCTCTGACGCACTATCTTCGCGTCAAAACATTGGGAATGAACTGCCATGTCCACGTCTATGGGTGACGACATCGTGATCGTTTCGGCCGCGCGCACGCCGGTCGGCAGTTTCAGCGGGGTATTCGGAACGGTACCGGCCCACGTGCTGGGCACGGACGTCCTCAAGGCCGCCATGGAGCGGGCGCGGCTAGAGCCGGGCGACGTAGACGAGGTGATCCTCGGCCAGATCCTCACCGCCGGCCAAGGGCAGAATCCGGCGCGCCAGGCGGCGATCGCGGCAGGCATCCCCGAGAGCAAGACGGCATTCGGCATCAACCAGGTGTGCGGCTCGGGGCTGCGGGCAGTGGCATTGGCGGCGCAGCAGGTCCGCACCGGCGAGAGCACGGTGGTGGTCGCGGGCGGGCAGGAAAGCATGAGCCTGGCGCCGCACGCCGCCTACCTGCGCGCCGGGCAGAAGATGGGCGATCTTGCCATGGTGGACACCATGATGAAGGACGGCCTGATCGATGCCTTCCACGGCTATGCCATGGGCAACACGGCCGAGAACGTGGCCAAGCACTACCAGATTACCCGCGACGACCAGGACGCTTTTGCTGACGCGTCGCAACAAAAGGCGTCCCGCGCGCAGAGGGAAGGGCGGTTCAAGCCGGAAATCGTCCCCGTGACGGTGAAGAGCCGCAAGGGCGAGGCGGTGGTGAGCGAGGACGAGTACATCCGCCACGACAGCAGCATGGAAAAGATGGCCAAGCTGCGCCCGGCCTTCGTAAAAGACGGCACGGTGACGGCGGGCAATGCCAGCGGGATCAACGACGGTGCCGCCGCCCTGGTGGTGATGAGCGCGGCGGAGGCGGCGCGGCGCGGGCTTACCCCCCTGGCAAGGATCGCCTCCTTCGCCACCGCCGGCGTTGACCCGGCGATGATGGGAACCGGCCCCATCCCAGCCAGCCGCAAGGCGCTGCAGCGGGCGGGATGGCAGGCGGCCGACCTCGACCTGATCGAGGCCAACGAAGCCTTTGCCGCCCAAGCCTGCGCGGTGAACAAGGATCTCGGCTGGGACACAGACCGCGTCAACGTCAATGGCGGCGCCATCGCTATCGGGCACCCGATCGGGGCTTCGGGTGCGCGGGTGCTGGTAACGCTGCTGCACGAGATGGCACGGCGGGACGCGCACAAGGGGCTGGCCACGCTGTGCATCGGCGGCGGCATGGGCGTGGCGATGTGCTTGGAACGCTGAACGGCGTTGCGCTGGGTTGCCGGTCCGGCGAGGATGCACGGGTTGGCCAAGCACGGACGTAACGGCGCAGCCAAACAGAAAGGGAGGACGCTATGGCACGAGTAGCCCTGGTTACCGGCGGCACGCGCGGCATTGGGGAAGCGATCAGCTTGGCCCTCAAGGAATGCGGGCGCACCGTGGTGGCGAGTTATGCCGGCAATGAGCACGCGGCGCGCAGCTTCAGCGAGGCGCATGGCATCGCCGTGATGAAGTTCGATGCCGGCGATTTTGCCGCCTGCGAGGGGGCAATCCAGGCGATCCACGAGCAGCATGGGCCGGTGGAAATCCTGGTCAACAACGCCGGGATTACCCGCGACGGCACCATGAGCCGCATGAGCCGCGACATGTGGGACGCGGTGATCGACACCAACCTCGGCTCCTGCTTCAACCTGTGCAAACTCGCCTTCGAAGGGATGCGCAAAGCCAAGTTCGGCCGCATCGTCAACATCGGCTCGATCAACGGCCAGGCTGGGCAGTATGGCCAGGTGAACTACGCGGCGGCCAAGTCAGGCATCCACGGCTTCACCAAGGCGTTGGCGCAGGAAGGGGCGCGCTTCGGCATCACGGTCAACGCAATTGCGCCCGGCTATGTGGACACGGACATGGTACGCGCCGTGCCGCCGGACGTGCTGGAAAAGATCGTCGCGCGCATCCCGGTCGGCCGGCTTGGGCAGACCAAGGACATCGCCCGCGGGGTGACGTTCCTGACCGGCGACGATGCCGATTTCATCACCGGGTCGACGCTGTCGATCAATGGCGGGCAGCACATGTACTAGGGCGGCTGCGTTCTAAACCGCTGCGATTGCCGCCGGGCCAGGTTTCCTCGGCGCGCAAACCGCTCTAACACCCCGGCATGGATGCGCAGACACCTGGCACCCTGCTGACCGCGCCTGATGAGGCTGGCACGCAGGCGCTGCTCAAGCGGCTTTGGCGCGAGCACCTGCGGCCGTATCGCGGACGGTTGCTGGTGGTGATGGTGCTCACGGCGGCGATGGCCGGGTTGACTGCGCTCTATCCCGTGGTGATCGATCGCGCCTTTTCCATGTTCGCCGCCCGCGACCGGCGCATCCTCTATCAGGTGCCGGCGCTGGTGGTGCTGATCACCGGGTTCAAGGCCGCCGCGACTTACGGGCAGACCGTGCTCACGCAAAGCCTGGTGCTGCGCGTGATCCGCGAGCTGCAGGTGCGGATGTTCGCGCATCTGACGCGGGCGGATCTGGCGCGGGTTGAGCGTGAAGCACCCGCCCAACTGGCCGCGCGCTTCACCACCGACGCCACCATCATCCGCGAGGCGCTCACCCGGGCGGTGAGCGGCGTGGCCAACGCCATCACGGTGGCCGGGCTGATCATCTCGATGCTGTGGCTGGACTGGTCGCTAAGCCTGATCGCCGCCATGCTCTACCCGCTGGCCGCATTGCCGATCCAGCGCATCGGCAAGCGGGTGCGCCGCGCTTCGGGCGGCATGCAGGAGCGGATGGGGCAGACCGCCAGCCTGCACACCGAAAGCTTCAGCCAGGCCCGGACGGTGCGCGCATACCGGCTGGAGGCGGTGGAGGCGGCGCGCGCCAACGGCATGTTCCGCGAGCTCAACCGCGCCCTCATGCGCATGACGCGCACCCGCTCGGGGGTGGACCCAATGCTTGAAGTGCTGGGTGGGGCGGCGGTGGCGCTGGTGATGGGCGTGAACCCGTTCCTGGGCATGACCACGGTTTTCATGCTGGTGGTCGCGTGGCTGTTTAGGCTGGACCAGGTGGCGACACAGATCGGGATTCACCTGATGGCGCCGCTGCAGTGGCTGCTGTTTCTGCCGTTTGTCGACGCGGGGATCTTTGTTTTCCGGTCACACCGGCTGCCCATGAC
>CAXTNN010000143.1:0-8833 GCA_964245545.1 uncultured Acetobacteraceae bacterium | reverse complement strand
GGCCCGGCTGCAGCCGCTGCTGTCGGGCGGCGGGCAGGAGCGGGGGTTGCGCTCGGGCACGCTGCCGACGCCCTTGGTGGTGGGGTTCGGCGAGGCCTGCCGGATCGCCGCCGTCGAGATGGACACGGAGGCCGCCCGCGTCGCCGCCCTGCGTGACCGGCTGCTGGCCGGGCTGCGGGAGCGGCTGCCGGGCCTGCGCGTCAACGGCACCATGGCCCGTCGGCTGCCCGGCAATCTCAACCTCACCCTGCCGCAAGCGGACGCGCTTGCCCTGATGCGCGCCACCCCCGCACTCTGCATCTCCACTGGCTCCGCCTGCTCGTCGGCGGCCGTGGCACCCTCCTACGTGCTGGCCGCGATGGGCCTGAGCCCGGCCGAGGCGGCGCGGAGCTTGCGCGTGGGCGTCGGACGCTTTACCTCCGCGGCGGAGGTGGACTTTGCCATTCGGGCACTGTCCCTCACCCCGGCTCCATTCGAGGTTTCGCCCCACCATGCCCAAGATGACGTTCATCGAGCGCAACGGCACGCCCCGTGAAGTGAGCGCACCGCTCGGCCTTTCGGTGCTGGAAGTGGCGCATAAGCACGGCGTGGACATCGAGGGTGCCTGCGAAGGCTCGCTCGCCTGCTCCACCTGCCACGTGATTGTCGACCCGGCGTGGTTCAGCAAGCTGGTGCCGCCGACCGAGGACGAGGAAGACATGCTCGACCTGGCATTCGGGCTGGAGAAAACCTCCCGGCTCGGCTGCCAATTGGTGATCACCGAGGCGCTGGACGGCCTCGTGGTGCGCCTTCCCGCGGCGACGCGGAACGCCCAAGGCTAATTATAGGAGTACGGCGGTGCGCATTCTCGCCGCTATGTCCGGCGGGGTGGACAGCAGCGTCACCGCCGCCCTGCTGACGGAGGCCGGTCACGAGGTGATCGGTGCCACCCTGCAGCTCTATGATCAGGGCGCTGCCGCTGGGCGCAAGGGCGCGTGCTGCGCGGGCCGCGACATCGAGGACGCGCGCCGGGTCGCGGACCGGCTCGGCATCCCGCACTACGTGATCGACGCCGAAGCGCGGTTCCGCACTGCCGTGGTGGACGAGTTTGCCGACAGCTATGCCGCCGGCCGCACCCCCGTGCCCTGCGTGCGCTGCAACCAGACGGTGAAGTTCACCGACCTGATGCAGTTGTCGTCCGACCTTGGCTGCGACGCGATGGCCACCGGGCATTACGTGCGCCGGGTGGATGGGGCGGACGGGCCCGAGCTGCACCGCGCGGCCGACCTGGCGCGGGACCAGAGCTGGTTCCTGTTCGCCACCACGCGGGCGCAGTTGGCGCGCAGCTTGTTTCCCCTTGGCGGCTTTCCGAACAAGGCCGCGGTGCGGGCCGAGGCGGCGCGGCATGGCCTGGCGGTGGCCGACAAGCCGGACAGCCAGGACATCTGCTTCGTCCCCGCCGGCCGCTACGACAGCTTGGTAGCCAAGCTGCGCCCAGAGGCCGCGATGCCCGGTGACATCGTGGGCACCGACGGGGCCTTGCTCGGGCAGCACGACGGCGTGGTGCGCTATACGGTGGGCCAAGGCAAACGCCTGGGCGACGCCGCGGTGGTGGCGGGCGAGCGGCAGGTGGTGGTGGCGCTGGATGCCCCACGACGCCGGGTCGTGGTCGGGCCGCGTGGGAGCGGCACGCGCGCATTGCGGCTGGTGGAGCTGAACTGGCTGGTCGAGCCGCCGGAGGTGGTGCGCTGCGCGGTGAAGCTGCGGGCGCGCGACGAGCTGCGCCCGGCGAGCGTGATGGCGGATGGGTCCGTGCTGCTGGACGAGCCGGCCCTGCCGGCGCCCGGGCAGCCTTGCGTGTTCTACCTGGGGGAGCGGGTGCTGGGGGGCGGGTTCATCGCCTGAACCTGTTGGTCCGGCTTGATTTCCAAGCCTGTTTACGCAACCCGCTCTGATGTGTACGAGGCTACACATGAATAGCCGCATCGTCATCGGCAAGATCATAGATGCTGGCTGGGAACACGTCGCCACCAAGGGGGACCATTGGCGATTCAAGCACCCAATGCAGCCCGGCCGCGTCATCGTCCCAGCCAAAGCGTGACCTGCCGATGGGGGCGTTGCGGAGTATCGAAAAGCAATCTGGTGTCAAATCGAGGTAGAGATGGCAAGCTACATCGCCCTTCTGCGTAAAGACGCCGGCAGCGATTATGGCGTGGATTTCCCAGGCTTTCCCGGCTGCGTGACTGCCGGCCACGCTCTCGATGAGGCCCGGCGCGCGGCGGTCGAGGCCCTTGACCTGCACCTCGCGGGCACCATCGAGGATCGCGAGGCCATCCCCGATGGGTCGACGGCCTTGGATGCCGTCATGGCCGACCCTCGCAACCGTGACGCCACGGCGTTCCTGGTCGATGTTCCCACAGCGCCAGCAGAAGCGATGCGGCTGAACGTGATGCTGCCGGAGAACCTGGTGGCTGAGATCGATCGCACGACCACAAATCGTTCGCGCTGGCTGGCCGAGGCGGCTCGGGAAAAGCTTGCACGGGCTTAACCTCCACGTCAAAGCCCAAGCGTGGCCGAGTCCAACCCCTTCGGAGTCAATGCTGCCATGAGTCAGGATGTTGCAGGAAAGGTTGCTGCCGTCACCGGAGCTGCCTCGGGGATCGGCCTGGCTTGCGCCCGTGCCATGGTGGCGGCCGGGATGCGCGTGGTGCTGGTGGATCGCGACCAGGCGAAGCTGGAAGCAGTTTGCACCGAATTGGGGGCAGCCGCCGTGCCGCTGGTGGTGAACCTGCTGGACCCAGGCAGCCTGGATGCCATGATGCCGGGGATCGTCGAACGGGTCGGGCAGCTTGACGTCTTTCACGCCAACGCCGGGTCCTATGTCGGCGGCGACGTGCATGGCGGCGATCCCAACGCGTGGGACCGCATGCTTAACCTCAACGTCAATGCGACGTTCCGCACCATCCACGCCGTGCTGCCCCACATGGTCGAGCGCGGCCGCGGCGACATCATCGTCACCAGTTCGGTGGCGGGCGTGGTGCCCGTGGTGGTGGAACCGATCTACACTGCCTCCAAACACGCGGTGCAGGCCTTCGTGCACACGCTCCGCCGCCAGGTCATGAAGCACGGCATCCGGGTCGGCGCGGTGCTGCCCGGCCCTGTGGTGACCGCGTTGCTGGACGACTGGCCGCGCGAGAAGATGGAGGATGCGCTGGCCCGCGGCAGCCTGATGCAGCCGGAAGAAGTGGCGGAGGCGGTAATGTTCATGCTGACCCGACCACCCACCGTCACCATCCGTGACCTCGTGATCCTGCCGCTGAGCCTGGACTTGTAGGCGGGCTGCTAGCCCGCCCGCTCCATCAGCATCTGCTTGATCTCGCCAATCGCCTTGGCCGGGTTTAGGCCTTTCGGGCAGGTCTTGGTGCAGTTCATGATCGTCCGGCAGGCGTAGAGCTTGAACGGATCCTCCAGCGCGTCGAGCCGCGCGCCGGTGTACTCGTCCCGGCTGTCGGCAATCCAGCGGTAGGCGGCCAGCAAGGTCGCCGGGCCGAGGTAGCGATCGCCATTCCACCAGTAGGACGGGCAGGAGGTGGTGCAGCAGAAGCATAGGATGCACTCCCACATGCCATCCAGCTTATGGCGCTCTTGCACGCTCTGGCGGCGCTCGCCATCGGGCGGGGGCGGGGTGTCGGACTTCAGCCAGGGCTCCACCGAACGGAGCTGCGCATAGGCCATCGACAGGTCGGGCACCAAGTCCTTCACCACGGCCATGTGGGGTAGCGGGTAGATCTTGACCGCGCCCGCCACCTCCGTCACCGGCTTGAGGCAGGCCAGGGTGTTGGTGCCGTCGATATTCATCGAGCAAGAGCCGCAAATCCCCTCGCGGCAGGAGCGGCGGAAGGTGAGCGTCGGGTCGACGTTGTTCTTGATGTGGATCAGCGCGTCCAGCACCATGGGGCCGATCTTATCGAGATCGACCTCGTAGGTGTCGAGCCGCGGGTTGTCGCCGGTCTCCGGGTCCCAGCGGTAGATCTTGAACTCGCGCAGCTTGGTGGCACCGGCGGGCGCCTTCCATGTGCGGCCCGGCGTGACGCGGCTGTTCTTTGGCAGGGTTAGTTCAACCATTTAACCGACGTCTTTCGATGCTTGCGGTCAGGACTGCTTCACAATCGACGTGAAATCCGACCAATGTTCAACCTTGAAAGCGCGAATGTCTCTGACACTCACGGGAAGCCATGGCAGTTCCTTGAGAGCTTGGATGGCGCTGAAGAGATTTACAAAACTATCGCTCGAAGTTGTGTAAACACTGCCTTGTACGCGTTGGAAGTCGTGTTCTGCCGGCGTCCTTTCAATATCCCTGTAGGCCTGTGACAAGCCACGAGGATGGTTGATTTCAGTCGCTCTCGTATCGAGATCGAACGCGATGGCAAACATCAGAATTCGACTGGATCATCAGCCGCGTGGGCCACCTTGTAGTCGGTTACCTCACCGCTTCCGACCAATTGGACTCTCAGCCACTGCTCTCCCATTTCATCGGTGTGGCCATGTGACATGATCTGGTAAACCGGACCACTCGGCCCGAACCGGCGATACTGGTGGAGTTGAATTGGTGCCGATGCGACGTGACCCATGATTGCCCTCAATACACCCGCTTCTTGGGCGGGAACACGCTCACCTCGTTGGTCAGCGTCTGCATGCGCACCGGGCGGTATGCCAGCGCCACGTCGCCCCGGTCGTCCAGGTAGCTCACCGTGTGCTTCATCCACTCGGCATCGTCGCGCTCGGGGAAGTCGTCATGGGCGTGGGCGCCGCGGCTTTCCTGGCGGTTTTCGGCGCTGACCATGGTGGTCATCGCGTTGGCCATCAGGTTATCCAGTTCCAGCGCTTCCACCAGGTCGCTGTTCCAGATCATGGAGCGGTCGGTCACGGCCACATCGTCCTGGCTGTTCCAGATCGTCTTCATCTTGGCCACACCCTGCTTCAAGCTTTCGCTGGAGCGGAATACGGCGGCGTGGCCCTGCATGGCCCGCTGCATCTGCTGGCGCACGTCGCCGATCTTGGTGGCGCCGTGGCTGTGGCGCTTGCGGTCCAGCCGGTCCAGCCCGAACTCGCCGGCGCGGGCGGGCAGGGGCGCCTGGGACGCGCCCGGCTTCAGGATCTCGCTTGCCCGGTGCGCCGCAGCGCGGCCGAACACCACCAGGTCAAGCAGGGAGTTGGTGCCCAGACGGTTGGCGCCATGCACCGACACGCAAGCCGCCTCGCCCACCGCCATCAAGCCCGGCACCACCGCCTCGGGGTTGGACGGGGTCGGGCGCAGCACCTCGGTGCGGTAGTTCGTGGGGATGCCGCCCATGTTGTAGTGCACGGTCGGCAGCACCGGGATCGGCTCCTTCGTCACGTCCACACCCGCAAACACCTTGGCGGTCTCGGAGATGCCGGGCAGGCGCTCGTTCAGCAGGTCCGCCCCCAAGTGCTCGATGTGGAGGTGGATGTGGTCCTTATTTGGTCCCACCCCGCGGCCTTCGTTGATCTCGATGGTCATGGAGCGGCTGACCACGTCGCGGCTCGCCAGGTCCTTGGCGGTGGGGGCATAGCGCTCCATGAAGCGCTCGCCATTGCCGTTGGTGAGGTAGCCGCCCTCCCCGCGCACCCCCTCGGTGATTAGGCAGCCAGCGGGAAAGATGCCGGTCGGGTGGAACTGGACAAACTCCATGTCCTGCGTCGGCAACCCGGCGCGCATCACCATGCCGCCGCCATCGCCGGTGCAGGTGTGGGCCGAGGTGCAGGAGAGATAGGCCCGGCCATAGCCACCCGTCGCCAGCACCGTGCTCTGGGCGCGGAAGCGATGGATGCTGCCATCCTCTAGGCACCAAGCGACCACGCCGCGGCAGGCGCCTTCCTCGTCCATGATCAGGTCGAGGGCGAAGTACTCGACGAAGAACTCCACCTCGTGCTTCAGCGACTGTTGGTACAGCGTGTGCAGGATGGCATGCCCGGTGCGGTCGGCGGCGGCGCAGGCGCGGTTGGCAGGGGTCTTGCCGTAGTCCTGCATGTGGCCGCCGAATGGGCGCTGGTAGATGCGGCCATCCTCGGTGCGGGAGAACGGCACCCCAAAATGCTCCAGCTCGTAGATCGCCGGCACTGCCTCGCGGCACATATACTCGATGCTGTCTTGGTCCCCCAGCCAGTCCGACCCCTTCACGGTGTCGTACATGTGCCAGCGCCAGTCGTCCTCGCCCATGTTGCCGAGCGCGGCGCCGATGCCGCCCTGCGCGGCCACGGTGTGGGAGCGGGTGGGGAACACCTTGGTGATGCAAGCCGTGTTGAACCCGGCGGCGCCCATGCCGAGCGTGGCCCGCAGCCCCGCACCGCCAGCGCCCACGACCACCACGTCGTAGGTGTGGTCGATGATCTGGTAGGCGCCGTTGGCAGGCTTGGAAATCGCGTTCATGGTTTAACCACCTCGGTAGGCGTCAGGCCGCAAAGGCCATCCGCAGAATTGAGACTGCGCACAATAGGCCGAGGAACAGCGCCAGGGCCTTGTTGGCCAGGATGGCGATGGCCTGCCACTTCTGGCTGTCGATGTAGTCCTCCATGATCACCTGCAAGCCGAGTTGCATGTGGTGGAACGTCATCGCCACCACCGCCAGCATGAGCGTGGTGTTCACCGGATTGGCCATGAACCGGTGCACCCGGACCTGTGGCGCACCAAGCAGGTGCAGCACGGCATAGACGAACCAGATGGTGAGCGGTACCAGCGCAATCGCCGTCACCCGCTCCACCCACCAGTGGTGCACTCCCGACTTTGCCGCCCCCATGCCGCGCGCGCGGCCCAGATGGGAGCGCATCACCTCGACCGGCATCGGGCCCTTGTTCAGTTCCGACATGGTCCCCTCACCAAATCAGCAGGCCGATGGCCCAGATCAGCACCGTAAAAACCGCGGTGGCGGCCACCGCTGCCCAGCCGCTGGCGTACACCTGGGGCAGGTCGAACCCATAGCCGGCATCCCAGCTCAGATGCCGCAGACCGCCTATGAAATGGTAAACCAGCCCCAGCGTCCACCCGAATAACAGGATGAGACCAAGAGGCGAACCCATGAAGCCCTGCATGGCTGCGTAACCACCCGGCGACCCGGCGGACGCCACCAGCCACCACACCATCAGCAAGGTGCCAACCGAGGTCGCGCCGCCGCTGATCCGGTTCATGATCGACAGCACCGAAGTAAGCTGCGGCTTATAGACCTGGATATGTGGCGACAGCGGCCGGCGGACGGTGCTGCCATCCGAGCGATGGCCAATCATCAAGGCGTCGCGGACGTCTTTCATGCCTTACTCCGGGAGAGCGGCGAGCGAGTACCGCACCGCACAAATGGTGCTTAATCGACCGGCAGGAGGGGGTCAACGCGGGCTGAATGGTTGTTTTTTGCGCACTCGCGAGCGGCGTTGCTGGCGTCGGCAGCCGCCAGGCCGTGTTATGCCGCCTGGGTGAGGCGTTTCTGCGCCAGCAGCGTCTCCGCGATCTGCACCGCGTTCAGCGCGGCTCCCTTGCGCAGGTTGTCCGACACGCACCAGAACGACAGGCCATGCGCCACCGTCGGGTCGCGGCGGAGGCGGCTGACAAACACGTCGTCCTCGCCCGCGCTCTCCAGCGGGGTCGCGTAGCCGCCATCGTCGCGGCTATCCACCACCGTCACTCCAGGGGCGGCGCGCAGGGCGGCGCGGGCGTCGGCGGCCGTCACTGGCCGCTCGAACTCCGCGTTCACCGCCTCCGAATGGCCTACGAACACCGGCACGCGCACGCAGGTCGCCACCAGCTTGATGTCCGGGTCGAGAATCTTGCGGGTCTCGACCGCCATCTTCCACTCCTCCTTGGTCGAGCCGTCCTCCATGAAGCGGTCGATATGGGGAATGCAGTTGTAGGCGATGGTCTTGGTGAACTCCTGCGGCGTCACCGGGTCGTTTACGAAGGTGGCGCGGCTTTGCGACCACAGCTCGTCCATCCCGGACTTGCCGGCGCCGGAGACCGACTGGTAGGTCGCCACCACCACCCGGCGGACGCGGAACTTGTCGTGCAGCGGCTTCAGCGCCACCACGAGCTGGATGGTGGAGCAATTCGGCACCGCGATGATCCCGCGGCGAATGCGGCTCAGCGCCTCGGGATTCACCTCTGGCACCACCAGCGGCACGTCCGGCTCCATGCGGAAATGGCTGGTGTTGTCGATCACCAGGCAGCCCGCCTCGGCCGCCCGCGGGGCGTGCACGGCCGACACCGCGGCGCCCGGGCTGAACAGGCCGATGTCCCAGCCATGGAAGTCGAATCCGTCCAGCGACTGGACCTTCAACACCTCTTTCTCGCCGAACGAGACCTCCTGACCGACGGACCGGCCGGACGCGACCGCGGCGACCCGGCTGACCGGGAATTTGCGCTCGGCCAGGGTCTTGAGCATTTCCCGCCCCACCGCACCGGTGGCACCCACAACCGCGACGCTATACCCCATCAAACCCATCCCCCGGTCCGCCGAACCCGCATTGCGCGACTGTAGCTTACGTCGCATGAGCCCTGCTACAAGCGCTTGCTTGGCCGCCCTGCCATGCCGGCGGCGTGAACGGGTCGTTGCCGCGCCGCGCGAAGCCGTCTATGGGCACGCCGCGCGGCCACGCCACTGTTTCCGGCCGCTGGGAGGGCCGGACCAGGCATGGCGGTGACCAAACGATTGCGCACGGGGCTGATCCTGGCCCTTTGCGGCGTGCTGCCAGCCTGCGGCCCCCTGACCAACGTCAAGAACCAATTTTTCGGCGGCGGGGTCGATGTCGGCTCCGACGCCCCCCGGCGCATCAGCGGCTTTCTCGGCGG
>CAXTNN010000142.1:0-9027 GCA_964245545.1 uncultured Acetobacteraceae bacterium | reverse complement strand
AGCGCACCCCGATCACCACCTGATGGTTCAGGTTCTCGGAGATGTCCACGTTGCCGAAACCCCCACCCCCGCGTGGGCTGGCGACCTTGCCAGTGAAGGTCTCATTCCCCAACACGCCGAGGAAGCGATACTCTGCGGTGAGCGCAGGGCCGGGCACGGCATGGATCGGGAAGGCCGCACCGACGATTCCCTGATAGGCAAAGTTGTCGCTCGTTCCGCCGATATGGGTCACGGTGCCCGTCGTCACGTTGCTGGCGTTCAAACCGTTGAGGTGGCTCCACTCCCAGCCGGCGCCCAATCCTACATAGGGCGTGAAGGCCGCGATGCCGAACGGCCGCAGGTCCACGTCATAGAGGACGTTGCCAAGCACGCCATAATCCTGCTGCGTGCTGGAACCGCCAATGGGCTGGTTGAAGGAACCGCCGATGGAGCGCAACGGGCTCTGGAAGTAGTTTCCTTCGACTTCGACCCGCAATCCATTGCCGAAACCATAGCCAACGCTGCCAAGGCCGCCTACGCCGCTAGCATCGAAGCGAAACTCGCTGGTCGGCAATCCAGAGGCCGTCGACCCAGCAATGTGCTCATCCTGCTTGAAGTTCCACAGCCCGCCCGCACCGACATACAGGCCGTCGATCGGCTGGGCGGACGCGATGACGGGAAGTCCGATAATCGTGGCTGCCGCTAGGGCAATCCGTAGGCGCATTGAGGGCACTCCTGTTGCGTGGCCGCGCGACCTACGCAGCAGGGTTCGCCAAAGTTGAAATTGGAAATTGTCCATGTATGCGTAACACGGCGTTACAACATTGATGTTACAATGGTTCTCTCAATTGATATGGCGCGGTTGTGAACGGCGGCCGCGGCTGCGACACCCTTTTCATCGGCGCGAAACCCGAAACCAGCCGTCTCCCAGGCTTACGGCTCGCGTGATTGACTCGGTGGCCAAGCCAAGCGTAACAGCGCGCGCAATCCGGGGCGGCGTAGCTCAGCGGTAGAGCAGGGGAATCATAATCCCTTGGTCGGCGGTTCAAATCCGTCCGCCGCTACCAGGACGGGAGAGTATTGCTCGGCTGGAACCTATTGGCCATCTTACTCTCTGGCTGCCGCCGGGTTGCTTTTCGGCCAATGTTTCGGGTCAGACCCGGCGCCGGCGGGTTACGCGTCCAGCAAGCCTTCCGCCCGAAAACTCAGCCAGCGGCCATTGCCGATGATGACGTGGTCGCGGATGGTCAGCCCCACCACAGACCCGGCGTCCACAATGCGCCGGGTCATGTCCAGGTCTTCGCGGGAGGCGGTGGGGTCGCCGCTCGGGTGGTTGTGCACCAGGATCACCGCAGCGGCATTCAGCTCCAGCGCCCGGCGCACCACCTCGCGCGGATACACCGGCGTGTGGTTCACCGTGCCGCGCGCCTGGGCCTCATCGGCGCGCAGCCGGCCGGACGCATCCAGGAACAGGATGCGGAACTGTTCGATCCGCTCCCGCGCCAGCACGGCGGTGAGATAGGCGATCAGCCGGTCCCAGTCGTCGAGCACCGGCTGGTCCATCACCCCGGCGGGGGCCAGGCGCAGCGCCGTGGCATGCACCAGCTTGATGGCGGCAATGCTGTGGGTGCCTAGGCCGCGGACGGTGCGCAAGTCGTCCGGCGGGGCGGCGAGCACGGCGGCGAAGCTGCCGAACTTGGAACTGACTTGCGCCGCCAGCGCCGTCGGGTCTTCCGGCAGCACCAGGGAGAGCAACTCGGTGAGCAAGGCCGCGTCGTCCAGCGCGCCGAGCTCCCCCGAGACCGCGGCTGCGGCGCCCGGCAGCACGACCTCCGGCAGGGTGCCGCCGGAGATGGGAGCCAGGAAATCCTGCCCATCGGCAAACCCGGTGGCGCTGCCTCCGCGGGCAGGGAGCGTGCCCCAGCCATCGGCCGGGTCGGACGGCAACGGGGGGCGCCGGCGGAGCCAGGTCGGAACACGCATCACAGCAGCCTCAGCTCGCGGAAGCTGAACGGCTCGCCTTGCCCCACGATCAGGTGGTCGTGCAGCGCCAGCGACAGGATTTCGGACAGGCGGCGGCAATGCTCGGTGATGCTGCGGTCCGTCTTGGAGGGGCGGGGGCGGGCCCCCGGCCGGCTGCGCACCAGGATCAGCGCCGTGGCATGCACCTGCACCACGTGCCGGGCGATATCGCTGGCCAGCGCTTCCGGCAGCACGTCATCCGGCCAGCTTTCCTCCGCCAGCAACTGGTTGCGGTTGTTGAGGAACAGCACCGCGAGATGGGGCTCGCGCGCCAGCCGCTTGGGCAGGTCGAGATACGCCAGCAGCTTCTCCGGCGCGTTCAGCAATGGGCGGGACCGCGAGTCCGCGCGCACCAGGCGCTGGCCCGCCTCCTGCACCATTGCCCATACCCGCTGGCTGGCGTCGTTCAACCCGGCCGCGGCCAATGCGTCCGGCTTGGCGGTCAAGGTTCGCAGCAGGTCGCCGAAGCGGTTGATCAACGCCTTGGCAAACGGCTTGGTGTCACGGCGGGGAATGCCGAGGAACAGCAGCATTTCGACCAACTCGTAATCCGCCAGCCCGTCCGGCCCCGCCGTAAGCAGCCGGGTGCGCATGCGGCCGCGATGTCCGTGCGGGCCCGTGCTTTGGAACGGCCGCGCTGCCGGGCTTGGCTCAGGCGGCGTGATCTCGATTGCCCAGTCGTCCGCCACCGCCTGTTCCCTCGCATGCCCATGCGATTGTATTCACAAAGACGTGTACTTGTTAAGGCCCGTTCTTCGCTCGCGCGAACCGCCTGCCCTTGCCGTGCTGCACCTGCGAAGGCCGAGGTTGTCAGCCATGCGGTTTCCCGCTATCCGTCCGTCAACCCGGCAAAATGGATGGTGCTATGCATCGCATCGGCCTGTACTGGCTGCCGAAGACTTCGCTGTTTCAACTGCCGCAAGCCGAAGAGGCGGGATCCGACCCGGCGGCGCTCTGGTCCGCGCTCTGCGGCGTGGCCAATACCCGGCTCGATGCGATCGGCACCATGCGGCTGGATCGGCGGCGGGCCAAGCTGATGCCCGAAGCGCCGGCCAAGCTCGCCACCAAGCCGGTGCGCCTGGCCGTGCTCGCCTCCTCGACCGTGGACCATCTGCTGCCGGCCCTGCGCGTCGGCGGCCTGCGGCGCGGCCTCTGGGTCGACATCTACACGCCGCATTACGGCCAATACGCCCAGGACCTGATGGACCCCGCCTCCGGGCTCTACCAGTTCAAGCCGACGGCCGTGCTGTTCGCCATGGACTCGCATCACCTCACCCAGGGCATCCCCCAAGGAGGGGAGATTGGTGGGGACGTGGCCGCCTGGGCCGAGCAGGTGGTGGGCCGGCTGGCAAGCCAATGGGCGGCGGCCAAGCAGGCGTGGGGCTGCCAGGTGATCCAGCACGCGCCGCTGCCGATCTTCCTGGCAATCGCCGGAGAGAACGAGCACCGCTTGCCGTGGTCCCGCAGCGCCGCGCTGCGCCGTCTGGCCGCCCTGCTGCGGGAGCGCGCCGATGAGGCGGGCGTGGATATCCTCTCGCTCGACGACTGGGCCGCCCGCGACGGCATCGACGCTTGGTATGACCCGGCGCTGTGGCACCGGGCCAAGCAGGAAATCCACCCGAACGCCGCCCCGCTCTACGGCGACCTGGTCGGGCGCCTGCTGGCCGCCGCGCAAGGCCGCTCGTTCAAGTGCCTCGTGCTCGACCTGGACAACACGCTCTGGGGCGGGGTGATCGGCGATGACGGGCTGACCGGCATCCGCCTGGGGCAGGGCAGCGCCGTGGGCGAGGCGCATGTCGCCTTCCAGCACTACGCGCGGGACCTGAGCCGCCGCGGCATTATCCTGGCCGTGTGTTCCAAGAACGACGAGGCCAACGCGCTGGAGCCGTTCGCCAAACACCCGGAGATGGTGCTGAAGCGCGAGGCCATCGCCTGCTTCGTCGCCAACTGGACCGACAAGGCCAGCAACCTGCGCGAAATCGCCAGCCGGCTGAACATCGGCATCGACAGCCTGGTGTTCGCCGACGACAACCCGGCCGAGCGCGCGATCGTGCGGCGCGAGCTGCCGGCCGTGGCTGTGCCTGAGCTGCCGGAGGACCCGACGCTCTACGGGGCCGCCATCGCCGATGCCGGCTACTTCGAGGCGCTGCGCATCACCGCGGAGGACCTCAGCCGCGCCGGCCAGTATCAGGACAACATCCGCCGCGAAACCCTGGCCGCCACCGCCACCGACCTGCCCAGCTATCTACGTAGCCTCGAGATGCGGGCGATTTGGAACCGATTCGACCCGGTGAGCCATGCCCGCGTGACACAGCTCATCAACAAGACCAACCAGTTCAATCTCACCACCCGCCGGGTCTCGGAAGACGACGTGACCGGCATCATGAACGACCCGCTGGCGCTCAGCCTGCACATCCGCCTGCTCGACCAGTTTGGCGACAACGGCATCGTGGCCATCGTCGCCGGCCTGCTGGACGGGGATGCGGTGCGGCTGGACATCTGGCTGATGAGCTGCCGCGTGCTGGGCCGCGGGCTGGAGGAAGAGACGTTGAACCTGGTGGCGGCCGAGGCGCTGCGGCTGGGCGCCCGGCGGCTGATCGGCGTCTACGTCCCTTCCGCCAAGAATGGGATGGTGCGCGAGCACTACGCCAAGCTCGGCTTCACCCGGCTCAGCGAAGCGGACGGCCGCAGCGAATGGGAGCTCGCACTCGATGGCTGGGCGCCCCGCCCGACCTTTATCGACAGCGTGCGAATGGCGGGTGAGCTGCAGCCAGCCCAGTGAGCGGGCGATCAGCCCCGGTGAGTTGCACGCGCAGATGGCAGGCCATGCGTCTTTCTGGCATGTAACCAGCGCCAGCGCCGGCAAGACCAATGACGAGGATCGCCATGACCGAGCCCGAAATATACGATGCTTTGAACCAAGTTTTCCGCAACGTGCTGGAAGACGATTCGATCAGCCTGACGCCACAGACCACCGCCGAAGATGTCGAGAACTGGGATTCGATGAACCACATCTTCATCGTCGTCGAATTGGAGAAGCGGTTCGGGGTGAAGTTCCATGCCGCCGAGATGGAGGAGCTCAAGAACGTCGGTGAATTGGTCAGCTTGCTTGAAGATCGGCTGGCAGCTAAGGCATAAGGCCGTTTGACGCGGCGATGACCAGGTAGAAGGACAGCGGCCCGGTGGTTTTCAGCTCCTATCCGTTCCTGTTCATCTACTTGCCCCTGGCGCTGATCGGCTTTCATCTTGCTTGCCGCTTCGGGCCCAAGCCGGCGGGCATCTTCCTGGTGCTGGCTTCGCTTGCCTTCTACTCGTATTGGAAGCTCGACTTCCTGCCGATGCTGCTGCTTTCCATCGCGTTCAACTTCACCGTCGGCACCGCCATCGCGCGTGCCGAAGGCCGGCCCAAGCTGCGGTCGTTCTTGCTGATGGTGGGCATCACGCTGGATTTGGCCGCGCTGATCTACTTCAAGTATGCCGTGTCGGTGGCCGAGAGCCTGGGCTTCCATGCGGTGTTTGGCCGCGCCTTCAACACCATTATCCTGCCGCTCGGCATCTCGTTCTTCACCTTCACCCAGATCGGCTACCTGGTCGACGTGACCCAGGGCGTGGCCAAGCAGCGGGACCTGCTGAGCTACGTCATGTTCGTCACCTTCTTTCCGCACCTGATTGCAGGCCCCATCCTGCACAACCGGGAGATGATGCCGCAATTTGCCGACGCCGGGAATTATCGCTTCGACAGCCAGAACTTCGCCGTGGGCCTCAGCATCTTCGCCATCGGCTTTGCCAAGAAGGTGCTGCTGGCGGACCCGCTCTCGGGCCTGGTGCAGACCGGGTTTGCCGCGCACAGCAACATCCCCCTGTTCAGCGCTTGGTTCGGCGTGATCTGCTACTCGTTCCAGATCTACTTTGATTTTTCCGGCTATTCCGACATGGCTATTGGCCTGGCGCGGATGTTCAACTTCCGCTTCCCGCTAAACTTCAACTCGCCCTTCAAGGCGACCACGGTGATCGAATACTGGCAGCGCTGGCACATGACGCTGACCCGGTGGATCACCATGTATATCTTCAGCCCGCTGGCGCTTTGGGTCACGCGGTTTCGCGCCTCGCACGGGATTGGCAACTCGCGGCGCGCTTCGGCGACCTTGGGCGGATTCAGCTCCCTGGTCGCCGGCCCGATGTTCATCACCATGGGGCTGGCCGGGATTTGGCATGGCGCCGGGTCGCAATTCCTCTACTTTGGCCTGCTGCATGGCGCCTATCTCACCGTCAACCACGCCACCAAGACCTTCTTTCCCAAGCCAAAGCACCAGCCAGCTCCGAGCAAGCTGCGAGCGACCGTCGACCGGGTCTGGAAGACGCTGGCGGTTTATGTCGCGTCGCTGGTGGCGTTCGCGTTCTTCCGCGCCGCATCGACGCCGGCCGCTTTGGACATGGTGGCCGGCATGGCCGGCCTGCACGGCGTGGAGCACGGCCTGATACCGGCCAGGGGGCAGCTCCTGGACATTGCCCGCGTGGTGGCGATGGCCGCCCTGATTTGGTTCGCACCCAACACGCAGCAGATCATGAACCGCTACGAGCCAGCCTTGGGCCGGCCGATCCCCAACCCATACCGCTGGCTGGTGTGGCAGCCCAGCTATGGTTGGGCCGTGTTGGGCGCCGTGCTGGCAGGGGTGTCGCTGATGACGCTCGGCAGTTCCTCAGAATTCCTCTACTTCCAATTCTGAGGACGCCGCCCATGCAGCAGACACAAGCCACGCCAGCAAGCCGGTCCGCGCGCTACGCCGTGGTTTTCCTCCTGGCCATGCTGATCACCGTCGTGTTTCCCTTCCCGATGGATGAAGCCAAGCCAATCATCCGCCAAGCCGTGCAGGCCAGCGCGCCCACCATGATCCTGGGCTCCTCCGGTATCGACGAGTCGTCGCATTGCGAAAGCGACAGGCGCTCCATTCCCACCATGGTGTCCGACCAACTGGCGGAGCCGGTGATCGATGCCTCCCGCAACGGCTTGACGATGGAAGCGGCGGTCAACATCGCCGCCGTGGTGGAGAAATACCGCGCCATCAAGAACGTCGTGCTTGCCGCCGGCTGGGTCGATTTGCTCGAGACCGACGCCATGTCGATGCACGACTACCTCGCATTTCGGGAGCTCAACCCGGAACTGTCGTTCGACAAGCCGGAGGACTACTATCACGGCTTGCAGTCGCTGTTTGCCCGCTACCAGCATATCGATCAGCCCTTCACCTACCAGGGCGTCAGCTATGCCGGGGATGTGCCCGGCCTGTTCGAGAGCGAAGTCAAGCTGCGGACCTGCCCGGAGAATGACGGCCACAACATGGTGGCGATTGCCGCCAATTATTATCACCTCAACGTCGAATACGCGCCCAGCCCGTCCTTGGCCCGGCTGATCGTCTCGCTCAACCGCCACCTGCAAACCGAGCAACGCTCCGCTGTGTTCGTGCTGCTGCCGCTCAATCTGGAATACATGGGCCGGATCGACCCGGCTTGGCCCGCCCTGATCCGCCAGCGCCGCGACACCTTCCTGGCGGAGCTGCGCACCGGCGGCGTGCGCGTGGTCGACCTGCTGGACATGCTGCCGAGCTCGGAGTTCATCGATCGCTGGTGCGCTTGCACCCACTATTCCGCGCAAGGACGGCTGCAGATCGCCAGCAAAATTGCCGGGCTGGTCAACTCCGTCAAACTGGCCCAGGGCCAGAATTAGCTGAGCGCCTGAGGGCGGTTGAAGCGGGCGTTGGGGCGTCGCTAAGGGACTGCCGGTCTCATCAGCGGCCTATTGCTGGCGAATGTGTTTGGCCGCTGCATGGCGGACGGCCGCCCGGCCGTTCTTGACCGCGCCCGTTCGCAGCGTTTGCGCTCGATCTCCTCGAGCCATGCAATGGGAGGTTAACTCCAGGCCAACATTGCCGAGGCCCGGGTGGACGCCCCATATCCGTTGCCTGCAACAAGGGTGGGCAGCATGGACGGGGTCGTTTTAGACCGGGAGCGTAGGCCGGCGGCCGATCGCCGCCTGGACGTAGCCGTCACTGGCATGCATTGCGCCTCGTGCGTGCGGCGGGTGGAGCAGACCCTCGCCGCATTGCCCGGCGTGGCGGACGTGTCCGTCAACCTTGCCACCGAGCGCGCCTCCATCACCCCCGCCCCCGGGTTCGACCCGGCGCGGGTGGGGCAAGCACTGGCTGCCACCGGCTTTCCGGCGGCGGCGGGCGAGATCGAGCGGCTGTCCGGCGCGGCCGCCGGGCCCCTCCGGCCGCGGAAAAGCACCGAGGGCGCGACGGCGGTGTTGGCGCTCGCGTTTGCCGCCCCCCTGCTGCTGCCCATGGTTGCGGCCCCGTTTGGCTTGCACGTCATGCTGCCGGGGCGGGTGCAGCTCCTGCTCGCAGCCCTGGTGCAGTTCGGCTTCGGCGCGCGGTTCTACCGGGGCGCTTGGCAGGCGCTGCGGGGTGGGACGGGAACGATGGACACGCTGGTGGCCCTCGGCACCAGCGCCGCATTCGGCTTGAGCCTGTGGAACCTCCGCCAGGGTGGGCCGCTGTATTTCGAAGCCGCCGCCGCCGTGATCGCCCTGGTGCGGCTCGGCAAGTGGCTGGAAGGCCGCGCCCGGCAGCAGGCCGCCTCCGCCATCAACGCGCTGGACACGCTGCGCCCGGAGCAAGCCCGCGTGCGCCGCGACGGCCGCGACCGCGACATCCCCTTGGCCGAGCTCGTCGTGGGAGATCTGCTGCTGGTCCGCCCCGGCGAGCGCATTGCGGCGGACGGGATCGTCCGCGAGGGCCGCGGCAGCGCCGATGAGAGCCTGCTGACCGGCGAGAGCCTGCCTGTGCCCAAACAGCCCGGCGACCGCCTGATTGCCGGCGCGCTGAATGGCGAGGGCACCCTGCTCAGCCAGGTGACGGCCGTGGGCGGGCAAACGCAGCTCGCCCAGATCGCGCGCCTGGTCGCCGACTCCCAAGCGGGCAAGCCGCCGGTGCAGCGCTTGGTTGACCGGGTCAGCGCCGTCTTCGTGCC
>CAXTNN010000141.1:0-9178 GCA_964245545.1 uncultured Acetobacteraceae bacterium | reverse complement strand
GCGTCCAGGTAGGGCACGCTCACCGAGGTGTCGGCCGCGTCCCTGACCGCCGGCTTGGCGTTGAACGCCACGCCGAGCCCGGCCGCCGCGATCATGTCGAGGTCGTTCGCGCCATCGCCGATCGCCACCGTCTGGGACAGCGGGACGTCCGCGTCCGCGGCGAACCCGCGCAGCGCGGCCGCCTTCCCGGCCCGGTCGATCACCGGCCCGGTCAGCTGCCCGGACACCTTGGTTGAGGAGCGCTGGCCCGAATATGCGCAGGCCGCGCTGGCCTGCGGGGTGCGCTGCTCGGTGACCCTGGCCGCCCGCCCCGGCGCCGGCGCGCTGGCCCGGGCGCCGCATTGGCTGCGCCTGGCTGGGCTGGCTGTCGTGCTGGCCTTGCCAGCGCTGACCAACGACTTCGTGGCGCAAGTCATGATGCTGGTCTGCCTTTACACGCTGATGGGGCTGGGGCTGAACATCGAGCTTGGGCTGGCCGGCCTGGTGGACCTCGGCTTCGTCGCCTTCTTTGCCGTCGGCGCCTACACCGTGGCGCTGCTGACCGCGGGCCCGGCCGGCACAGGGGGACTGTTCAGCTTCTTCGCCGCGCTGCCGTTCGCGGTGCTGGCCGCCTCCGCCGCCGGGTTCCTGTTCGGCCTGCCCGTGCTGAAGGTGCGGGGCGATTACCTGGCCATCGCCACCCTGGGCCTGGGCGAGATCATCCGCGTGCTGGTGCTGTCGGACATGCTCAAGCCCTTGCTCGGCGGCGCGCAGGGGATCGTGAACCTTCCCAAGCCGTCGGTCTTCGGGCTGGTGCTCAGCTCCCCCACCCAGTTGTTCTACATGACCGCCTGCCTCACGGCCGCCGCCTGGTACATCGCCTGGCGGGTGCAGCATTCTGGCTTGGGCCGGCGCTGGCTGGCGGTGCGCGAGGACGAGGACGTGGCGCAGGCGCTGGGCATCGCGCTGGTACGGGTGAAGCTGTCGGCCTACACGCTGGGCGCCGGGTTCGCCGGGCTGGCGGGCGGCATCTTCGCCGGCATGGTGGGCTCGGTGTTCCCGCAAAGCTTCACCCTGCTGGTTTCGGTCAACGTGCTGGCGATCCTGGTGGTGGGCGGCATCGGCAGCCTGCCCGGCGTGCTGATCGGCGCCGCCGCCTTGATCGGCGCCCCCGAAGTGCTGCGCGACCTGGGGGAATACCGCTACCTGATCTACGGCCTGGTGATCGTCGCCGTGGTGCGGCTGAAGCCGGAAGGGCTGAGCCCGAAGGCGGTCGCCCACCGCGAGGCCGCGTGATGCTGTCGGCTCGCGGCGTCAGCAAGCGCTATGGCGGCCTGCTGGCGATCCGCTCGGTAGACCTGGATCTGCCGGACGGCGCCATCCACAGCGTGATCGGCCCCAACGGCGCCGGCAAGACCACGCTGTTCAACTGCCTCACCTCGTTCGTGCAGCCAACCGCGGGCGAGATCTACCTCGCCGGGGTGCGCATCGACGGCCTGCGCCCCGACCTGGTGGCCAAGCAGGGGATTGCCCGCACCTACCAGAACATCCGCCTGTTCCCCGACCTGACCGCGATTGAGAACATCATGGTGGGGGTGGATGCCAAACAGCCGGAATCGCTGCTGGGCGCCCTGCTGGCCACGCCCGCGCACCGCCGCGGGGTGCGCGAGACCACGGCGGAAGCGCGCACGCTGCTGGCCGCCGTCGGGCTGTCCGGGCGCGGCGACCGGCTGGCGCGCCACCTGCCCTACGGCGACCAGCGGCGGCTGGAGATCGCGCGCGCCATGGCGATCAAGCCCAAATTGCTGCTGTTGGACGAGCCAGCCGCGGGAATGAACCCGGTGGAAAGCCACGCCATGCTGGAGCTGATCCGGGCGCTGCGGGACCAGCATGGGCTGACGGTGCTGCTGATCGAGCACCAGATGCGCGTGGTGATGGGCATCTCCGACCGCATCCTGGTGCTGGACCACGGCGCGCCCATCGCCGAGGGCACGCCGGCCGAAATCCGCGACGACCCGACGGTGATCGCCGCCTACCTGGGCGCCCGGGCGGCGCAGCACGGCATGGAGGCGTTGGGCCTGTGAGCGCGCTTTCGGCGAGGGACCTCCATGTCAGCTACGGCAACATCCGGGCGCTGCGTGGGGTGTCGCTGGCGGTGGACGCCGGGTCGATCTGCGCCGTGGTGGGGGCCAATGGCGCGGGCAAGACGACGGCGCTGAACGCGATTTGCGGCCTGCGCACCCGCACTGCCGGCCGCGTGACGCTGGGGGGGCGGGACGTGACCGACGTGCCGCCGCACGATTTGGTGCCGCTGGGGCTGGTTCAGGTGCCCGAAGGCCGCCGGGTGTTCGGCCGGCTGACCGTGCGCGAGAACCTGGCCATGGGCGCCTTCCGCCGCCGTTCCGCCCGCGCCGAATTGACGGCCGAACTCGACCGCGTGCTGGTGCTGTTCCCGCGGCTGCGCGAGCGCTTGGCCCAGGTGGCGGGCACCCTGTCGGGCGGGGAGCAGCAGATGCTGGCGATGGGCCGCGCGCTGATGTCCCGCCCGCAGACCTTGCTGATGGACGAGCCCAGCATGGGCCTGGCGCCGCAGGTGGTGGACCAGGTGTTCGAAACCATCGTGGCGATCAACCGCAGCGGCGTAACGGTGCTGCTGGTGGAGCAGAACGCGTTCATGGCGCTGGAAATCGCCCACACCGCCTACGTGCTTCAATCCGGCGAGGTCGTGCTGGCCGGCCCAGGCGCGGAGCTGCTGCACAGCGACGCGGTGCGGGAGGCCTATCTGGGCTAGATTAGGCCGTCCCTAAAAGCCCTCCCCCAGAGGAAGAGGGCGCGGCGAATCGCGCGAGTGCAAACGTCGCCTCGCCGGCCGCCCCGGGCTCCATTGCCATTGCCGCCAACTGCTCGCCCACCGCTGGAGAATGCTTGAAGCCATGCCCGGAGCAGGCCGACGCGGCCAGCACGGTGCCGTCAGCCCAAAGCCGGTCCACGATGAACCCGGCGTCCGGCGTGACGGTGTAGAGGCAGGTGGCGGCGCGCACCAGCCGGTTGGTCAGCCCGCGCAGCCGCCCATCGAGATGGCGGGCGAATACCTCCTGCGCTTCGGCCGCCGAAACGGTCCGATCGATCTGGTCCGGCGCCACGTGGCCCGGATAGCACTCGGTGGCGGCCTTCACGCCGGCGGTGCCGGGGAGCAGGGGAAAGCCATACAGGTAATCCGACTCCGCCGGCCCGTGCATCCAGATGAACACGGGGCAACGCGCCGGGTCATACAGCGCGGGCTCGTCGGTTGCGAACCACATGATGACCTGGCGGTGCACGCTGGCCAGCGTGGCCAGCGCACCCCCCGCCAACGCCGGCAGCCAGGCCCCGGCGGCGAGCACGGCCCGGCCAGCCTCGATGCGGCCTTTATCCGTGGTGATGGCAACGCCGCTGCCGCACGGTTCGAGCGAGAGCACCGTCTCGCCGGTGCGGATGCTGGCGCCGTGGCGGCGGGCAAGCCCGAGCTGAGCCGCCACGCAACGCTCCGGGAACAGCAGCCCGGCGCCTGGCTCGAAATAGCCGCGGTCGGCGTCGCGCACCTGGAATTGCGGGTAGCGGCGGCGGATCTCAGCGCTGTCCAGCAACTCGTGCGCAATCCCGTGCTTGCGGGCGATGGCCAGCGTGCTGCCAAGGAACCCCGGTTGGCCGTGGCTGGGCGCCCCATCGCCCTCGCCGATCATCAGCATGCCGACTTGCCGGAACAGTTCCTGGCCGGTTTCGGCCTCCAGCTCGTGCCAAATCTCGTGCGAGCGGTGCACCAGCGGCACGTAGGCGGAGCCTTCGGCAATGGCCAGCCGGGTGATGCGGCTCTCGCCATGGCTGGACCCGTGGTCGTGCGGCGGGTCGAACCGGTCGATGCCCACGGCGCGCACGCCCTGCCGGGCCAGTTGGTAAAGCGTGGCGGCGCCGACCGCTCCCAATCCGATCACGGCAACGTCGGCGGTCTGCGTCATGGGGTTCTCCTGTCAGCCTTGCTCGATCATCTTGCGCAGCGTGAGCCCAAGCGCCAAGCGTTCTGCGGCGTTCAGCGTGCCGTAGGTCAGTTCGGTGATGCGGCGCGCCGACGGAATCATCTGCTCCAGCACGGCGGCGCCGCGCGGCGTGAGCGCGATGACCACCTTGCGCCGGTCGCTCCCGTCCGGCTGGTCGGTGACCAGGCCGCGGCGCTTGAGGCGGGTGATGATGCCGCGAATGGTGGCCTGGTCGATGCCGGTGATGCGGGTGAGCTCGCTCTGCGTGCTGGCGCCGCCGTCGTGCAACGCGCACAGGGTGACGAACTGGGTGGAGGTGATCTGCGGGTCGGACGCGTTGGCCTGGAAGATCGCCAGGTGGCGTTGGTAGGCCTTGCGCAGCAGGTGGCCGACCTGCTCCGTCACATCATACGGCTCGGCGTCCAAAGCCCGGCGCCGTCAGGCCGCGATGCTGGCGGCGGGGGCGACCACGGTGCCGCCCAACACCACGGGCTGGTTGTCCAGCAGCACGTCGCAATGGCGCAACGGGATGTCCATGTGGCAGGGCGTCTTGCGGCTGCCGCCCACTTCGGTGTTGGGCCCAGTGGAGAACAGGAAGTTGCCGGCAAAGGCGCGTGCGTCCATGCACATGCCGTCATTGCGGTCGTGCAGGCCCATCGCCGTCCATTGCGCGCGCGGCTGCAAGCCCCAGCCGATATGCGAGATGCCATAAACCTCCGGGTCCTTGAAGTAGGCCATGTAGTTGCGCAGGTACTCCGCGTCGAATCCGCCATGGATTTTGGTGACGAAGCCGCGCTCCACCTCCAGCGTCACCCGCTCGCGCACGTAGCTTTTGAACGGCAGCAGGATGTCGCCCACGTCCAGCACCAGCGTGCCCTCGGCGGTCTCCTCGTTGGGCCACGAAAACAGGAAGCCGCTGGGCCAATGGTCCCACCGTCCGGGCTGGTCGGCAAAGCCGTATTCGGTGACCGCCGGATATTGGCCCAGCGCTGCGCGGAAGTCGGTGCCGGCCTCCGAGGTGACGCGGATGGAGGTGGCGGCCTTCAGCACGGCCTCGGCGGCAAGCACGCGCGCCTTGTCCTCGGAACTGGGCAACATGCGGGCGAGGATTTCCGGCGGCTCGACCACCAGCAGCATGCGGGTGCCGGTTTTCAAGATCTGTTCCTGCTCCGGCGAGTGCAGCAGCATCATCGTGTCGACAATCAGGTCGGCGCATTCCAGCGCGCGCTGGGCGGCGGTGTTGCCGGTGAGCGCGGTGTCACCGCAATAGGCGGTCATGTCGTTGCCCATCGCCGTGGGGTGGTTGAACGAGGGCAGCTCGATGCCGAACACGCGGGCGCCGAGGCGTTGGCAGGCCTCGGTGGCGGCGCGCACGATGCGGGCATTGGAGTAGTGGCTGCGCAGCACGGCGACGCTCTGCGTCTCGTCCACCTTGGAGTTGCGCAGCACGTGTTCGAACATCAGGGTCAATTCGGTGTCGCTGACCGGCATGGTGCTTCTCCTCTGCAGGGGGTGGCCGACGAATTGAGTGTACGCACTGGAAGCGCGCGAGAGCAAGGGCAAAGTACGTAAGCCTTGCCAGGAGTGAAATAGCGTATACGCTCTACTCCAGCGTAGCCTCGGAGAGTGCGGATGCTCATCCATACCGACATTGCAATCGTGGGCGCAGGCCTCGGCGGGGCGGCAGCGGCGGCGCTGCTGCAGCAGGCCGGGTTCAACACCGCAGTCTACGAGCAATCGGACGAGTTCTCCCGCCTGGGCGCTGGCATCCATGTCGGTCCCAACGTGATGAAGGTGTTTCGGCACCTGGGGCTGGAGCAGGCGCTGTGCGGCATGGCGTCGCACCCGGACCACTGGTTCAGCCGCGATGGCCAAACCGGGGAGTACCTGTCTCGCATTCGGCTGGGCGAGCATGCCCGGCGCACCTACGGCGCCGCCTACGTCACCGTGCACCGTGGCGACCTGCATGCCCTGCAGCTTACCGCCGTGCGCCCCGGCACCCTGCACTTTGGCAAGCGCTTGGCCAGTGCGGCCGAGACCGGCAACGAAATGCTGCTCTGCTTCGATGACGGCAGCATGGCCACCGCCGACATCGTTGTTGGCGCCGACGGCATCAACTCGCGCCTGCGTGAAATCCTGCTGGGGGCGCAACGGCCGAACTACAGCGGCTGGGTCGGGCACCGCGCACTGATCGACGCACGGCGGCTGCATGGGCGCGGGTTCGATCTCGCGGAATTCGAGGATTGCGTGAAATGGTGGTCGGATGACCGCCACATGATGGTCTATTACACCACCGGCGCGCGCGACGAATACTACTACGTCACGGGCGTGCCGGAGCCGGACTGGCAGGGGGACGCCTCCTTCGTGCCGAGCAGCATGGAGGAGATGCGCGCGGCGTTCGCTGGCTATTGCCCGCTGGTGCAGGCGCTGATCGACTCCTCGGGGGAAATCACCAAGTGGCCGCTGCTCAACCGCGACCCGCTGCCGGTCTGGAGCCAGGGGCGCGTCGTGCTGCTTGGCGATGCCTGCCATCCGATGAAGCCACACATGGCCCAAGGCGCCGCCATGGCCATCGAAGATGCAGCGATGCTGATGCGGTGCTTGGCGGAAACGGGCGTGTCCGGCCATGCCGCCGCCTTTGCCCTCTACGAGGCGAACCGCCGCGACCGGGCGGGCCGGGTGCAAGCCGTGTCCAACGCCAACACCTGGCTGCGCACGCAGGAGGACCCGGCCTGGGTGTTTGGACACGACGTGCTGACGGTTCCGCTGGCCGCGCCAGTGCCGGCCTGACCGTGGTGAGCTTGCGCGTGAACGGCGCTGATCACCACCTGGCCGTACCGGAGACCACGCGCCTGCTCTACGTGCTTAGGAACGACCTAAGCTTGAACGGCCCCAAGTTCGGCTGCGGCCTGGGCGAATGCGGCGCCTGCGCGGTGCTGGTGGACGGGGCCGTGGCACGCTCCTGCTGCGTGACGCTGGCGGCGGTGGCGGGGCGGGAGGTCACAACACTCGAAGGCCTAGCGCCCGATGGCGTGCCCGGGCGGGTGCAGCAGGCCTTCATCGCCGAGCAGGCGGCGCAGTGCGGCTATTGCTTGAACGGCATGATCATGGCGGCGGAAGCGCTGCTGCGCCGGGTACCAGCACCGTCGGATGGGCAAATCCGGGGCTCGCTGTCGCGTAATTTATGCCGCTGCGGCGCCCATGTCGAAATCCTGCGCGCCGTGCACCGGGCCGCCGCGGCATGAGCATCCCGACCCGGCAGGAGCTATTGGAGAGCCCCGGCGCGCTGCTGATCACACGCCCCCGTCTCGCCGCCGCCGGGTCAAACGGGACCAACGGGCCGGACGGGCCGGACATCCTGGTGGCGGTGCTGGAGGATGGCGGGGTGCTGGGGTTCAGCGGCCATGTCGACCTCGGCACCGGCATCCGCACCGCGCTGGCGCAGATCGTGGCCGAGGAGCTGGACGTCGCGGTGGAGCAAGTCCGCATGGTGCTGGGCGACACCGAGCAGGCGCCGGACCAGGGGCCGACCATCGCCAGCGAAACCATCCAGGTCACCGCCATTCCGCTGCGCCGGGCGGCGGCGCAGGCGCGGGCGATGCTGGTGGCCGAGGCGGCGCGGGTGCTCCAATCGGCGCCGGAGGACGTGGTGACGGCCGCGGGCGTGGCCAGCGCCGGCGGCCGCCAACTCTCCTACGGCGCCATTGTGGCCGGGCGCGGGCTGCGCGCCGCGCTGGCGGACGCCGTGGCATTGAAGCCGCCCGAGAGCTACCGCGTGGTCGGCCAGGCGGTGCCCAGGGCTGACATTGCGGCCAAGGCGGTGGGCAGCTTCAGCTACGTGCACGACCTGCGCGTGCCCGGCATGCTGCATGGGCGCGTGGTGCGCCCGCCTTACCTCGGCCACGACAGCGGGCCGTTCGTCGGCCGCTCGCTGCTGGCGGTGGATGACGCGTCGATAGCGGACGTGCCCGGTCTGGTGGCCGTGGTGACGCTGGGCGATTTCGTCGGCGTGGTGGCCGAGCGGGAGGAGCACGCGGCGGAGGCGATGCACCGGCTGCGGGTGCAGTGGCGGCCGTTCACCCCGGGCGTGGACCTCGCGGACGTAGCGGGCGCGCTGCGCCGGCAGGAGGGAACACGGCGTACGCTGCTGACCAAAGGCGACGTCGATGCCGCGCTTGCCGGCGCCAAGACTGTGCTGCGGCGGTCCTATGGCTGGCCGTATCAGATGCATGCGTCCATCGGCCCGTCCTGCGCCGTGGCAGACCACGCGCCGGGCCGGCTGCAGGTGTGGTCGGGCACGCAGAACCCGCATTGGCTGCGGGCGGACCTGGCCCGGTTGCTCGGCATGGCGGAGGCCGCCGTCGAGGTGGTGCGCATGGAGGCGGCCGGCTGCTACGGCCGCAACTGTGCCGACGACGTGGCGGGCGACGCAGCGCTGCTGTCCCGCGCCGTGGGGCGCCCCGTGCGGGTGCAGCTCACGCGCGAGCAGGAGCATGCGTGGGAGCCAAAGGGCGCGGCGCAGATCTGCGACGTGGCTGGCGGGATCGACGCCGCCGGGCAGCTTGCCGGCTATGATTTCCTCACCCGCTACCCGTCCAATCTCGCCCCCATGCTGCCGCTGCTGCTCACCGGCGCCGTGGCGCCGGTGCCGGCCGTGGCGGAGATGGGCGACCGCACGGCGGTGCCGCCCTACGCCTACCCGGCCATGCGCATCGCCGTCGACGACATGGCGCCGCTGGTGCGGGCCTCGTGGTTCCGCGGCGTCTCGGCGCTGCCGAACAGCTTCGCCCATGAGTGCTTCATCGACGAGCTGGCGGCCGAAGCGGGGGTGGACCCGGTGGAGTACCGCCTGCGCCACCTGCCGGACGAGCGCGCGGCCGAGCTGGTGCGTGCGGTGGCGGAACGGGCAGGCTGGGAAGCGCATGCCGCCCCGCGGCTGCAGAGCGAGGGTGACATCGCGCGCGGGCAAGGATTCGCCTATGCCCGCTACGTGCATGGCGCCTTTCCCGGCACCGGCGCGGCCTGGGCGGCCTGGGTGGCCGATGTCGCCGTCAACCGCCGCACCGGCGAGGTCGCCGTTACCCGGGTGACGGTGGGGCACGACGCCGGGCTGATGATCAATCCGGACGGGGTGCGCCACCAGGTGCATGGCAACGTGGTGCAGACGGCCAGCCGCACGCTGATGG
>CAXTNN010000140.1:0-9277 GCA_964245545.1 uncultured Acetobacteraceae bacterium | reverse complement strand
GCCGGGTGCTGGCGCCAAGCGGCCCGGCGGCCCGCGCCGTCGTGGCCGCGGCGGACAAGCTGCTCGCCGGGGAGTGGCCGCTGTTCCACTTGCACCTGACCGATCTCGCCGAGGAACCGGATTGGTTCCGTGACCCGTTGACCGGGGTGGTGGCGCCACGTACTGGCGTCGGCTTTTTCGTGCCCTACCGGGACGAAGCGGCTGTCGGCAACATCAAGTTCGTTTGGGAGCTGTCGCGCCACCAGGCCACAACCCTGCTCGCCTGCGCCTGGTGGCTCACCGGGGAGGACGCCTATGCCGATCGGGTGGCGCATCACCTGCGCTCATGGTGGCGGGATAATCCCTTTCTCACCGGGGTGCATTGGTCAAGCGGCATCGAATTGGGGCTGCGGCTGCTATCTTGGACCTGGATCAACATGCTGTTGGCGGACTGGCCCGGCAGCGCTGCCTTGTTCGCACAGAACGACGTGTTCGTCGCCCAACTGCACGCGCATCAGCGCACCCTGGCCAGCTTCCAAAGCCATGGCTCGTCGGCGAACAACCACCTGATTGCCGAACTCGCCGGGCTGGCCGCCGCCGCCACGGCGTTCCCCTGGTTTCGCGAGTCCACCCGTTGGGCGCAGCAGGCGCGAAGTGGCCTTGTGCGCGCGGCCGGCGCGCAGACCCATGCTGACGGATTCAACCGCGAGCAGGCCAGCGACTACCACCTGTTTGTCTTCGAAATCCTGCTCGCCGCCGCCCTGCCGGCGCGCCTGGCCGGCCAGCCGTTCCCCAGCCCATTGGACGACACGTTGCGCCACATGGCCGACGCATTGGCCGCCAGCCTGGACGGCGCCGGCCATCCGCCCCGGTTTGGCGATGGGGATGACGGCCGCGGCTTGCTGGTGGATGCACCCGGCAGCCCGGCCGCGACCGGCGTGCTGGACGCATCCCGCGCGCTTTACGGGGCGGCAGAGTGGTGGCCGCAGCCTGGCGGCAGCGTGCTGGGCCACCTGGCCGCGCTGTGCTGCGGCGAGCCGGCCACGGCGCGCGACCAGCCCCGCCCCTGCCTGTTTCCGAACGCCGGCGTCACCATCCTGCGCAGCGGCGCCGGGCCCAGCGAGCTTTGGCTGCGCTGCGACAGCGGCCCGCACGGCTTCCTGTCGATCGCCGCGCATGGCCACGCCGACGCGCTCTCGGTGGAGCTGCGCTGCGGCGGCGTCGAGGTGCTGGTGGACCCGGGCACCTATTGCTATCACGGCGAGCCGGAATGGCGCGCGCTGTTCCGCGGCACGCCGGGCCACTCGACCCTCACCGTCGACGGGCTGGACCAGGGCGAAACCGGCGGCCCGTTCCTCTGGCTCAGCGAGCCGCGTTCTACCCTGCGCTGGTTCGACAGCGCCGATGGCGTGCAGACATGGCAGGCGAGCCATGATGGGTACTGCCGCCTGCCTGACCCAGTGACGCATCACCGCCGGGTCACGCAGGATGAAAACGCGCGGTCGATCGTGATTCTCGATTGGATCGAAGCCGCCTTGCCGCATGATGTGCTGCTCGCCTACCACCTGCATCCCGATGTCGCCGTGGTCATGCATGGTGGCCGGGCGATACTGCGCTGGGCGGGCGGACGGGCCGAGGTATCGTTGCCAACCGGCCTGCAATGGTCGGTGCACCGGGGTGAGACGGCGCCGCCGTTCGGCTGGTATTCGCGCGGCTTTGGCCACCGTGTTCCCGCCTCGGTGCTGGCGGGGCGCGGGCCGCTTCCGCCCGCCACTCGGCTCAAGACCGAGTTCACCATCCAATCCGGGGAAGCCTAGGCCTCATGCCGAGTCGCCCGCGCCGCATCCTGATTGTGGTGGAGAACCTGCCCGTCCCGTTTGATCGCCGGGTATGGCTGGAAGCCACCACGCTGGCACGGCACGGCGCCCTCGTCAGCGTGATTTGCCCGAAGGCGAAAGGGTTCACCAGAGCGTACGAGCTGCTGGAAGGCGTGGCGATCTACCGCTACCCGCTCCCGTTCGACCCGGCGGGTGCGGCGGGCTTTGCCGCCGAGTTCGCATGGTGTTTCATCGCCACGGCGGTGCTGAGCCTGTTCGTGTCGCTGTTCGGCCGCGGCTTCGATGTGCTGCATGCCTGCAATCCGCCCGATACCTTCTGGCTGCTCGGCCGCTTTTGGCAGGCGTTCGGACGGCGCTTCATCTTCGACCATCACGACCTCGCGCCGGAGATGTTCAGCGCCAAATTCGGCCGCGACACCTTCGGCCGCGATGAGGGCCTGTTGCGGCGCGCGCTGCTGTGGCTGGAGCGGCGCAGCCTTCGCGCGGCCAATGTGGTGATCACCACCAACAACAGCCACAAGCGCGTGGCGATCGAGCGCGGCGGCCGCCAGCCGGGTGACGTGTTCGTGGTCCGCTCCGGGCCCGACCTGGCGCGTTTCACCGTTCATCCCCCCAGCCGCGACTACCATGGGGGCAAGCCTCATTTGCTCGTCTATCTGGGCGAGATCTGCAAGCAGGACGGCGTGGACCACATGGTGCGTGCGGTGAAACTGCTCAGCGAGCGGCGGCAAGACTTTGCCGTGCTGTTCGTCGGCGGCGGGCCGCACCAGCCCGCCATCCGCGCTTACGCCGAAGAGCAGGGCATCAGCAGCTTTGCCCGCTTCACCGGCCGGGTGAGCGATGACGAGCTGTGCCGCATTCTTTCTTCCGCGACGCTGGGGATCGATCCCGACCCGAAGACGCCCTGGTCCGATCAGAGCACGATGAACAAGGTGATCGAGTACATGTATTTCGGCCTGCCGGTGGTCGCGTTTGACCTGCACGAGACGCGCGTGTCCGCGGGTGAGGCTGGCCGCTATGCCGCCGCCAACTCCGACGCCGCCTTGGCCGAGGCGATCGGAGCCTTGCTGGACGACCACGTGCTGCGCGCCACCATGGGCGAGGCGGGCCACCGGCGGGTGCAAGAGGCCTTGGCGTGGGACCACTCGGTCGGCCCCCTGCTGGCAGCCTACGACCAAGCGCTGGCGCCGAAAGCGCAAGCCGCCCCCAAAGCTGGCAGCTCCGGACCGGAGCATCCGGCCTACCGTCCGTTCTTGTAGCCTCGGGTCTAGCCGTCCGACAACGCGGTGGGTGGCGTAAGCGCGGAAGGCGCGATGGCGCCTCGCCAGCCCGCCCGGTGCTGCGCCAAGCGCCGGTACGCGTCCGTCAAGGCCGGCAGGGCTGCCTCCGCCGTGTAGCGCTGTTCCACGGTGGCGCGGGCACGGCGGCCGAGTTCCTCCCGCCGCACGCTGGAATAGGCCAGCCGCTCGATTGCATCCGCGAGCGACCCGGCGTCTCCCGCTGGTACGATACTGACGCCGCCATCCTCAGCCATTTCCGGCACGGCACCGACCGGCGTGGCAATGCAGGCCATGCCCGCCGCCATCGCCTCGATCAGAGATTAGGAAAGCCCTCACCGTGCGACGGCAGCAGGAAGATGTCGCTTGCCGCCATGCGGGCCAGCACGGCTGCATTCGCCGCCGGGCCCTCGCTGGTCAGCCCGGTCAGCCCGAGCTTGGTGATGCGGTCGGCCAGCGATGGCGTGGCGGCAATGACGTGGATGCGGGCCAGGCAGCCGCGCGCCTGCAGCATCTGTGCGGCGGCGAGAACTTCCTCCACGCCTTTGCGCCGCGCCTCCAGCCCAGCGATGAATAGGCACTGCGGCGCCATCCCGCCTGCGCGCCGCGGTAGCTCGGGCAAGCTGCGTGACCAGTTGGGCAGCAGGACGATCTCACCCGTGCGCCCTGCCTCGCGGATGACGTCGCGCGCGAAAGCGGACTGCGCAATCACCGTGTTCGGCAGCCGCAACACGCCGGCAATCAGCAGCCGCTCCGGCGACGAGGCGCCCGCCTGGAAAATGTCGAACGCGCCGCCGATCCGGAACAGCACGGGGCGGCGCAGCAGCTTGGCCATAGCGGCATACAGCCCCGCCTCCCAGAACACCTGGTAGTCGCAGGCTTGGATCTGCACGAGCTGGATCCGGTGGCGCAGCACGGCTAGCGGGAAGGCCGCGAGGTGCCAGGCGGTCACCAGCGCACCCAAAACAATCCGCCGCACCCCGCCCCGCAGCATGGCGCGATAGCCCCAGTTGTCGGTGACGTTCTTCTTTGGCGGGCGGGAGGTAGTGTAGGGAATGAACAGCGCCTGCTCGGCCAGCGGGGAGGCCATCAGGTTGAGCATGAACGTTGTCACGCCGCCTTTGGTGGGGGGCATGGGTCCGACCAGGAGAACGCGTGCTTTCTCCATCGCGCGCTAGCGTCTGCGGGCAGCAACGATAATCATATTGCTGGCAAAGCGGAGCGGCAGCACGCGGCCAAGTACTCGGTTCAGCCGGTCGGCACAGGCGAAGTAGCGCGCCTCCAACACGTCATAACCGGCCTGGTCCAATTCCGCGCGCACGGCCGCCTCGGTGCGGAACTGCTTGAGCAGACCGAAATAGGCCGGCCGGCCCGTCAGCCGGTGCACCAGCCGCACCAGCTTGCGGCTGAGCGAGTCCTGGTTGGAGAGGGAAAACACCAGCGTGCCGCCGGGCCGCAGCACCGCGCGGATGGAGGCCAGCGCGTCCGGCAACGAGTCGAGATATTCGAGCGCGCTGGACGAGATGACCGAGTCTGCGATGCGCCAGCCGCTGGTGTCTGCAATGGGCAGGCGGTGCTGCTCAAAGCTGATGCCAGATAGCCGCGCCTCCAAGGCGCTGCGCCGCGCGATCTCGAGCATGCCGGCGGCGCCGTCCACGCCCACTACGCTGGCGCCGCGGCGGGCCAGTTCGCACGCCAAAATGCCGCTGCCGCAGCCTAGGTCGTAAGCAAAGCCGGTGCGGGTGACGTGGCGCTCGATGAAGCCGCGCCAGACCTGGATGCGCTCCAGCCGATTGGCATCGGCGCGATAGCTGGCGTGGAAGCTGGGAGCGGCGTCGGAGTAGTAAGCAATCGCATCGGCCGGTGCGGCGGGCATGGGATGGCGCTCCAAGGAGAAAATACGCTTGTATGGAGGCATATCGCCGTCAAATTAGCGAAGCAACGCCAGAGTGCGTCCGAGCCGAAAAACCGGCGCCGTTAACGATCTTTTAAGTCTCCCCCGCTATCGTTGCCACATTCGGCTGGCTGCGGGGGCACTACTATGTCGGCGTTCACCAACCATTTCGCGGCCGCACCGCTGCACCGCGCCACCGACCCGGCATGGCCCGCCTGTGAGCAGGCGGTTCTCCCCGGCGACGGCTCGCTGCGCTGGCTCGGCTTGCTGCTGCTCGGCAGCACGGCCGCAGGTACGCTTAGCGGCCTCTATTGGCTCGTCCAGGTCATGCGAACGCACTACTAGCCGGCTCATCGGGCGCACCATAAACGAGTTTGTAACAATACATTAGTATTCCGCACGGGGGGCCGAGCCGGTATAGCCACGCTATACAGCAGGGGCAAACTCGTGCCGGACGAGGCCAGCAAACGCAGCTTCAGCGCCTGGGTAGATGTGTTCCGCTGGCTCGCGGCCTTATCGGTCCTCATTACCCATGTCGGCATCCGCATGCTGCCGCCTGTGGCCGAGATGCCGGGCCGGTCTTGGCCGCATATCGTCTATGCCTTTGCCGCCGGGTTTGACCATCAAGCCGTCATGGTGTTCTTCGCGCTGAGCGGCTTGCTGGTGGGCGGCGCCCTCTGGCGCGAAGTGGCTGCCACCGGAACGGTCGCGCTCGGCCGCTACCTGCTGAAGCGCGCCGTGCGCCTCGGCCTTGTGCTCTGGCCGGCCCTGTTGCTCGCCGCGGCGGCGGATTGGCTCGCCATTCGAGGCGGCGCGATCGGCTATGGCGTCCTGCCAGGAGACATCGGCGACAGCCTCTCCCTCCCCGTGCTGGCTTGCAACATGGTGCTGCTGCAAACCGCCGCCTGCGTCCAGTTCGGGGGCGTCGGCGCGCTATGGTCGCTGTTCAACGAGGGCTGGTATTACGTCATCGCTCCGGCGGTGGCGCTCGCGTGGCTGGCGCCCGGGCCGCGGCGCCACCGCCTCGTCTTGGGCGCGCTCGCGGCCGCGGCGCTGGCGGGGCTGACGGCGGCACAGTTCACCGGCTCGCCGGTTGGGCCGTACATGCTGGTTTGGGGCGTCGGAGCCGCCGTGGCCGCTATGCCCCGCCCGTTGGTGCGCCGGCCGCTGCCCGCGGCGGTGCTGCTCGCGGCGGTGCTGCCGGGTTCTGGTGGCCGCTCGCCCGGGCCGCTATCGCGGCGGTGCTGCTCGCCGTCCGGCTGTTGCTCCGGCGCAGCTTTGCCACCGGCCACCCGCTGCTGTTTGCCGAACTCGACCTCCTGGTGGCGCTGGTGTTCGGCAACTTGCTGCTGACCATGCGGTTCTGCCCCCACTTGCCGCCGCCGCCCTGGCCGGCGCTGCAGCGGCGCCTCGCCGGGTTTTCGTTCTCGCTCTATTGCACGCACTTGCAGATCCTTACCCTCTGCGTCACCGGACTGATGCGCTGGACCGGGATGGGGTGGCAGATGCACCAGCTCGGGCCGGCGCCCTGGCTCGCCATCGCCGCGGCACTCACCGCCTGCATAGGATTTGCCTACGGCTTCGCGCGGCTGACGGAGGCGCACACCGACGCCATACGCCACCGCCTCTCCAGCCTGTCGCCGTCCTGGCGCCGGGTCTCGCCATGACAGGCGGGCCGGGGCGCTGGGAGCGGGCCTACGCCTATCTCGGCGTCATCTACTACGAACAGGGGATCATCCAAGCCTTGCGCGCAGCGCGCGGCGAGGAAGGCTTGCGGCCCGGCGGGTCCGATATCGTCAGCAGCATCACCCAGATTGTCATCTTGCTGGTTCTGCTCGCGATCCTTTCCGGGCGCTGGCGCAGCTACGGGCCGCTCGTGCGCCACTTGGGGCTTTACATCGCCATCGTCGGGCTTTGCAGCGCGTCCGTGCTGTGGTCGGACAACCCGCTGCCGACCATGCGCCGCGCCTCCTCCTTGCTGACCTGCGTGCTGTTCGGGGTCTATCTCACCCGCACGTTCGAGTTGCGCGGCGCCATTGCCATGGCGGGGCGCTCGGCGGTGTCGTTGGGGGTGCTGTCCATCCTGGTGTTTGTCGCCGCGCCGAGCATCGGCCGTGAAACCGCGCTCGGCTACGAACACGCCATGCGGGGCGTGTTCTCGCAGAAGAACCCGATGGCGGAATGCATGCTGCTCGGCATCACCTGCTACGCCTTTCGGATGCTGGACGAAGGCCTGCGCCGGTCGCACGTGGTTTGCGTGCTGTTGCTGCTGCTCTGCATCGCGCTCGGCCGGGCGGCGACGTCGCTGGTCAGTGCCGGCCTGGTGCTGAGCGTCACGGCTTACCTCGCCTTGCGCGGACGGCCGCGTGGCCGCCTGCTCATGGCCTTTGCCGGCGGCTGGCTGGTGCTGGCGCTGGCCGTGATGATGGCGCTAGCGCCCGACCTCTTGTTCAAGCTGGCGGGGCGGGATGCGTCGCTCACCGGCCGCGGGCCGCTCTGGCATGAAGTGCTGGGTGTGATCGCCGAGCGCCCGCTATTCGGCCACGGCTATGCCGGGTTCTGGAACGAAGACTCGCGGCAGGTGCGATATCTCTGGCTGCTGATCGGCTGGCAGGCGCCGGACTCGCATAATGGCTACCTGGACGTGATGGTGCAGGTCGGGCTGGTCGGCTTTGCGCTCTACATGGCCTTGTGGGCGCGCGTGGCCTGGCGCGGCCTGGTGTCGTATCGCCTCGGCGGCTTGCGGGAGAGCCGCTGGGTGCTGCTGTTCATGCTGGTGAATTACGTGCTCAACCTGGATGAAGGCCCCCTGCCCTTCCCAGACGAGTTCACCATGCTGATGCCCGGCGCGCTGTTCACCCTGGGGGTGTGGCACGAGCAGCGGCTGGCCATGCTTGCGCGCCCAATCCCAAAGCTGCGCTTCGCCCGCGAGGCGGCACCGGCCCAATGACGCCGCTTGTCACCGCCGTGATCCCCACCACCCGGCGGCCGGACTTGGTGCTCCGCGCGGTGGCCAGCGTACTGGCGCAAACCCATACCGCTTTGGACGTCGCCGTGGTGATCGACGGGCCCAATCCCGCCACCGCGGCGGCGCTGGCGGCGGTGACAGACCCGCGGCTGCGCATCCTGCAAACGCCGCAGCCGCTCGGCGCCGGGGCAGCGCGCAACTTCGCGGCCGCGACCGCGCGCGGGTCCTGGCTCGCCTTCCTGGACGACGACGACACCTGGCTGCCGGAGAAAATCGAGCGTCAGCTTGCGGCGGCCGCAGGGCGGGAGGTGCTGCTGTCATGCCGCTCGCGGGTGCAGACGGCGCGGGGCAGCGAGCTATGGCCGCGGACGCTCTATCGCAGCCCGCAGCCGGTGGATGAGTACCTGTTCGACCGCCGCACCCTGTTCCGAGGCGACGCCCATGTCGGCACCTCCTCCTTCCTGCTGCCCACCGCGGTGTTTGCTCGCACCCAGTTCAGCACCGACCGGCAAAACGAAGACACCACCTTGTTGCTGCGGGTGACCAAGGGCGCGGGTGTGCCGATCGTGATGGTGCCGGAGACCCTGGTGGTGCTTCACAAGGAGGAGGGCCGGGAGTCGCTGGGCAGCCGGTTTGACTGGCGCGAGATGCTGCGCTGGGCCGACGGCAACCGGGCCCACTTGACCAAGCGGGCCTATAGCGGCTTCTGCCTGATTTATCTCGGCTCCCAAGCGGCCCGGCGCGCCGACTTTGCAGCCTTCCCGATCCTGTTAGGGCGCGCCTTTGCCCATGGGTCGCCCACGCCGTGGCACATCCTGCCCTTCCTGGCATTTTGGCTGGTGCCGTTCGGGCTGCGGCAGCGTCTGCGCGCTTGGTTTACCGGACGGAGCCGGGCAGCGGCGGCGTGCTGATCCGTCACAGCGCGCTTTACGTCGCCGGCAAGCTGCTGCCGGGCATGATCGGCATGGCGGCCACGGCGCTGCTCACCCGCCTGCTGAGCCCGGACGCCTACGGCCAGTATGGGCTTGCCCTCGTGGTGATGACGTTCGGCTCGGCGGTGGCGTTCGACTGGTTAGGCCTGGCCTATCTGCGCCTTGGCGGCGCCCGGGCCGACCAATCCCGTGCCGTCGCCACGGCGGCCATGCTGTTTGCCGCTGCCGTGGCGCTCACCGCCGTCATTGCTGCCGCAGTGTGGGCGGCGGGCGGGCTTGCCGGGCCGCAAGGTGCGGCGGTGGGCGCCGGGTTGGTGCTGATGGGGTGCTATGCCGCGTTCGAGCTGGCGGCACGCTTCCACGTCGCACGGTCGCGGCCGGGGCGCTAC
>CAXTNN010000139.1:0-9279 GCA_964245545.1 uncultured Acetobacteraceae bacterium | reverse complement strand
CAGTTCTTCGCCAGCCGCCGCCGCTCCGGCCGTGGCGCCATGCCTGCCGCGTCAGCCCGCTCCTCCGCCGCGCCACGGCTGACCGCACCGGGCGACCCGACGGCGGAGCGCCACCGCGTGCTGCTGGCGATCCTGCTGCACCATCCGGGTCAGATCGCCGATGTGGCCGAGGCGCTTTCGGGCCTGGCGCTCGCTCCCAGCCATACCGCGCTGCGAGATGCGATTCTTCATTGGTTTGATGGGGCGCCAACGCTTGAATCGGCCGACCTGATAAACCACCTCACGCGTTCGGGATTGGGCCCGGCAGCCGCTGACCTGGTATCGGCCCGCCCGGTACCGTTGCCGGCCTGTGCCGGACCGGGCGCTATGCCGGCTGAGGCGGAGGCGGGATGGTGGCATTACTTTGGCCTGCTGAACCGCCAACGCCTGGAGGAGGAAGTGGCCGCCGCCGCCGCCGCCTTCAACCGGTCGCCCGATGCGGCCGGTCAGGACCGCCTGGTGGCCCTGTGTGCAGCGCGTGACGCCCTGGCCCGCGACGCACAGTCCGATCTCGACGAGGCCTGACCCGCCCACATCAGGGCTGCCCTCCCGAGGGCTCGGCCCCATTTCTTAGCTGGAGTATGCCAAATATGGCGACCAAGCCCGCCGCAACCGCCGAAGCCGCCACTGCCGAGCAAGATGCCGACACCACCCTGCTCGACACCAACGCGGCTGCCGTCAAGCGCCTGATCGCGCGCGGCAAGGAGCGCGGCTACATCACCTTCGACGAGCTGAACGCCGTTCTCCCGCCCGAGCACAACAGCTCGGAGCAGATCGAGGACGTGATGGCCATGCTCAGCGAGATGGGCATCCAGGTGGTTGAGGCCGAAGAGGCGGAGGACAGCGAAGCGGCCCCCGTCAAGGCCGAAAAGGTCGAGGACGAAGACGACAGCGAGCCCGCCGGCAACGTCGACGAGGCCAATATCGGCCGCACCGACGACCCGGTGCGCATGTACCTGCGCGAGATGGGCTCGGTCGAGCTGCTGTCGCGCGAGGGCGAGATCGCCATCGCCAAGCGCATCGAAGCCGGGCGCGACATGATGATCGGCGGCCTGTGCGAAAGCCCGCTCACCTTCCGCGCCATCATCGCCTGGCACGACGCGCTGAAGGCCGGCCGCATGCTGTTGCGCGACATCGTGGACCTGGAAGCGACCCAGGGTGCCGGCGCGCCGCCGCCGGAAGCGCTGACCGAGACCGCCGACGCGGACGCGGCCGAGCCGCCCGAGCCTGATGAGGACAGCGAGGAAGGCGAGGGGCCCGGCATGTCGCTCTCCGCGCTGGAAGAAAAGCTGAAGCCCGAGGTGCTCGCCAACTTCGAGGAGATCGAATCTCTCTACAAGAAGCTGCACAAGGTCCAATCCCGCCGGCTCGAGACCATGACCCTCGGCGAGGAAATCACCGCGCGCTCGGAAAAGAGCTACGAGAAGCAGCGCGAGGAGCTGGTCGGCCGGGTCGAGCAGGTGCGGCTGCACAACAATCGCATCGAAGAACTGGTGACGCAGCTCAAGCAGCTCAGCCAGCGGCTCAACACGCTGGAAGGCCAGCTCCTGCGCATGGGCGAGCAGTCCAAGATCAGCCGTGACGAGTTCCTCAAGGAGTACCGCGGTCACGAGCTCGACCCGAATTGGATGGAGCGGGTGGCGCAACTCTCGGGCCGCGGCTGGAAGACCTTTGTCGCCAAGCATGCCGACGGGGCGGCCGACGTGCGCGGCAAGATCGGCTCCGTGGCGCAGGATGCAGGCTTGCCGATCGAGGAGTTCCGCCGCGTCTACACCACCGTCAGCCGCGGCGAGCGGGACAGCGCCCGGGCGAAGAAGGAGATGATCGAGGCGAATCTGCGCCTGGTGATCTCCATTGCGAAGAAATATACCAATCGCGGGCTACAGTTCCTGGATTTGATCCAGGAGGGAAACATCGGCCTGATGAAGGCGGTGGACAAGTTCGAATACCGCCGCGGCTACAAGTTCAGCACCTATGCCACCTGGTGGATCCGCCAGGCCATCACCCGTTCGATCGCCGACCAGGCACGCACCATCCGCATCCCCGTGCACATGATCGAGACCATCAACAAGCTGGTGCGCACCAGCCGGCAGATGCTGCACGAAATCGGCCGCGAGCCGGCGCCGGAGGAACTGGCGAACAAGCTGGGCATGCCGATCGAGAAGGTCCGCAAGGTGCTCAAGATCGCCAAGGAGCCGATCAGCCTCGAGACCCCGATCGGCGACGAGGAGGACAGCCACCTGGGCGACTTCATCGAGGACAAGGCGGCGGTGATCCCGCTGGATGCGGCGATCCAGGCCAACCTGCGCGAGGCGACCACCCGCGTGCTGTCCTCGCTGACGCCGCGCGAGGAACGCGTGCTGCGCATGCGGTTCGGCATCGGCATGAACACCGACCATACCTTGGAAGAGGTGGGGCAGCAGTTCAACGTCACCCGCGAGCGCATCCGCCAGATCGAGGCCAAGGCGTTGCGCAAGCTCAAACATCCCAGCCGGAGCCGCAAGCTGCGGTCGTTCCTGGATGATTAACCACCCTTCCAAGCGGCCTGCTTCCACTTCGGGGGCGCGCTGCGCCACATTGCGCTAGCCGGGCCCCGCGGTGCAGCCCACGACCCGTGTCATCGTCACGGTGACCTTTTTGCGGATGGACACGCCCCCCAGGGTGCCGCCGCCGCCATTCCTGCCGGGCGTCGCCCTGGAGCGGATAGCCAGGCCATCGGTGGCGCTGTATCGCGAACTGTACGACGCCGTCGGCGGTCCACATCTGTGGTGGCTGCGCCGTGCCATGCCCGATAGCGCGTTGTCGGGCATTTTGTCGGACCCGGCGGTGAGCCTGCACGTGCTGCGCTGGGACGGAGCGCCCGCCGGGTTCTTTGAGCTCGACGGCCGCTCCCGTCCCGACGTGAACCTCAGCTACTTCGGCCTCATGCCCCACGCGGTCGGGCACGGCCTGGGTCCGGCCTTCCTGCGGGCGGCGGTGGACGAGGCCTTTGTCACCAGCGGCCGCGGCGTGACGGTGAATACCTGCACCGCCGATCACCCGCGCGCCCTGCCGACCTACCTTCGGCTTGGCTTCCGCCCCGTCCGCTCGGTGCGCGAAGTGTGGGATGTGCCAAACCGCCTGGGCATGACCATTCCGGCGCATCTGCGCACCGATTGATGGTGGAACCTGGCTGTTAACGATGCCTTCACTCCTCGGGGATAAGCTGTCGTAAGTGACGACGCGCCGCCACGCAGCGTTGGCAGCGCTTCAAAGACGTACAACAGTTTATTGAGAGCCATAACAGTGCAGACTGGCATCATTGTCGCCGACGACGACGTCATGGTGCGCAGCGTTCTTCGCTCCGTTCTGATGTCGTTCGGCCACGACGTGTTCATGGCGACGACGGGTGAAGAGGCGATGGGTTTGGCATCGCGCATGCGGGCCATGTTGATTTTGCTCGATCTGAACATGCCCAAGCTGAATGGCCTGCTCGCCTGCGAACGGCTTCGCGCCTTGCCCAACTATGCCGACACGCCGATCGCGATGTTGAGCGCTTACAACAACGAGAATGCGCGAAAGGCCAGCGCCCGTGTCGGGTCGACATTGTTCATCAGCAAGCCGTTCCAACCCGCAACCCTGCTCGCCACCTTGGGGCCCTTCTTGGCAACACGCCCGGTTTCGCCGGGCCGCCTCCACGCGGAAGCCGACCCGGCTCGCTATACGCTCGACCGCGGCAGGAGTGTTCTCGGCGTATGCCGCGGAGGCGCGCTGCCGGACCAAGCGGACATCGCTGACAGGCGGACGGACAACGCCAGACTAGACCATTGAACCCAGTTGCAACCTGACCACGCTAAGCGGGCATAAACGGCAGACCAAATCCCGAAAGGTTGAGCAGCAGGATCAGGTTCAGCGCGACCACCACCGCGGTGGCCAGCCAGGCTGCGCACTGCGTCACCGTCCCGGCGGCCATCGCGCCCATGATGTCGGGCCGCCGGATGAGCAGCAGCATGGCCACCAGTGGGACGGGCAAGGTCAGGCTGAGCACCACCTGGCTGAGTACCAGCGAGCGGGTGGCGTCTGCCCCCAGCCCGACGACGACAAAGGCGGGCGCCATCGTCACCAGCCGGCGCAGCCAAATCGGCACCCGCCAGGCGGTGAACCCCTGCATGACCAACTGGCCCGCCATCGTGCCCACGGCCGACGAGGACAGGCCGGAGGCGATCAGGGCGATGAGGAAGGCGCCGGCCGCAGCGCCGCCGAACAACGGGGTGAGCGTGCGGTAGGCGGTCTCGATCTCCGCCACGTCGGCATGGCCGGCATGGAACGCGGCCGCGGCCATGATCACCATGGCCATGTTCACCAGGCCGGCCAGGCTGAGCGCCACCACCACCTCGATGTTGGAAAACACCCCGAGCCGCCGCAGCCCAGCCGGGCTTGCCGAGCGGCCGCGATTTTGGGTGAGCCCGGAATGCAGGTAGATCGCGTGCGGCATCACCGTCGCACCCACGATGCCCACCGCCAGCGTGATGGCGTCGCCGTCGGCCAGCACCGGATGGACCGTGCCCCTGAGTGCCTGCTGCCAATTGGGCCCGGTGAGCACCAGCTCCAGCACGTAGCTGAGGCTGATGGCAGCCACCATGCCGGTGATAGCCAGCTCCAGCGGCCGGTAGCCCCGCCGGTCCAGCATCAGCAGCAGGTAGGTCGCGGCCGCGGTGACCACCATGCCGGCAAGCAGCGGCAGGTGGAACAGCAGGCTGAGCCCGATCGCGCCACCCAGGAACTCTGCCAGGTCGGTCGCCATCGCCGCCGCCTCGCTCACCCCCCACATGGCGTAAACCACGGCGGTGGGGAAGTGCTGGCGGCTCAACTCGGCCAGGTTGCGGCCGGTGGCGATGCCGAGACGGGCGGAGAGCGCCTGGAACAGCATCGCCAGCAGATTGGCCAGCAACACCACCCAGAGCAGGCCATAGCCGTAATGCGCGCCGGCCTCGATGTTGGTGGCGAAGTTGCCCGGGTCTATATAGGCGATGGAAGCCACGAAAGCCGGCCCGGCAAATGGCAGCCAGGCGCCTAAACCCCGCCGGCGGCCCGCCAGCACCTGCGCGATGGCGCGGTCGGTACGCGCGGTCAGCCCCTCGGACGAAACTGCATCTGACATCGGCAGCTCCCTATCCATGACCCCTGGTGTAGCACTGGCTACACTTCGGTCAACATGCACGATTTTGTTATTCGGCCGCCCGCTGCTAAAGCTCGCTGTGGAGAGTGTGAAGCACGGCAATGCCCGACCAGACCCTGCCCGAGGAGCCAACCCAGGCGCAGCGCTTCGAACAGACGCGTACTGCCCGGGGTGCGGCCATGCTGGAGGATTATGCCGAGCTGATCGCCGACTTGCTGGCCGCAGGCGGCGAGGCGCGTGCCACCGACATCGCCCGCCGCTTCGGCGTCTCCCACGCCACGGCCGTGAAGACCATCGCGCGGCTGCGGCGAGAGGGTCTGGCCACCGGCAAGCCCTACCGCGGCGTGTTCCTCACCGAGGCTGGCCAAGCCTTGGCCGAACGGGTGCGCAGCCGGCACCGGCTGGTGGTGGACCTGTTGCTCGCAGTCGGCGTGCCAGAGGAAGCCGCCGAGGCCGACGCGGAGGGCATCGAGCATTATGTGTCCGCCATAACTTTAACCGCGTTCGCGCGTTTTCTCCAGCGTGCAGAATAGAACCACGCCACCAGCGTCCAAGCCGCGCCTGCTGACTGACCTGCTGGACAACGCCGTCGCCCGCTTCCCTGATCGCGCGGCGATGGACTTTCTCGGCCGGCGCTGGCGCTACCGCGAGCTGGGCCGCCTGGTGAACCGCGCCACCCGCGGCTTGCAGGACCTGGGCGTGGGCCCAGGCACGGCGGTTGGCCTCTGCCTGCCCAACACGCCCTACTACATCATCTGCTACTACGCCGTGCTGCGGGCCGGCGGCATCGTGGTGAACTTCAATCCGCTCTACGTCGAGCGCGAACTGCTGCACCAAATCCGCGATTCCGGCGCGACCATCATGGTGACGCTGGATTTGGAAGCGGTCTACCGCCGGGTCGCGAACGTGGCGGAGGAGGGCGGCCTGCAGCACCTTGTTGTGTGCCCGATGGCGGGAGTCCTGCCGGCGCCCAAGGCGGCGCTGTTCACCCTGCTGAAGCGGCGGGAGCGGGCTGCAGTGCCGCGGGACGGGCGGCACGTGCGCTTTGCCGAGCTGGTGCGCAACCAGGCGGCTCCCGACCCCGTCGCGGCTGACCCGGCAAGCCCGGCCGTGCTGCAATACACGGGCGGCACGACGGGGCTGCCAAAAGGCGCCATCCTCACCCACGCCAACCTGATTGCCAACCTGGAGCAGTCATTGGCGCTATGGTCGGACGCTGAGCCCGGGCAGGAGCGCCTGCTCGCCGTGCTGCCGTTCTTCCACGTGTTTGCCATGACGACGGTGCTGAATTACGGGATCGCGCTGGCGTCGGAAATCATCATGCTGCCCCGTTTCGCCGTGAAGCCCGCGCTCGATACCATCAAGCGGCGCCGGGCGACGCTGCTGAACGCCGTGCCGACGATCTACACCGCCATCAACAGCTACGCCGCCGCCAACAAGACCGACTTAAGCTCGATCAAGTTCAGCACCTCGGGCGGTGCGCCCTTGCCGCCGGAGGTGCGCAGCCGCTTCATCGCGCTGACCGGGTGCAAGCTGGTCGAGGGATACGGCCTGACCGAGGCGTCCCCCGTGGTCTCGTCCAACCCCACCAGCACAGGTGGCAAGCCAGGGTCTGCCGGGTTGCCGGTGGCGGACACGGTGATCGAAATCCGCGACCCGGCGGCGCCCGAGCGGATATTGGCAGCCAACGAACGCGGCGAAGTCTGCGTGCGCGGGCCGCAAGTGATGGCAGGCTACTGGAAGCGTCCGGCCGAAAGCGCAGCAACCTTCGTGGACGGCGCGTTGCGCACGGGCGACATCGGCTACCTGGATGAGGACGGCTACCTGTTCCTGGTCGACCGCATCAAGGACGTCATCTTGTGCAGCGGCTTCAACGTCTATCCCCGGGTGTTGGAAGACGCCCTGTATGAGCACCCGGCGGTGCTCGAAGCCACGGTAATCGGTGTTGCCGATCCCTATCGCGGCCAAGCGCCAAAGGCGTTCGTCGTGCTGCGCCCCGCCGCCGCCGCCACGCCCGAGCAATTGCTGCGGCATTTGGCCAGGTACGTATCCAAGATCGAATTGCCGCGGGAGATCGAGCTTCGGGAGTCGTTGCCGAAGACGCCGGTCGGCAAGCTGTCGAAAAAGGAGTTGGTGGCGGAGGAGCAGGCCAAGGCACAGCCATCGCAAACCGCCCCGGCAAGCAGCCAAGCATAGGTGCAGCCTAACTTGCTGATCGGCTCCCGCGCTTCGGCAGTGCTCGCCGCGGCCGCTGCGGTGATCCTGCTGGTGGCAGTGCTGCAGGATGCGTTCGAAGTCATGCTGCTGCCGCGCCGGATCCATCGCCGCCTGCGGCTGACCCGAGTCCTGTTCAGCATCGGCTGGCGCGGTTGGACGGCCGTCGCCCGGCGGCTACAGGCGGGGCCATCGCGCGAGCGGTTCCTGAGCGTTTTCGGCGCCTTGTCGATGGTGTTGTTGTTCGGCGTGTGGGCGTCGGCCCTCATCCTCGGGTTCGGGCTGCTGGACTGGTCGGTTCGCGCCGGTGCCGATGCGGCCTCCGCGCTCAGCGAGCAACTGTATCTCAGCGGCGTTACCTTCTTCACCTTGGGCTACGGCGACATCGTGCCGCACACCGCGTTGGCGCGGTTCCTTGCGGTGTTCGAGGCGGGCACGGGCTTTGGCTTCATCGCCGTGGTGATCGGCTACCTGCCGGTGCTGTACCAGCTTTTTTCCCGCCGGGAAGCCCACGTGATCCAACTGGACGGCCGGGCTGGCTCGCCGCCGACCGCCTGCGCCATGCTCACCCGCCATGCCGAGAGCGGCGGCCTGGCCAAGCTCGATGATCTGCTGCTGGAATGGGAAATCTGGGGCGCAGAACTGCTGGAAAGCCATCTCACCTACCCCATGCTGGTCTACTACCGCTCCCAGCACGACAACCAAAGCTGGCTGGCCGCGCTGGCGGCGGTGATGGATTGCTGTGCGCTGATCCTGGTCGGCGTCGAGGATCTGCAGCCCTTGCAGGCGCGGATGACGTTCACCATGGCCCGGCAAGTGCTGGTGGAAATGGCGCGCTCGTTCGCGATCACCCCATCACGCTATGACGGCGGCGACCGGTTGCCGCGTGACAGCTACGTGCTGCTGGAAGCATGCCTTGCCGACGCCAAGCTGGCTTGGAAGGGCGGCGCTGAAACGGAAGAGCTGTTGACCGCCTTGCGGGCGACCTACGAGCCGCTGCTGGACGGCTTGGCGACAGCCCTGCTGCTGCAGTTGCCCGGTTGGATCGCCAGCGTAGACGGGACCGACCACTGGCAACGGGGCCACCGCGGGCTGATCGCAAGCCGGCTGATCGAGCAGTTGGCCGACCGAACCAGCGACGACCCGGTCCAGCCCTCCAGCCCGGACGACACCCTCGCGCGCCGCCTGCGCACTCGCCTTCGCTCCCCCGACTGATGCCGTTCTAGGCTTTGCAGGGTGCTGAAAAAACTCTAGCGGTGCGAGATCCTATCCTATCACGTCATGGCCGGGCTTGACCCAGCCATCCACGCAGCGTCGACAATGCTGGCGAAGCATCTGGGGAAACACCATACCGCGCTTGGTGTGGCTGAGTGGGGGCGGACGTCGTGGATGCCCCGCGTCAAGCGCGGGCATGACACAATGGAACGTTGTTCTACCCTGTAGGTATTTCAGCAGCCTGTTAGACGATGGCGACGTTGCGCGTGTTGAACGCCGGGTCGCGCCAGATGCTCTCGCGTTCGAACCGGGCCCAAACATCCGGCGGCAGGATGGTGGGGCGCTCGGCCGGGCGGGTGACGGGGCGCACGGCGTGCAGGCCCGGCGTGCCCAGGCGGGCGTCGAACTCGGTGGCATCGAAGCTGATATGCTCGAAGTCATGCTGGAAATGCGGCAGGCCGGTGAAGGCATAGACGGCGCGCATGGCATGCTCCGGCTCGCGTGCCAGCATCTCGTACGGCAGCAGCAGCAGCTTGGCGGAGTGCGCGCTGTGAATTGTTTGATTCAGTGGGTTGAGAGCAAATCCTATCATGCCGCCGCGGCCCATCAGGCCCTCGGCGCGGGTGTAGATCGAGCCCGCCGGGTCGAAGTCG
>CAXTNN010000138.1:7186-9284 GCA_964245545.1 uncultured Acetobacteraceae bacterium | reverse complement strand
GCGCGTGGTAGCCGGGATGCAGCCGCTCCAGCACGGCGCTGTTGCGCGCCAGCAGGTGGCGCCGGGCGGAGCCGAACGAGGCGGCGCCTTCATGCGCGACATAGCACCCCGTTGCCGCGAGATGGCGCCAGCCCCGTTGGCAGGCGCGCAGGGACCAATCGTTCTCCTCGCCATAGCCCTGGGCGAAGGCGTCTTCGCGCAAGAGGCCCACCTGGTCCAGACACTCGCGCCGGATCAGCATGCAGAACCCGACTGCAACCGGGATCTCCACGGTCTCCGGCCCATTGCAGCGCCGTGCCAAGGCCGTCAGCGCCGCCGGGTCGGCTGCGGGATTGCCGCCCGCCGGGTCGGGGTAGCTCAGGATCGTCGCTTCGTTCGAGAGCGGGCAGACGCTGCCGATATCGGGCGCGCTGTGAAGTGCCTGCTGCAGCGCCTGCAGCCAGCCAGGGGGTACCAGAGCGTCGCTGTTCAGCAGCGCCACGTCTCGGCCAACCGCCGCCCGTAAGCCAGCGTTGGCCGCACCGGGGAAGCCTTGGTTGCGGGGCAGGGTGATGAGGTTGACGCGTGGGTCGGCGGCAAGGGCGGCCACCGCCTCGACCAACTCCGCATCGGGGCTGCAGTCATTAACGACATGCAGCCGGCTGCCATCTGGCAGGCTCGCCAGCACGGCATGGATGCAGGCGAGGGTGACGGCCCGGCCGCGATAGATCGGGACCACCACGTCCGCCGGGTGCTGGGCAGCCGCTCCCTGCTTGGCCCGCCTCACTCGGGCGGGTTGTGGCGCGGTCGTTCCAAGCCGGCAAAGCGGACTGCCCAGCAGCGCGCGCCCATCCGACCCCACCACCTCGATCGTGCCAGGGGGAAGCTCCGCCGCGGGCAGGCTCAGCCGCCGGGGCCGTGCCAATGGCAAGTCCAACGTTACCGCCGCTGCCGCCCGCAGCCGCATCGTCCGGCCTGCCACGGTCACGGCCGGCGCCTTGGCGGGGTTGCGCGGGTGCCAAGCCCATCCGCTCAATGCCCCCGTCTGCTCCAGTTGGACGAAGCCTTCCACCGCCTCGATCGCAGCCAGTTCGATCGGGCTGCCCAGCAGCGCCACACCGCGGCGGCTCACCGCCAGTCGAGCACCGGGGGGGAAGCGGCACCGCCCTGCCCGCCAGGGTGCAATGACCGCTACGCCATCGAGCTCGAGATCAGCCGGTGCGTCTGCGTGCAGCCAGCCCGCCGGGTCGATGGCGCACCAGCCTGGATAGCCGGCCACCCTTGCCACCGCGCCCGCCAACGCATGCAGGCGGGGCGGGATGGCGTGGCGTGCCAGTGCATTCGCCATCGCCGCCGCGGCTTGTTCCACCTCCCCCGTGCCAAGCGCGCTGGCCGCCAGGCCGCTCCAGGCCTCCAGCACCTCCCAGCGGGCGGCGATGCCGGCGAACAGCGCTGCGGCGGCGACCGGGTCGCCCGCGCGCGCGTGCGCCAAGGCCAGGCTGAGCCCCACCATGTCGTTCCCGGGCAAAATCCGCCGCGCCCGATCAAGCCAGCGCAGCGCGTCTGCCGGGTCGGAGGCCGTGTTGCCCCGGCGCCAGGCGTCGCTGGCAAAGCTGGACCACAGCTCGCCAGCGGTGGGCAGGGCCGGCTTAATCGGCGGCGGACGAGGTGACGGCCGATTGGGCACCATGCTCCGCCGGCGCCAGCGCTGCCAAATCGGCCGCCGCCTCGACCACGCCGCGGGCATGGGCCCGCTCCAGCCACAGCCGCGCCTGGGCCACGTCCCGCTCGCCCGCGAGTTCGCGCGCCAGGTAGCGGCCCAACATCATCTGGGCATAGGCGTGGCCCCGCTCGGCGGCCATGCGGAACCAACGCTGCGCCACGGCGCGGTCCATTGGCACGTCATGCCCGCCGCCATACAGCGCGCCCACGGCGAACATGGCGCCGATATGGCCCTCTTTCGCGGCCGCAAGAAACAGCGCCAACGCCGCCCCGTGGTCGCGTTTGCCGCCGCGGCCGTTCACCATCATTTCGGCCAGCGCCACCCGCGCGTCCACCATGCCGGCGTCCGCGGCACGCCCGATCCAGAGCCGGCCTTCCGCCTCGTTGCGCTCCACGC
>CAXTNN010000138.1:0-7176 GCA_964245545.1 uncultured Acetobacteraceae bacterium | reverse complement strand
GGCCAGCATCCGGCCATACCAATGCTGCGCCGTGACCACGCCTTCGGCCGCCTTGCGCAGCCATTGGGCGGCACGGTGGTCGTCGCGCTCAACGCCCACGCCCTCCGCCAAGCACACACCGAAGTTGAACGCCGCCACCAAGTCGCCGCTCTGGGCCGCCTGTTCGAACCATTCGCGGGTGCGGATCCGGTCGTCTTCGTTCCCCGCGCCTTTCAGCAGCAGGTTGGCCAAATCCGACTGCGACGCCATGTTGCCCAGCTCGGCGGCTTGCCGGAACCAGCGCGCCGCTTCGTCCGGGTCCCGCGCCAGGCCTGCGCCCGTGAGGTGCAGCAGCCCAAGCGCCCGGGCGGCGGCGGCATGTCCAAGCCCGGCGGCCCGCTGGAACCAGATGGCGGCCTCGGCATAGTTGGGCGGCAGCTCACCGCCTTTGGCGTAGATGTCCCCGACCAGGGCGGCTGCCTCTGCGTCCCCCGTCAAAGCGGCCCGGCGCAGCCAGGATTCCCCGCTCACGCGGTCAACCGGCACGCCTTTGCCTTCCATCAGCGCCAAGCCCCAGCGCGCCTGGGCCGCCCGAACGCCGGTCTCGGCAGAGCGGCGGTAGTGCTGAGCGGCGCGGCCAAGGTCACGCTCGACCCCCATGCCATGCTCAAACATGACGCCGTAGAGGTAGACGGCCATCGGCAACCCGGTGGCGGCTGCCTGCGCCATCAGGGCCGCCGCTTCCGTCTGTGCCGTTTCCGGCGGGGAGCCGTTGGCCCGCAACAAAGCGAAGCCGAGCTTGCCCTGCGCGCTGCCGCCGGCAGCCGATTGGCCATACAGCACCTCAGCTTGCGGCAAGTCTCGCAGCTCGGGGGGGCCGGAGGTGAGAATGGTCGCCAGCACCGCCTGACCGTCGGCCGACCCGGCCGCTGCCGCCTTGCGCGCCCATTTCACCGCATTCGGGTAATCCGGGCCGCCCCCCGCCTGGGCACCGGCCTGAGCTTGGGGCAGCGTGCTGAACAGCCCCGTGGAGCCATCCGCCGGGCGCACCAAGCCGTGCAGGTACATCGCGGCCAGCCGGGCCTGCGCGTCCAGGTGGCCGGCATTGCCGGCGCGCTCCAGCCAGAGCACCGACTCGGAGATGCTGGGAGGCACGCCGGTGGCTTCCATGTAGGCCCGGCCGACGCGGAACTGCGCCTCGACGTTCCCCTTGCGGGCGATGCGGGCCAGCATGGCGAACGCCGCCGCGTGGTTGCCCCGTGCCCGCAGCCGGTCGGCGTGGGCGATGCGGGAGCGCCCGTGGAACAGCCGCGCCAGCACGCGGGAGCCCACGCTCATCATGGCGCCGCGGCGTGATAGCAGCCAGCCATCACGGCTCACGCATCCCATCCAGCGCCACTGGAAGAGCGCGGCTGAACAGGTAGGTAAGCACCGTCCGCTTGCCCACCATCACATCGGCCGTCACCGGCATGCCCGGGGTCAAGTGGAAACCGTTGGGCGTATCATGCAGCGCCACCTGGTCGAGCGACACCTTGATCCGGTAGTAGCTCTTCGCCGTGTCGTTCTCGGGCACACGCTGGGTGTTGCGCGTCGGCTGCTCACCCTGCTCGCTGGCGAAGCTGTCCGGGCTCACCACCTGCACGGTTCCATGCGCCATGCCGTAATGGGCGAACGGGAACGTGTCGAACTTGATGGATACTCTGTCGCCCGGGTGGACGAACCCGGCGTCGGAGCCGGCCACCCGCGCGTCCACATTCAAAGGGGCATCCTGCGGCACGAGGGTGAAGAACGGGTCGCCCGATTGCAGCACGGAGCCCACCGAAACATGCGCCTTGGTCAGCACCGTGGCGTCGGCCGGGGCGCGCAGCTCAACCAGCCGGCGCCGCAGCTCGGCCTTCTTCAGGTTGCCGACCGCCTCGTCAAGCTTGCGCTGGGCGTCGGTCTCATCCTGCAGCGCCTTGGCGTGCCAGTCCTGGTCATACGCGGCCGCCTCCGACCGCATGGCTTGCAGGTCGCCGGCCGCGGCCTTCGCGGTTTGCTGCGCCTCCTGCAGGCCGCGCTGCACATCGAGCTTGGCGTCCGTCGCTTGCAGCAGGTTGAGCTGGCTGCCCCAGCCGAGCTGCTGCAGCTCCCGCCGCTTGCCCTCCACCGTTGCCGCCACCTGCACCCGGTCGGAATAGGACTGGATATCGCCGGTGGCTTTCGCCAGCGTCGCTTGCAGCCCGGCGATCTTCTCACTGTAGTTCTGCAGCCGCGCCTTCCGCTCGGCCTTGCGTTGCAGGTAGATCGAGTCCTGCATCGCAGCCGCCGCGTCGCCGAGTTCCGGCTGATAGTCCACGTCGGTTGCTTCGGCATGCAGGCGCAAGGTCTCGGCCCGCAAGCTCTGCACCGACTGCGTGAGGGCCATGGTGTCGGAGGCGGAGAAGGTCGGATCCAGCCGGCCGAGCAAATCGCCCTTATGAACCATCTGGCCCTCCTGCACGTCGATCTCGCGCACGATCGACGCCTCGAGCGGCTGCACCACGATGGTGTCGGAGACCGCGGCGACCTTGCCCGTCGCCGTCACCACCTTGTCGATCGGGATCAGCGCGGCGGCCACGGCACAGGCGCCGAACAGGGTGGCCACGCTCCAGATCACCGCGCGCGCCGGGCCCTTCTGGCGCGCTTCCAGCAGCGCGGCGGAGGGTGAGTAGAACTCCAGCAGGGCAGGCATCTGGGCGGACTGGCCACGGGTCAGCCGCGTGCCCGGCGAGGTGGTAACACTCATTGCTTGCTCTCCCGAACCATGCCTGTCCTAATTCCCCTGCGCTGCGACCGGCGCCAGCAACGCCGCCCGGGCCCGCTCCGGGTCCATGTGCCGGTTCTGCTGCAGCCACAGCGCGCGGTATACGGCGCAGCGCTCCAGCAGCACCGCATGCGGCGCCACATCCAGCACCCGGCCCTTGTCCATGACCAGGATCTTGTCGCACTCGACCAGCGAGGCCAAACGGTGCGACACGATCATCATGGTCCGCCCCCGCCCGATGCGCGACAGGTTGGCGTTCACCAGCGCCTCGCTTTCGGGGTCGAGCGCGCTGGTCGCCTCGTCCAGGATCAGGATGCGCGGATCGGTGATCAGGGCGCGGGCGATTGCCAGGCGCTGCTTCTGCCCGCCCGAGAGGTTGGCCGAGCCCTCCTCCACCCAGGTCTCATAGCCCTGCGGCAGCCGCTCGATGAACTCCTCCGCCCCGGCCAGGCGCGCCGCGCGCACCACGTCCTCGATGGTGAGGCCGGCGCGGCCCGCCGTGATGTTGTCGCGCACGGTGCCGCGGAACAGGAAGTTGTCCTGCAGCACCACGCCGAACGAGCGCCGGAGATGGGCGAGGTTGATCTCCCGCAGCTCCGCCCCGTCGATCTTGAGGAAGCCGCTGTACTCGCGGTTGACGCCCTGCAGCAGCCGGGTCAGCGTCGACTTGCCCGAGCCCGAGCGCCCCACCACGCCCAGCATGGTCCCGGCCGGGATCGAGAAGCTGACCCGGTCCAGCGCCGGGGTCCGCCCGGTAGGATAGGTGAACGTCAACTCCTCGAAGGAAATCGCGCCCTCGAACTCCGGCCGCAGCCCGGCGCCGCTCTGCTGCTCCGGCGGGTTGTTCAGCACCGAGCCCACTTCGGCCACCGCCGCGCGCACTTCCGTCAGGTCTTCGATCAGCCGTGCCATGCCCACCAGCGGCTGCGTCACCCGGCCGCCCAGCATCATGAACGCCACCAGGCCGCCGATGCCGATGTCGGATTGGTTCACCAGCACCAGGTAGGCGCCCACCATCAGTACGCCGCGGTTGATGAACACCTCGATCGGGGTGATCAGCGTCTGCGGCCAGTTGGACAGGCGCCCCGCCTCCAGCCGCAACTCGCCGGCATTGGCCACCCGCGCGTCCCACTCGGTGCGGCGCTGCGGCTCCAGCGCCAGGGACTTCAGGGTGCGGATACCCTGCACGCTCTCCACCAGCACGCTGCTCTTGTCGGCCTCGGCCACCTGCACCTTGCCGACCAGCCGGCCGATCGGCCGCAGGAAGCACAGGATCACCACTGCGATCACCGCCGCCGCAACCAGCACCATCCAAGCCAGCGTGGCATCCATCCAGAACAGGAACGGCAGCAGGAACACCAAGGTCGCACAGTCCAGGAACGTGCCCATCACCTTGCCGGTGACGAACTCCCGCACCTTGTACACCTGCATGAGGCGAAACACGGTTTGCCCCGCCTGGTGCCGCTCGAAATAGTCCAGCGGCAGCGTCAGCAGCCGGCCGAACAGGTGCAGTTGCAGTCGGGTGTCCACGCGCGTGGACACCACCTGGATCAGTTCCCGGCGCGCATAGCCGAGCAGGGTCTCGTAAACCCCAGCAATCGCCAGGATGGCGCTTAGCAGCACCAGGGTGGACATGCTCTGGTGCCCCACCACCCGGTCGATCACGGACATGATCAGCAGCGGCGGTATGATTGTCAGCACCGACATGGTGAGCGAAGCCAGGCCGATGTCCTTCATCAGCTTGCGCTGCCCCAGCACGAGCCGCATGACGAAGCCGAGCGAGAAGTTTTGCTCGGTTTCGGCGGCGCCGCGGGCCCGCCGCACCAGCACCACCTCACCCGCCCAAAGCTGGGACAGCCGCAGCCGGTCCACCGCCACCGCATCCAGGCCGGTGGAGCGCGGGTCGCGCACCCAGACGATCTGCCGCGCCGGGTCCGCCCCCACCAGCACGCCGGCCGATCCATCGCTGAACAACAGCGCCACGGGGGCGGCTGGCCCGCCGCCGGAGGAGGTCGCCAGGCGCATCAATTGCGGCCAAGCCACCCGGCTCGCCTTTGCCACCAGCCCGCCGTTGCGCAGCCACGTCACCAGCGACGCCGGGGACGGCACCTGCTCGCCGGCATCCAGGTGATAGTCGCTGCGGTCGAGGTCATAGCCATGGTGGCGCGCGACGGCGGCAATCGCCAGCAGCCGCATTTCCGCCGCGTCGAACGCCTTGTCATTGGCGCCAACCGTGCCCGGATTGATGGCGGGATCGCGTTGGCTCGCATCGGTTCTGTCCACGACTGCTGTTCCCCGTGCTGTAGTTCACCGCTTCGTGGGGGCGTTCTACGCTGGCAATCACGGAAAAGGGAAGCAGCAGTGGCAAAACAATCGATCAATCACGCTGAGAAAACGCCTTTCTGCCGCACCGCTCCCAATCGCCACGCATCGTTACGGTTAACGAGCTTGCCCTTTTTCTCATCCATGGCAAGGTCCGGAGTTGCGGACGCGTAAGGAGACTTTGCGATAATGGATATACGTCGCGCGATTGAGACAGATTTGCCGGAAATACAGGCGATCTATGCTCATCATGTACTGAATGGCACCGGCACCTTCGAGGAGGACCCGCCATCCTTGGAAGAACTCGCAGCCCGCTTTGCCGCCACCACCGGCCGCGGCTGGGCCTGGCTCACCGCCGCGGACACCACGGGCGTGCTCGGCTATGCCTATTACACCCAAATCCGGGACCGCTCTGCCTACCGCTTTACGGCCGAGGACAGCATCTATGTGCGGGAGGATGTGCGCGGCCAGGGCGTCGGCAAGGCGCTGGTGGCACGCCTGCTGGAGGAGGCCCAATCTGCCGGGTTCCGGCAGATGATCGCCGTGATCGGCGACAGCGAGAATGTCGGCTCCGTCGGCATGCATGCCTCGCTCGGCTTCCACCATGTCGGGACGCTGCGCGCGGTGGGGCGCAAGTTCGGCCGCTGGCTCGACACCGTCTATATGCAGCGCCCGCTCGGCGCCGGCGATGACGACGTCCAAGAAGACACCCTGTCGGAAAGACACACTTTCTGACAATCGTATGCATGACTTGCAAATGTTAAAGACGCTAGAACGATGCTGCACCTATGTCCCGGTGCAGGTCGCAACGAGCCCGCAGGATGAAATGAGCCAGGATCTCTCACGCTTGGAGTTCGGCAGCAACGACATCGACAACGCGATGTCCCGGTTGTCTCCGTTCGAGATCAACCGGCTCGCCTTCGGCACCATCCAGCTCGATGCCGCAGGGACCATCCTCCAATTCAATGAAATGGAAGGCAAGATTACCGGCCGCGATCCCAAACAGATGGTCGGCAAAAACTTCTTTACCGAGGTCGCACCGTGCACCAACACGCCCACCTTCAAGGGTGCGTTTGACCGCGGCGTCAAAGCCGGCGACCTCAACGTCATGTTCGAGTACACGTTCGACTATGTTATGACCCCGACGCGGGTGAAGGTGCACATGAAGAAGGCCGTCGCTGGCGGTAGCTACTGGGTTTTCATCAAGCGCATTTAGCTGGCGCTAGGGCGCCACCAACTCGCCGAGGTTGCACTGGCCCGCCGGGGCGGACGCGAAATCGGTGTTCCTCACCAGTTTCGCTTGACACTCACCCACCCACTCGTGTTCTACCCCGCACTGACCAACAACCCGGCCACCGCAGGGTGAGCAAGCCGTGTCCCGCACCGGACGCGCAAACCCTTGGCGCACAGCGCCGTCCCGACAGGAAACCCTTACTCCCATGGCATCCAGCGCCGTTGCGTATGATTATTCCAATTCCCACAATCCCGGCGGCGAAGACTTCGCCTCCTTGCTCGACGAGACACTCGGCCGCGACAGCGGCTTTGACGGTTCCGTCGTCACCGGGCGGGTGCTCCGACTGACCGATGAATTCGCCATTGTCGATGTCGGCCTGAAAAGCGAGGGCCGCGTCGCCCTCAAGGAATTCGGCCCTCCCGGCGCCGCCCCCGAGGTCAAGCCCGGCGACCTCATCGAGCTGTTCGTCGAACGCTACGAGGACCGGGATGGCGCCATCGTGCTCTCCCGCGAAAAGGCCCGGCGCGAAGAAGCCTGGACCAACCTGGAAAAGGCGTTCGAGGCGCAACAGCGCGTCAACGGCACCATCTACGGCCGGGTCAAGGGTGGCTTCACCGTCGACCTCGGCGGCGCCGTGGCGTTCCTGCCCGGCAGCCAGGTCGACATCCGCCCGGTTCGCGACGTCGGCCCGCTGATGGGCACGCCGCAGCCGTTCCAAATCCTCAAGATGGACCGCGCCCGCGGCAACATCGTCGTCAGCCGCCGCGCTGTGCTGGAAGAAACCCGCGCCGAGCAGCGCTCCGAGCTGATCCAGGGCCTCAAGGAAGGCATGATCCTGGACGGCGTGGTGAAGAAC
>CAXTNN010000137.1:0-9305 GCA_964245545.1 uncultured Acetobacteraceae bacterium | reverse complement strand
GCTCCGGATGCACCAATTGGTCGCTGATCACGCCGCTCACCATGAAGGCAATGCCGGCGACCAGAACGGCCGACGCGACCTTGTTGATCTCCATGCTGTCCATCGAAGTCCGAACTCCCGTTCCCAACGCCCCGCCGGCGCGCTGCTCCTATAATGGAGTGTCAGCGCGTTCAGCAACCTATGACAACGCGGCTGGCTCGGTCTGCCGGGTTTGTTCCGCCTCGATTGTTGCCTCGACATACTCCTTGGTCAGGATCAACTCGAACAGCAGCAGTGAGCGCCCGGTGGCAATGTAGTCGGTGCCGAAGTCGTAGCGCACATCCTCCGGCTGTTCCGTCAGGTTGGTGTCCACGGAGCATTTCCAGGCAAGCCCGCCGGGCACCTTCGGCAGCACAAAGCTCACTGCCTCATGATACGAGTTGAGGATGATGAACACCGTCGCGTCCGACCCCCGGCGGCGGATGCCGCTCACCTGAGCGCGGCCGTCCAGCAAGAGGCCGATGGAGCGCGCGTCGGTGTCGTCCCAGGCCGCTTGGTCCATTTCGTCGCCATTGGCCTTCAGCCAGGTGACGTCGCGCACGCCCAATTCCTCGTTCCACTCGGCGGTGAGGAAGCGCGACCGGTGCAGGATTGGCAATTGGCGGCGCAAGGCGGCGATCCGCCGCACGAAGTCCACCAGGTGCTGCCCCTTCTCCTGCAAGTCCCAATTCAGCCAACTGATCTCGTTGTCCTGACAATAGGCGTTGTTGTTGCCGTTCTGGCTGCGCCCGAATTCATCACCCGCGAGCAGCATGGGCGTGCCGCGTGAGAGCAGCAGGGTGGCCAGCATGTTCTTGATCTGCCGTTCCCGCAGGCCTTCGATCTCCGGGTCGTCGGTCGGGCCCTCTACACCGCAGTTCCAGCTTTCGTTGTTGCTGTTGCCGTCGCGGTTGTCCTCGCCGTTCGCCTCGTTGTGCTTCTCGTTGTAGGACGCCCAGTCGTTCAGCGTGAAGCCGTCATGGGCGGTGAGGAAGTTCACCGAGGACCAGGCGGGCCGGCCGCGGTGGTTGAAGAAATCGGCGCTGCCGGTGAACCGCGTGGCCATGCCGGCGAGCTTGCCGCTGTCGCCCTTCCAGAACGCACGGGTGGTGTCGCGGTAGCGGTCGTTCCACTCGGCCCAGCCCGGGGGGAATCCGCCCACCTGATAGCCGCCAGGCCCGCAATCCCATGGCTCGGTGATCATCTTTACCTGGCTCAGCACCGGGTCCTGGCTTACGGCGCGGAGGAAGCCGCTTTCCTGGTCGAAGCCATAGCTTTCGCGGGCTAGGATGGTCCCGAGGTCGAAGCGGAAGCCGTCCACGTGCATTTCGCTCACCCAATAGCGCAGGCTGTCCATCACCATCTGGATGACGCGGGCGTTGGACAGGTTGACGGTGTTCCCCGTTCCCGTGTCGTTGATGTAGTAGCGCGGCTGGTCGGGCAGCAGGCGGTAGTAGCTGGCGTTGTCGATGCCCTTGAACGACAGCGTTGGGCCTTTCTCGTTGCCCTCGCAGGTGTGGTTGTAAACCACGTCCAGAATTACTTCGAGCCCAGCGTCGTGGAAGCGCGACACCATCTCCTTGAACTCGGAGAACGCGAAGTCGGGCACGCTGGCATAACGGCGGCTCGGGGCGAAGAAGTTCAGGGTGGAATAGCCCCAATAGTTCGATAACCCCTTGTCCACCAGGTAACTGTCATCGGCGAACATGTGGATGGGCAGCAATTCGACGCTGGTTACGCCAAGAGAACGAATATATTGAACGACTTCGCGCGTCGCCAGGCCCCGGAAGGTGCCGCGGAGGGCTTCCGGCACGGCGGGGTGCAACTTGGTGAACCCCTTCACATGGGTTTCGTAGATCACCGTCTGGTCCCATGGCACGCGCGGCGCCCGATCCTCGCCCCAGGTGAAGGCCGGGTCGATCACGCGGCCCTTGGGCACGAACTTGGCGCTGTCCCGCTCGTCGTAGGTGGTGTCTTCCTGGCCCATCACGTAGCTGAACAGCTCGGGCGCCCAGGTGATCTGGCCGATGACGCCCTTCGCATAGGGGTCCATCACCAGCTTGTTTGGGTTGAAGCGATGCCCGGCCTCGGGCGCGTAAGGACCATGGACGCGATAGCCGTAGATCGTGCCTGGCCGCGCATCCGGCAGGAAGCCGTGCCAGATTTCGTTGGTGTATTCCGGTAGTGCCACGCGGCCGATCTCAGTCTCACCGTCGTCATCGAACAGGCAGAGCTCCACCTTGGTGGCGTTGGCCGAGAACAAGGCGAAGTTTACGCCTAGCCCAGTCCAGGTCGCGCCCAATGGGTTAGGGCGACCTTCCTCGATGCGAAGGTTGTTCATACAGCGATCCCTTTGTGGTCTGAGCCGCGTCGGCCGGGCTAACTGGAGCCAAGCGCCCGAGCGCCACCCGGGTTGCAACTTCTATCAGCCCAGGCTTGCAACATCACACTGGACAATCAGCACCCAACCCACTAGAAGGCGCCGCTCATTCGGAACGTGGGAGGTTGGGCGGCGCCGGTTTGCGCCGCGCGGCCGTTTGCACCGCGGTCCTCGGCGAGGAGGAGGCCAGGGGATGGCGAAGAAGATCGTTGGCTACATCAAGCTGCAGATTCCGGCTGGCAAGGCGAACCCTTCGCCGCCGGTGGGCCCGGCGCTCGGCCAGCGTGGGCTGAACATCATGCAGTTTTGCAAGGAATTCAATGCGGTGACGCAGCAGATGGAGCCGGGCATGCCCGTGCCCGTCGTGATCACCGCATTTGGTGACCGCACGTTCAGCTTCATCACCAAAACTCCGCCCAACACCCACTTCCTGAAGAAGGCGGCTGGCATCACCAAGGGCACCACCACGCCCGGTAAGGGGGCGGCGGTCGGGCGGGTGACCATCAGCCAGTTGCGTGAGATTGCCGAGACCAAGATGAAAGATATGAACGCCAACGACGTGGATGCCGCCGTGCGCATGCTGAGTGGGTCGGCCCGCTCCATGGGGCTGACGGTGGTGGAGGGCTAGGAGCATGGCAGCCAACAAGCGCTTGGATCAGGCCAAGGCGGCGGTGGACCGCAGCAAGCTTTATCCGCTGCAGGAAGCGGTGGCGATCATCAAGTCCAACGCCCGCGCCAAGTTCGACGAAACGGTTGAGTTTTCGATGAACCTGGGCATCGATCCGCGCCATGCCGACCAGATGGTCCGCGGCCTCATCTCGCTGCCTAACGGCACTGGCAAGACGCTGCGCGTGGGCGTGTTCGCGCGCAACGTGAAGGCGGCGGAGGCCACCGAAGCCGGAGCGGACGTGGTGGGCGCTGAAGACCTGGCCGAGAAGGTACAAGCAGGACAGATCGAGTTTGACCGCTGCATCGCCACCCCCGACATGATGGCGCTGGTGGGCCGGTTGGGTAAGATCCTCGGGCCGCGCGGGCTGATGCCGAACCCTAAGCTTGGCACCGTGACCATGAACGTGAAGGACGCCGTGGCAGCCGCCAAGTCCGGCCAGGTGGAGTTCCGCGCCGAAAAGGCTGGCATTATCCACGCCGGCGTTGGCAAGGCGAGCTTTGATGACGAGAAGCTGGTGCAGAACATCCGCGCCCTGGTGGATGCGGTGCAAAAGGCCAAACCCACCGGCGCCAAGGGCACCTACCTGCAGAAGGCGGCGCTGTCCTCCACCATGGGGCCCGGCATCAAGCTCGACGTGTCGAGCCTGGCTGGCTGAGCGAGATACGCCGCCGCGCCAGCACGGCACGGCGGCGGGCAGGCCGGGCATGTCGCTTGGCTGAGACCTGTCCGAGACGGCACGTGTTCCCGCTTCAGGGAACTTAAGGGGCTACGGCCCGCGCGCCGGAGACGGGATGCCAGCAGATCAGCGATGGTTTGACGGCGGTTCCGGCGAAGTGGACAGGCGAACTGGGGCAGGCGCAGGCCCGCCCTCGAGGGAAACCGGCCCGGCGCGGTCCACACGCGCGGGGCCATAGTCTGGAGAGCGGTTTTGGACCGTACGGAGAAGCGGGAGTTCGTCTCCACGCTCGCCGATGTGTTCGCGGCTACGTCCATGGTGGTCGTCACTCAGAACAAGGGGCTGACGGTTGCCGAGGTGACGCAGTTGCGCACGCGGATGCGGGCGGCGGGGGCGACCTTCAAAGTCGCGAAGAACCGTCTGGCCACGCTTGCCTTGGACGGGACCCGATTCGACGGCATCAAGCCCCTTCTGAAAGGTCCGACCGCGCTTGCGTGGTCACACGACCCGGTGGCGGTGGCGAAGGTGGCCGTGGAGTTCGCCAGGACCAACGAGAAGTTCGTTTTGATCGGCGGTGCCTTGGGCGCCCAGACGCTGAACGCGGATGGGGTTCGGGCGCTGGCCGAGTTGCCGAGCCTGGATGCGCTGCGCGGGAAGATCCTGGGGCTGCTTGCTGCCCCGGCAACCCGAATTGCGGGCGTGTTGCAGGCGCCGGGCGGACAGCTCGCGCGGGTCCTCGGGGCCTATGCCAAGAAGGACGAGGCGGACGCCGAGTCTGGGGCAGCGGCGGCCTGACGGCTGTACACGTGAGAGTGAACAGGCTCAGGGGGCCAGTTGTGGAACCCGGCTTGCATGGAACCGACAGAACATCATCTAAGGAAGTCTGATAATGGCCGACCTATCGAAAATCGTGGACGAGCTCTCCAGCCTCACCGTGCTTGAGGCTGCTGAGCTTAGCAAGCTCTTGGAAGAGAAGTGGGGCGTTTCCGCCGCGGCGCCGGTTGCGGCCGCCCCTGCGGCCGGTGGTGGTGCGCCTGCGGCCGCAGCTCCTGTGGAGGAGCAGACCGAATTCACGGTGATCCTGGCTAAGGCCGGTGACAAGAAGATTAACGTGATCAAGGAAGTGCGCGCGATTACGGCGCTCGGCCTGAAGGAAGCCAAGGACTTGGTCGAGGGTGCGCCCAAGACGGTCAAAGAGGGCGTTTCGAAGGACGAGGCGGCCAAGCTCAAGAAGCAGCTTGAGGATCAGGGTGCCAGCGTCGAGGTCAAGTAAAGCTCGATTGCTCCACCCTCGGCAGGCTGCCAGGGGTGAAGCCGTAGTGTGAAAAGGGGCGGGAACCGGGTGTCGGTTTCCGCCCATCTGCCGTTTGCGGCCACGGATCGGCCGCCTGGTTTGCCGCTGGGTTGAGCCCAGCGTGAGATGTCCGCCGAGGCAAACTCGGCTTGAGCTGCAAGGATTGGCATGAACGCGATATCAAAGTCCTTCACCGGTTCCAAGCGCATCCGCAAGAACTTCGGCCGAATTCCCGAAGTCGCTCCCATGCCCAACCTTATCGACGTGCAACGCTCCTCCTACGAAGCGTTCCTGCAGATGAACGTGGCGCCCGACAGCCGCACCCAAACCGGGCTGCAGGAAGTGTTCAAGTCGGTGTTCCCGATCGACGATTTCGCTGGCCGCGGCCGGCTCGAGTTCGTCGATTACGAACTGGAAGAGCCGAAATACGACGTGGAGGAGTGCATCCAGCGCGGCATGACCTTCGCCGCCCCGCTGAAGGTCACCCTGCGCCTGATCGTATGGGACGTGGACGAGGACACCGGTGCGCGCTCCATCCGCGACATCAAGGAACAGCCCGTCTACATGGGCGACATGCCGCTGATGACCGACAACGGCACCTTTATCATCAATGGCACCGAACGCGTCATCGTCAGCCAAATGCACCGCTCGCCTGGTGTGTTCTTCGACCATGACAAGGGCAAGACGCACTCGTCCGGCAAGTTCCTGTTCACCGCTCGGGTGATCCCGTATCGCGGCAGTTGGCTCGATTTCGAGTTCGACAGCAAGGATCTCGTCTACGTCCGCATTGATCGCAAGCGGAAGCTGCCTGTCACCACGCTGCTCTATGCGCTGGACAATGCGGCGACCGCCGAACTGCGCGAGGCGCGGCAGGCCAAGGGCGAGCCGATCGAGATTCACGAAATCCGCGGCATGGACGCCGAGGAAATCCTGACTTTCTTCTATGGCCAGGTGCCGTTCACCCGTACGCCGAAAGGTTGGGCCCGCCCGTTTGACCCGGAGGCCTATCGCGGCATCACGCTGGCGGAGTCGCTCACCGACGCCGATACGGGCGAGGTGGTGGCCGAGGCCGGCACCAAGCTCACCACCCGCAGCGCCCGCAAGATTGCGGAGAAGACCAAGACCGTGCTGGTGGGCCGCGCCGACCTGCTCGGCCGTTACGTCGCCATCGACCTGGTGAACGAGGAAACCGGCGAGATCTACGCCGACGCCGGCGAGGAACTGACGGAGGCTCGGCTGGCCGGGATTGAGGAGGCGGGGATCACCACCCTGCCGACGCTCGCCGTTGACCAGTCCAACGGCCCCTGGGTCCGCAATACGCTGGCCGTGGACAAGAATGGCGGCCGCGAGGACGCTCTGGTGGACATCTACCGCGTGATTCGACCCGGCGAGCCGCCAACTCCGGAAACCGCCGAGGCGCTGTTCCGTGGCCTGTTCTTCGACGAGAGCCGCTACGACCTGTCTGCCGTCGGACGCGTAAAGATGAACATGCGCCTTGGTGAGGAAGCGCCCGACACGGTCCGCACCCTGCGCAAGGAAGACATCCTGCGCACGGTGAAGATCATGTGCGAGCTGAAGGATGGCCGCGGCACGATTGACGACATCGACAATCTCGGCAACCGCCGGGTCCGGTCGGTGGGCGAGCTGATGGAGAACCAGTATCGCGTCGGCCTGCTTCGCATGGAGCGCGCCATCCGCGAGCGCATGGGCTCGGTCGATATCGACACGGTGATGCCGCACGACCTGATCAACGCCAAGCCGGCCGCGGCCGCCGTGCGCGAGTTCTTTGGCAGCTCGCAGCTCAGCCAGTTCATGGACCAGACCAACCCGCTCAGCGAAGTGACGCACAAGCGGCGCCTGTCGGCGCTTGGCCCGGGCGGCTTGACCCGGGAGCGTGCCGGTTTCGAGGTGCGCGACGTGCACCCCACGCATTATGGCCGCATCTGCCCCATTGAGACGCCGGAAGGGCCGAATATCGGCCTGATCAACTCGCTGGCGACTTACGCCAAGGTGAACAAGTACGGCTTCATCGAGACCCCATACCGTCTGGTCAAGGACGGCACGGTGCAGGACGGCTGGAAATACCTCTCCGCCATGGAGGAGGAGCGCCTGATTGTGGCGCAGGCCGATGCCCCTACCGATGGTACTGGGCACTTCAGCCAGGAGCTGGTCTCGGTGCGCAACCGCGGGGATTTCCGGCTCGTGCGCCCCGAGGACGTGACCGCGGTGGACGTGTCGCCGCGCCAGTTGGTGTCGGTCGCGGCAGCGCTGATCCCGTTCTTGGAGAACGACGACGCCAACCGCGCGCTGATGGGCTCCAACATGCAGCGCCAGGCGGTGCCGTTGATCCGCGCTGATGCGCCGCTGGTTGGCACCGGCATGGAAGCGGCGGTGGCGCGCGACTCAGGCGCCACCATTGTGGCCAAGCGGGCTGGCATCGTGGACCAGATCGACGGCGCCCGGATTGTAGTGCGAGCCTCGGGCGAGGATGGCGGCACGGCGGGCGTCGACATCTACCGGCTACGCAAATACATGCGCTCCAACCAGTCCACGTGCATCAACCAGCGCCCGCTGGTGCGGGTGGGAGACCGGGTCGTCACCGGGGACATCATTGCCGACGGGCCTTCGACGGAGCTGGGCGAGCTGGCGCTGGGGCGCAACGTGCTGTGCGCGTTCATGCCTTGGAACGGCTACAACTTCGAAGACTCCATCCTCATCAGCGAGCGGATTGCGCGCGACGACGTGTTCACCTCGATCCACATCGAGGAGTTCGAAGTCATGGCGCGGGACACCAAGCTGGGGCAGGAGGAAATCACCCGCGACATCCCCAACGTGGGCGAAGAGTCGCTGAAGAACCTCGACGAGGCGGGCATCGTCTATGTCGGCGCGGAAGTGAATCCGGGCGACATCCTGGTGGGTAAGGTTACGCCTAAGGGCGAAAGCCCGATGACGCCGGAAGAGAAGCTGTTGCGCGCCATTTTCGGCGAAAAGGCGTCCGACGTGCGGGACACCTCGCTTAAGCTGCCGCCTGGGGTGACCGGCACCATCGTGGACGTCCGCGTGTTCAGCCGCCGTGGCGTGGACAAGGACGAGCGCGCCATGGCGATCGAGCGCGCCGAGATCGAGCGGCTGGCCAAAGACCGGGACGACGAACGCGCCATCCAGGAGCGCTCGTTCTACAACCGGTTGCAGGAGAAGCTGCTCGGCCGCAAGGCATCCGGCGGGTTCAAGGGTGTCAAGGCCGGGTCGGAGATCACGGGCGAGGTGCTCGCCGAATTCAGCCGCGGCAACTGGCGCAACATCGGCGTCCAGGATGACGTGGTGATGGCCGAGATCGAGACGCTGAAGCGTGAGTTCGACGTGGCGGTGGGCAAGATCACCGCGCAATTCGACAGCAAGGTGGAGAAGCTGCAGCGCGGCGACGAGTTGCCGCCCGGCGTGATGAAGATGGTCAAGGTGTTCGTCGCGGTGAAGCGCAAGCTGCAGCCCGGCGACAAGATGGCTGGGCGCCACGGCAACAAGGGCGTGGTCAGCCGGGTGACGCCGCTGGAGGACATGCCATTCCTCGAGGATGGCACGCCGGTGGACCTGGTGCTCAACCCGCTTGGCGTGCCGAGCCGGATGAACGTGGGGCAGATCCTGGAGACGCACTTAGGCTGGGCCTGCGCCAATCTCGGCCGACAGGTGGGCGAGTTGGTGGAGGAATACCGCCGCACCGGCGAGAAGCGGCAGGAGTTGCTGGACCGCTTAAAGGACATCTATGGCGAGCAGGAGTTCGTCGAGCAGATCCTGCCGATGAGCAATGATCAGTTGCTGGAGCTGTCGGACAACCTGAAGAAAGGTATCCCGATCGCAACGCCGGTGTTCGACGGCGCCCGCATGTCCGACATCGAGACCATGCTGACCAAGGCGGGGCTTGCCACATCTGGCCAGGTGTCGCTGACGGATGGGCGCACCGGCGAGATCTTCGAGCGCAAGGTGACGGTGGGCTACATCTACATGCTCAAGCTGCACCATTTGGTGGACGATAAGATCCACGCACGCTCGATTGGCCCCTACTCGCTGGTGACGCAGCAGCCCTTGGGCGGCAAGGCCCAATTCGGCGGCCAGCGCTTCGGCGAGATGGAGGTTTGGGCCCTGGAAGCCTACGGCGCTGCCTACACGCTGCAGGAGATGCTGACGGTGAAGTCCGACGACGTATCGGGCCGCACCAAGGTCTACGAGGCGATCGTGCGCGAGCAGGACAACTTCGAGGCCGGCATCCCCG